>JANYHJ010000193.1 GCA_025359135.1 Gemmatimonadota bacterium | reverse complement strand
GGCAGCGCGAGCAACTCTCGGGTGCGCGCCTCGCCGAACTGCTCGAGTTCTGGCGCGCGCAGTTGGGCGACGCCACCGAACCACTCGACCTGCCCACCGACAAGCCGCGTGCGCGCGTCGCGACGTTCGAGGGGGCACGCGAGCAGGTCATCTTGCCGACCGATACGCTCAAGCAGCTCCACTCCGCGCTGCAAGCACAGGGCGTCACGCTCTACATGGCGCTGCTCGCCGCTTACGCCACCGTGCTGCATCGCTACACGGGACGCGAGAATGTGCTCATAGGGTCCGGCAGCGCGGGCCGCACCCGTCACGAGACGGAGCAGATCGTCGGCTATCTCAACAACACGCTCGTGATGCGCGGCGACTTCCGCGGTGATCCGACGCTGGCAGAGCTCTTGCAGCGCGTCAAGGCGTCGGCGCTCGGCGCCTACGATCATCAGGACATCCCGCTCGAGAAGCTCGCCATGGAGCTGCGGCAAGGCGACGATCGTCTCGCACCGCTCTTCGACGTCGTGCTCACGATGCAGAACGCGATGCCCGCTTCCGTCGCGCTCGAGGGTGTGACGGTCGAGCCCTTCGGCGCTGACTTGGGCGCGACCAAGTTCGACATCACGCTCTTCCCGACCGAACGTGCCGACGGACTGTCGCTCATGCTGCAGTACCGGTCGGACCTGTTCTTCTCCGAGACGATGCAGCGCTTCCTCGCCCACCTGGGCAAGGTGCTGGGCGCGATCGCGAGCGCGCCGGACACGCGCATCTCAGCGCTGCAGCTCCTCACGCCCGAGGAAGACAAGGCGCTCGCAGCGGCCAACGCTACGGCCGTCGACGAAGGCGCCGCGGAGTCAATCGTCGCGCTCTTCGAGCGCCAGGTCGCGCGCGTCGGCGGACGGCTGGCCGTGGCCGCCCCGCGCGCTGCCGCCACGGCTGCGGGCAGCGTCGCGGGCACGTTGCCGCTCACCTACGACGAACTCAACGCGCGCGCCAATCAGCTCGCGGTCCATCTGCGCACGCTCGGCGTGCAGGGCGGCGCACCGGTCGGGCTGCTGCTCGATCGTTCGGCCGATGCGATCGTCGGTCTTGTCGGTATTCTCAAGGCGGGAGGCGCGTACGTGCCACTCGCCACGGAAGCGCCGGCCACGCGCATCGCACAGCAGCTACGCGATGCCGAGGCGCGCTGCGTCGTCACGAGCGAGGCGCTTGCCAACCGCGTGCCGGAGGGCACGCCCGTGGTCGCGCTCGACCGCGACGCCGGCATGCTCGGTGCACTCCCCGACACCAACGTGACGGCCGCCATCGCCCCTGACGCGCCGGCGTACATCCTCTACACGTCGGGTTCGACGGGTACGCCCAAAGGCGTCGTCGTGACGCACGCGAACGTCGTGCACTACACCCGCGCGGTCAGTCGCGTACTCGGCTCGGTGCCCGCGGCAACGGCAGGTGATGGCCTCGCGGCGCTCGACAATTGGCGCTTCGGCCTCATCAGCACGCTCGCCGCCGATCTGGGTAACACGTCGCTCTTCCCGGCGCTGCTCGCTGGCGGGACGCTCCACGTGCTCTCGAAGGACGTGGCCACCGAGCCTGATCGTTTCGCGGAGTACGTGAGCGTGCACGCGCTCGATGTCCTCAAGATCACGCCCAATCACCTCGCCGCACTGATCGCGGGCAAGAGTGGCGCTGAGCTCGCCGCGATCCTACCGCGCCAGTGGATCGTCACCGGTGGCGAAGCGCTGCGGCCCGCGTTAGCCCGCACGCTGCTCTCCGCCAATCAGTGTCGCGTGCTCAATCACTACGGGCCCACCGAAACGACGGTCGGCGTCTGCACCTTCGAGGCCACCACCTCGTCACTGGCCGAAGTCGAAGGGCAGGGCGCCGTGACAGTGCCGGTCGGTCGTCCGCTCGCCAACACGCACGGCTACGTCGTTGACCGCTACGACAACCAGCAGCCCATCGGCGTACCCGGCGAGCTGCTCTTCGGTGGACACGGCGTGACCGCGGGATACCTCAAGCGACCCGAGCTCACGGCCGAGAAGTTCATTACGTGGCGCGGTGAGCGCGTCTATCGCACCGGTGATCGCGCGCGCCGCCTGCCGAACGGCACCATCGAGTTCCTCGGCCGCGCGGACGACCAGGTCAAGATTCGCGGCTATCGCGTGGAGCTCGGCGAAATCGAGCAGGTGCTGCGCGCCAATCCGGGCGTGGCGCAGGCCGTCGCCATCGTGCGCACGGACGATCAGGGCGAAGCGCAGCTGCTGGCGTACGCCGTCGCGAAGCAGGCGGGCTATGCGGTCAGCCATGGAGACCGACCCACGCGCGAGAAGCTGCTCGGCTGGCTGGCCGCGCAGCTGCCCGCGTACATGGTGCCGAGTGCGGTGGTGCTCGTCGAGAGCATTCCCCTGACCGCCAACGGCAAGGTCGACAAGACGCGGCTGCCCGCACCCGATGCCGACCAGGTGACGGTCGATCGCCACGTCGCGCCGGCCACGGACACGGAGATCCAGCTCGCCGCCATCTGGGCCGACGTGCTCAAGAAGGAACGCATCGGCACCACGGACAACTTCCTCGAGCTCGGCGGCCATTCGCTCATGGCCATTCGCGCTCTGGGAAAGATCAGCAAGGCGTTCGGTGTGCGGTTGCCGCTGCGGGCACTGTTCGACCAGCCGACGATCGGCCAGATTGCAACACTCATAGAGGCGGAGCGCGCCAAGCCCGCCGCCGGTAGTGCGCTCGGCGCCATCGCGCGCGACGCACACCGGATCGGAAACCCTGCCCCCAACCGCCCCACGACCGGGCGGCCGGACGGAGCCACGTGAGCAACTCTCCACCAATACCCGGCGCGTCCGCCGGTGAACCCGTGATGCTCCCCGCGTCGTACGCGCAGGAGTTGATGTGGCTGCTCGAACGGGCGTCGCCAAGTGTCGTCGCGTACAACGTGCCGCGCACGCGCCGGCTGGTCGGTGCCCTGGACGTGAGCGCCTTGCGTCGCGCCTTCGACGCGCTGGTCGCACGCCACGAGATCCTGCGTACCACCTACGCCACCGTCAACGACGAGGCGGTGCAGGTGATTCATGCGCCACGTGGCGTTCCGTTCGAGGTCGTCGACCTGCGCGCGATGGACAAGGCGTCGCGGGAAGCCGATGCAACACGCGTCATCGCCGATCGCTCGGCGCGGCCGTTCGATCTGTCCAAGGATCTCCTGCTGCGCGTCACGCTCGTGCAGCTCGACGCGGCGGAGCACCTGCTGCTCATCGAATCTCACCACATCGCCTTCGACGGCTGGTCGCGCGATATCGTCTTCCGCGAACTCTCGGCGTTCTACGAGGCGTTCGTTGTGGGACGCGACGCGGAGCTGGCTCCGCTCCCCATCCAGGTCGCGGACTTCGCCATCTGGCAGCGACAGCAGATGGCCGATGGCGCGCTCGAACGGCTGCTCGATTGGTGGCGCAGGGAGCTCGCCGGCGCGGAGTTCGAGATCCGCCTGCCGACCGACTTCCAGCGCGGCGCGGTTGCGACCGGCGCGGCGGTCAGCGAGTCGATCACGCTGCCTGTTGCCATGCGCGACGCCGTCGCAGCCGTCGGCAAGCAATCCGATGCGACGCTCTACATGGTGCTGCTCGCCGCCTACGCCACCGTGCTCCATCGCTACACGGGGCAGGAGAGCATCCTCGTGGGCTCGCCGAGCGCGGGGCGCACGCAGGAGGAAACGCACGGGCTGATCGGCTACTTCGCCAACACGCTCGTGCAGCGCGCACGCTTCGCGGAGAATGCGACCTTCCGCGAGGTGCTCGCGCGGTTGCGCGAGAGCGCACTCGGCGCCTTCGACCACCAGGACGTGCCGTTCGAGAAGCTCGCGATCGAGTTGCAGGGAGTGACGGCGTCGGGCCGGTCGCCGCTCTTCCAGGTGGTCTTCACGCAGCTCGACGCGTCGAACGCGCCCGAAGCGCGCATGGGCGACGTGCGCCTCGTGCCCGTCGGATCCGAGAACGCGACCACCAAGTTCGATCTCACCTTCTTCATGGGTGATCGCCCAGCCGGGCTCGAGCTCACGCTGCGCGCGCGCAAGGACCTGCACGCCGCGTCCTCCGTGCGCCGCTTCCTCGGCCACGTGCAGTCCGTGCTCGAGGCGGTTGTCGCCAACCCCGATGTGCGCGTGGGCGACATCGAGATCCGCGACAAGGCGGAGCGGAACGCGACCGATGCGGCGCAGGGCGCCAAGGTCAATGAGGGCGAGGGTGCGACCGTGGTCGCGCTCTTCGAATGCCAGGTGGACCGCGTGGCATCGCGCGTGGCTGTTGTCGGGTCGCCCGTCTGCGCCACGGTGCAGGGTGGGCTGCCGGGCACCGTGCAACTCACCTACGCCGAACTTGACGCTCGCGCCAATCAGCTCGCGCACAGGCTGAGAAGTGCGGGCGTCGTGCGCGGTGTGCGCGTCGGACTCCTTCACGACCGCTCCGTGCCGACGTTGGTCGGCGTGCTCGGCATTCTCAAGGCGGGCGGCGCGTACGTGCCGCTTCCGGTCGACGCGCCGGCCCCGCGCATCGCGCAGGTGGTGAGCGAGTGCGGCGCGACCGTCGTCGTCACGCACAACGCGCTCGCAGCTCACGTGCCGATCGGCATCACGGTCGTGGCGCTCGATGGCGAGGCGAAGGAGCTCGCTG
>JANYHJ010000172.1 GCA_025359135.1 Gemmatimonadota bacterium | reverse complement strand
GACGCCAGCAGGTAGTGATCCTGGTTGTCCTTGCGCACCTTGCCCTGGTGCGACAGACCGAAGCGGTCGATTTCGTGGTCGCGTGGTTTCCGGCTGAGGTCGGGTGTGCCAGTCATGCGGTGCCTCCTGCCGTGCGAGGTATGCCTTGGGGGGTTCGGGCGGAAAATTCGAGCCTGCGCCTGCGTCGTCGCGCAATCATGGCATGCTGCTGCGCGCCGTGATACCTCATGCAGTGCCCTTCGCGCCGGGCAGGTGCGCGAACACGCTCAATTGCCGCACCAACTTGCCGAAACGCGGATGGTCGAGCAGCGGCAACAGATCGGGCCGTACCGTCGTGCCGAGCGAGACGCACCCGGCCTGCCGCTCCACCGCGCGCATGAGTGCCGCCTCCAACCGGTCGTCATCGCCCGATTGCACCTCGAACAACAACTCCCAGTAGGCATGGTTCTGCTGCATCCGTGACACCTCGTCACCCAGAGCGCGCGCCTCGTCGAGTTCACCCGCCTTGAACAAGGTGTAGCTGAGCAGCGCGAGCGTGGTCGGGCCGCGCTCTCCTGCGGACACGGCCCGTCGCATCCGCTCGATCGCCTCGCGCATGCGACCCATGTGGCACAGCACCAACCCCGAGCCCCAGAGCGCATTCAGCGTGTTCGCATCGAGGGCGAGCGCGGCGTTGTGGCAGGCGAGTGCCTCGGCGTAGTCGCCCGTGAAGTAGTAACAGTGCCCCGCCATGGTCTGTGCCCACGGCGAGAGCGGGTCAGCCGCGATGCACCGTGTCACCGCCGCCGTGCGTGCGGCGGAGTTGCCCATCGCCGCGTGCCAGAGGCCGACGATCACGAGGGCGAGCGCATTGCCGGCGCTCTCCTTCGCGGCCAGCGCCACCTCCGCGCCCATCGCCGGCCAATCGCGCCCGAGATAGAGCGCCGTCATGCCGCGGCAGAGCGCGATGTCGCCCGCGGGTGCGCCGAGCGTTTCCATCTGCGCGAGCGCCTCATCGGCTCGCGCGCGGCACTGCGTCATCGGCTCATAGCCGTACACGCCCAGCGCCGCCTGCGCCTCGGCCATCCCTTGCCACACCGCGATGAAGCGCGGATCGCGCGCGAGCGCACGATGGAAGTATTCGAGCCCCGTGCGCACCGAACTCGGCGTCCGCCGGCGCACCGCCTCGCGGCCGCGCAGCAGGAGGTCGTACGCCTCGATGTCCTGCGTCGGCCGCTCGACGAGCGACTCGTCCACCTTGAGGCCCAGCACCCCCTCGAGCTCGCCGACGATCGATCGCGCGATCTCGTCCTGGATCGCGAAGATGTCGTCGAGATTCCGGTCGTAGCGCTCGCTCCACTGCTGTTCGCCGCCCTGCACGTCCATCAGCTGCGCGGTCACGCGCACGCGCTGACCGGCGCGTCGCACGCTGCCACTCAGCACGTTGCGCACCTGGAGCTTCTCGCGGATCGCGGCCAGGTCGGAGTCGCGCCCCTTGAACGCGAACGCCGAGGCGCGCGCGGCCACCTTGAGTCCCTTCACCTTGGTGAGCGCGCTCGTGATGTCGTCGCTGATGCCGTCGGAGAAGAACTCGTTGTCGGCATCGGCGCTCATGTTCGCGAACGGCAGCACCGCGATGCTCGGACCCTCGCGACGATCGGCTGGCACCGCGTCAGCGTCACCGCGGAGAGCGCGCGCCACGTGCGCGCCGCTCGAGAAACGGTCTTCCGGCGCCTTCTCCAGCAGCTTGTCCACCGTGCGACTCACGGCCATCGGCACCGTGGCGCGCGTGGCGTTGACGGCCGCCGGCACGTGATGGAATCGCTTGGCGATCACCGCCTGCACGCTCGAGCCCGTGAACGGCTGCTCGCCCGTGAGCATTTCGTACAGCGTGCAGCCGAGCGCGAAGAGGTCGCTGCGGCCATCGACCGCGTCGCCCGCGGCCTGCTCGGGGCTCATGTACGCCGGCGTGCCGACCGCGATGCCGACCTGCGTGAACGTCGCCGACGCCGACGCCGCCGCGATCAACGCCTTGCCGATGCCGAAGTCGGCGACGATGGCGTGTCCCTCGTGCAGCAGGATGTTCTCCGGCTTGATGTCGCGGTGCACCACGTCGTGACGGTGCGCGTAGTCGAGCGCGTCGGCCACCTCGCTCGCGATGCGCACCGCCTCGTCCACCGGCAGCGCCTGCCCCGACGCGAGGCGATCGCGCAGCGTCTGCCCCTGCATCACCGGCATCACGTAGAACAGGTAGCCGTCCGCTTCGCCCGAATCGTATAGGGGCAGGATGTGCGGATGGTTGAGCCGCGCGGCGAGCTTGATCTCGCGCACGAAGCGCTCGGGCCCGAGCGTCTGCGAGAGGTCCTCCTTGAGCACCTTGATCGCGACGTCGCGGTCGTGCTTGAGGTCGCGCGCGAGGTACACCGTCGCCATGCCGCCCGCGCCGAGCTCGCGGTCGAGGCGGTAGCGGTCGCCGAGGGCAGCCGAGAGTCGCACGACAGGATCGCTCATCGGAGACCAACGTCCCGCGAAATCGTGCCGCCGTCCAGCAACGCGCGCGCCGCGCCCCTCATCGCCGCACCGGGCCGAGCACGCGATCCAGCCACGCCAGCGATTCCTTCACGAGCTCCGTGCGGGGCAGGAAGTGGCCGCCGTCATAGAGGATCTGCTTCTTGTCCTTCGAGCCGAGGAGCGCGAGGAAGGGACGCTGCGACGTCTCGTACGGAAAGGTGGAGTCGTACTTGCCGCTCAACATCAGCACCGGCATGTGCACGCGCGGCAGGAAGTTGACCGGATTCTCCTCCGGCAAGAGCTCCACGCCGGGGAGCCCCGCGACGTTGAGCACGGCCGTGCGGATGCGCGTCTCGATGGCGAGCGACACCGGCGCGTTGCGCCCGCCCCAGCTCGTCCCGACGTACGCGAGACGCGTCGTGTCGATGTCGGGACGGCTGAACGCGTAGTCCACCGCGCGGCGCAGCTCCGTCACCCAGCGGCGCACCTGGTCGCGGTGCGCCACGGTCGGCTCCGACACGTCGCTGGAGCGCCGCGTGCCACGTCCGTACGTGTGCTCGAAGATCGGGTAGATCACCGCACGCCCGCCACGCACGAGGTAGTCCACGAACCAGGTCGAGAGCTGCCGCGTGTCCGACATGATGAACGCATCCGATGCGGGCCAGAGCACGATCGGCTGGAAGGGCGGCTTCGCGTTCTTCGGCAGGATCATCACCACGGTCAGCGGACCGCCACCCGGCAGGTCGACAGTCACGTCTTCGCGCACCCAGTCGGGAACCATGCTGTCGCGTTTCTCGACGTGGGCGTTGAGCGGCGCCGGATCGTACGCGTACAGTGCGGCAAAGCCGCGGAACGTGGCATCGTCCACCGGCTTCGCGTGCGCATAGTCGGGGAGACGCCGGGGGAGCGGCGCCATCGCGCGCGCCAGGTCGGGCGCGCTTCCCAAGCGACGCACGAGACGGATGCCGTTGATCGCCGCCCGGTCGAGCTCGGGCTGCACGTACACCTCGGAAAAGAGGTACGGCGGATCCGTCCAGCCACCGCCGAGGATGTACCGCGTGCCGGCCTCGCGCGCATTCTCGGTCCACTCGCGCACGTTGCCGGCGAGATCGTACACGCCGCGCGCACTCACGCCGCGCACGTCGCCGCCCTTCACGGGTCCGCTCGATTCGTACCGGCCATGAGGCACGACCCAGCGCGCCGCGTCGGGAATCGCCGCGGCGTTCCACTCGACCACCGTCGGCAGTGCCTTGCCCGCGTACCGCGCGTAGGCGCGCGCCTCGTACCAGCTCACGCCGCCCACCGGCAGGTCGTCGGTGCCGGACGGCGGCGCGCCTCCTTCCCACGACGATGGCCCCGCGCGTCCCGTGCGATCGACGAGACGGGCCATGAGCGTCGCGAACGGTACCGCATGCCCATCCACCACGAGCGTCGAGTCCCAGTACTCGCGCTTGGCATAGCCGCTCGCGTTCACGAATGCGGCATACTGACGATTGGTGACCTCGCGCTTGTCCATCAGGAAGTCGGCGAGATCCACGGTGTCGGCGGTCGAGAGGCCGAACAGCGTCGGCACGAGCCGGCGCCCGGGCAACGCGACCATGTCGGAGTCCGGGTCGCTCACCTTGCGCAGGATCACCGGCGTCGGCACCGGCACGTAGACGCCGCCGATGCGCGCGCTGATGATCGTCACCGTCCGGTAGCCGGGCTTCTCGTAGCGGTAGAACCAGGCGTTCGCCGGCACGCGCATCGTCTCCGTCGGCGTCGTGCCCACGGGCGACCAGTGCGTGGTGTCGCCCACGGGCGCGCGCGTGACGGTCGCGCCAGGTGGCTCGCTCTTGAACTTCGTCGTGCGCTCGAACGCCCACCACGACGCCTGCAGCGACGTGTCACCCGGCGCCCGCCGCTGGATTTCCGTGAGCAGGTCGAACGCCGAGTCGATCTGGTCCGCCTCGATGAGCCGCTTGAGCGTCGGCACGCCCGTGTCATGCACCCAGCGCGCGCGCTGGTCACGCACGACGAGCAGGCCGGCGACGCCCGCGACGAGCAGCGCGCCCGCCGCTGCGGCAACCCACGGTGAACGACGCGACGCCACGACCGGTTGTTCGGTCGCGCCAAGCGCCTGCACGAGGGCGTCGGCGCTCGCGAACCGCGCCGCCGGATCTCGCGCGAGGCAGCGTTGCACGATGGCCACGAGCGCGGGCGGTACGTCGCCCACGCGCGACGACAACAACGGCGCATCCTTCGCGAGCTTCTCGGCGATCACCTGCCGCATCGGCCCGCTGAAGGGCGGCGCCCCCGCGATCATCTCGAACAGCAGCACCCCCACCGCGTACAGGTCCGCGCGATGATCCACGTCGGCGTCGCCCGCGGCCTGCTCCGGCGCCATGTACGCCGGCGTACCGATCGACGTGCCCTCGCTCGTGAGGCCACCCTGCGCTGCGTCCCCGACGGCCTTGGCGATGCCGAAATCCACGAGCACCGCGTGTCCCGCAGAGAGCAGCACGTTGGCCGGCTTCACGTCGCGGTGCACCACCCCCTGCGCATGCGCATGCGCGAGCCCCTCGGCCACCTCACGCGCGAGGCGCACCGCTTCCGCCACCGGAATGCGTCCGTCGCGCCCGAGCCGGTCCTGCAGCGACTCACCACTCGCGACCGGCATCACGTAGAACGGAAAGGCGCCATCGCCCGCGAGCCCCGAGTCGAGCAGCGGCAGGATGTGCGGATGGTTCAACCGCGCCGTGATCGCGATTTCGCGCAGGAAGCGGTCGCCGGTGATGGACGCGGCGAGCTCCGGCTTGAGCACCTTGAGCGCAACGTCGCGGTCGTGCCTGATATCGTGCGCGAGGTAGACGATGGCCATGCCGCCCTGGCCGAGCTCACGCTCGACACGATAGCGATCGGCAAGGGCGGCCACGAGGCGCGCATCGGCGTGCGTCATGCGGAAATATGGACCCCCCCGCAGGAGCGGGTGAGAGGCGTCGGCTGGCCTGAGATGCCCGGGCAGCGTACCTTCGCGTCGTCCCGCCCGTGCGCGCCCCCCGAGGGTCCACCCCCTCACGAAGCGGAGTGTTCGGCATGCGCCCCACCGTCCGGTCCCAGAGCGGTTCACGCAGCTCCCACGGCCGCACGCGCCTCGCCACGCTCGTCGGCGTCGGCGCAGCAGGCCTCGCCGCCCTGCTGCTCACGCGGCCGTCGCACTCGCTCGTCGCGCAGGACACCGATCCCACCTACACCGCCGATGTCGCGCCGGTGGTGATCAAGAACTGCGCCGGCTGTCATCACGCCGGCGGCATGGGACCCTTCTCCCTGCTCAACTACGACACCGCCAAGGCGCACATCGACGACATCGAGGAGGCGGTCAAGACGGGCTACATGCCGCCGTGGCACGCCGACGGCCCCAAGGGAACGTTCCGCAACGATCGCCGTCTCGATGATCGCGACAAGAGCGTGATCCTCAAGTGGATCGCCGCAGGTGGCAAGGCCGGCGATCCGCGCGCGATGCCGCCGCAGCCCGTCTATCCCGAGGGATGGGAGATGGGGCAGCCCGACGCGATCGTGAGCATGGCCGAGGACTACCTGGTGCCGGCCAAGGGCACGGTCGAATACCAGTACTTCGAGGTGCCAACCGGCTTTACAGAGGACAAGTGGGTCCAGGCGATGGAGTTCAAGCCGGGTGCGCGCGAAGTCGTCCACCACGTGCTCGTCTACGCCAAGGTGCCGGCGCCCGCACCCGGCGCGGCGCGTCCACCTGCGCCTGCACCGGGCGCCGCTGCGCCAAAGCCACTCTTCGTCCGCAAGCCGCAGTTCGATCCGCCCGAGGATCCGCCCCGCAAGGACTCGCTGCACGGCCCGCCACAGCGGCTCGGCACGCTCATCGGCGGCACAGCCCCCGGCACCAACGTCATGACCTTTCCGCCAGGGACAGCGGCGCGCATCCGCGCGGGCACGATCCTCACCTTCCAACTGCACTACACGGCCAAGGGCCACGCGATGCACGACCGCACGAGCGTCGGCTTCCGCTTCGCGAAGGAGATGCCCGACGAGGAGATGCGCATGGCGGCGTTCGCCAATGGCAACTTCACGATTCCGGCGGGCCAGAAGGATGTGGCCGTGGAGTCGGAGCTCGAGCCCACCGAGACCGTGAAGATCTGGGGGCTCCTGCCGCACACGCACCTGCGCGGCGCGCGCTGGAAGTACACGCTCGAGAAGCCCGACGGCACGAGCGAGGTGGTGCTCGATGTGCCGCGCTACGACTTCAATTGGCAGACCTACTACTTTTATAGTACTCCGCTCGAGATTCCCGCCGGCGGCAAGCTCAAGAGCGTGGCGTGGTACGACAACTCGCGCGGCAACAAGGGGAACCCCGATCCCAGGCAGGACGTGCACTGGGGCGACCAGACCTGGGAGGAGATGCAGTACACGGGATACCTCTACACGGTGCCGAGCCGGCGACTCAAGCCGGCGAAGGCCGCCAACTAGTCGACCTGAACGCGTTGTCGTCCTGAGCGCAGCGAAGGACCCGCTTCACCCGCGCACCAACGACGGGGCCGACGCTCAAGCGACGGCCCCGTCGCCGCATCACCTCACCACGGCGCCGCCATCACCGCCAGCAGTTCGTCGTACCGCGCGTGCGACGCCAACGGCGCCATGTCCCCCCACCGCCACCAGATGGGCCCGATCGCGTCGCGCGTGCGCGCTGACTGGATCGCCTGGTCCATGGCCTCGTCCACCCGGCCGAGGTAGAGCAGGCTCGTGGCCAGCGAGAAGTGCGAAATGCGCGACGTGATCGCGCGGGCCTCGAGCTCGGCGTGCACCGCCTCCGCACGCCGCCGGTCGCCGCGCTGCATGTAGAGACCCGTCAGCACGTGCAAAATCCACGGATGGCGCCCGAAGCGCTCGATCGCGTCCTCTGCGGCGGCGAACCCCTCGTCGGTGCGGCGCGCCCAGGTGAGCGTCCAGGTGAGCGCGTACGCCGGCGCGAAGGCCTCGGGCACGGCGGCCATCGCGCGACGGATGACCGAAACGGCGTCATCGTACTTGCCGAGGATGCCGAGTCCGAGCCCGCCGATCGTGGCGCAGATCGGACTCAAGGGATCCTCGCTCAGGGCACGTCGGAGTTGGGCCTCTCCGCGCTCGTCGTCGTGACCGCGCCCCATGATGACGAGCCCCCAGACGCCGTAGAGGGCGCGCAATTCGGTGAGGCGCGGGTCGAGCTCGAGGGCCCGCTTCCACTGCGCGAGGGCCGACGCGCTCGGCCGGGTGTTCATGCTGAGGGTCGCGAGGTACCCGATGGCCGGCGCATGCGCAGGCTCGATGGCCAGCGCACGTCGGAGCATCACATCTGCCTGGGGCAGGGCCTCCTCGGCCGGCGCGAAGCCGTACTGCCACTTGAGGCGGAGCGCCTGGCCAAGTCCCGTCAACGCATTCGGCGACTCGGGCACCAGTTCGAGTGCCCGCTCGAAGCACCGGATCGCCTCGAGCACCGCGCGTCCGCGCTGCTGCGAGAGCGCCCACCCGCGCACCATCAGCTCGTACGCCTCGACCTCCACCGTCGTCACACGCGACGTGTCGGTGCGCTGCGGCGTGAACGTCACCTCCAGTCGTCGCGCGATCGCGCCCGCGATCTCGTCCTGCACCGCGAAGACGTCCACGAGGTCGCGGTCGTAGCGCTCGGACCAGAGCTGGTAGCCGTCCGCGACCGCCATCAGCTGCGCGCTGATGCGGAGGCGGTTGCCCGCCTTGCGCACGCTGCCCTGGAGGACGGTCGCGACGTTGAGCTGGCCGCCGACCTCGCGCAGGTCGGCGTCCCTGCCCTTGAAGGCGAAGGCGGACATGCGCGCGGCGACGTGCAGCCCCTCGACGCGCGACAGCGCGTTGATGATGTCCTCCGCGATGCCGTCGCCGAAGAACTCGTTGTCCTTGTCCGGGCTCAGGTTCACAAACGGCAGCACGGCGATGGACTGCGCGGGTGCGGCGTTCACCGACGCGGGAGCCGTTGGCTCGACTGCGCGCAGTGCCGCGATCCACACTGCGGCCGTGGCGGGCCGGTCAATCGGCGTGCGCTGCAACGCGTCCTGCAGCGCGCGCGCCACCGGACGCGGCACTCCTTCGCGGAGCGCCGTGATCTCCGCCGGCACCTGCACGAAGCGCTTGGCGATCACGGCCTGCGCATTGGGCCCCGTGAACGGCGGTTCGCCGGCCAGCATCTCGTAGAGCACGCAGCCGAGCGAGTAGAGATCCGAGCGACCGTCGACCTCCTCGCCCACCGCCTGCTCCGGGCTCATGTAGGCCGGCGTGCCGACGCTCATCCCCGCCTGCGTCAGCGTGTCGCCGCCCGCGTCGCTCAGCGCCTTGCCGATGCCGAAGTCGGTGACGAGCGCGTGGCCGTCCTGCAGCATGATGTTCTCGGGCTTGATGTCGCGATGGACGACACCGGCGCGATGCGCATGGTCGAGCGCACCGGCGACTTCTTCCGCGATGCGGATGGCGTCGCCGACCGGGAGTCGCGCCGTGGCGGCGAGCCGATCGCGCAACGACTGCCCCTGCACGTTGGGCATGACGTAGAAGAGCGCCCCCGCCACCTCGCCGCTGTCGAAGAGCGGCAGGATGTGCGGATGGCTGAGCCTCGCCGCGAGCTGGATCTCGCGCAGGAACCGCTCGCGCCCCACCGACTCGGCGAGCTCGGGCTTGAGCACCTTGATGGCGACGTCGCGCTCATGCTTGAGGTCGCGCGCGAGGTAGACGGTGGCCATGCCGCCGGCGCCGAGCTCGCGCTCGATCCGGTACCGATCGGCGAGGGCCGCGGCGAGTGAATCGAGCGGAGATGCCATGCGCCTATCGTACCACGATCGTGCCCGACCAGTCGGGGTTGGCGGGATCGCCCGCCGTCAGCCGGTACGTGCCGGCGCGCGGCGGCAGGAAGTCGAAATCGAACGTCTGGCCGGCCCAGCCCGTCACCATCGCGGGCTCGGGACGCTGCCGCGAGCGCGGCAGGTCCCAGCCGTCTCGGGCGATGGGCGTCCACGTCTGCACCGTGGTGTCGGCCCTTAGGGCCCAGTCGCCACCGTCAGCGGGCGAGATGAAGATGAAGCGCAGGCGATGGTGCACCCCCGCAGCGAGCTCGAGCGGCGCGCCGATCGTGTCCCCGTTGACGACGAGGTTGAGCCGCGTGCTGTCGGCGTCCCACCCGATCACGAACAGGTGGTCGGAGCGCGGATCGAACCGCTGCCCGGGCTCGAGCACCACGAGGGGGCCATACAGCCCGCGCGTGAGCTGGTCGACGTCGTTGAGGTGCGTGTGATAGATGAACGTGCCCGCGCGCTTGAGCGTGAGGCGCGCGGTGAACGAGTCGCGCGGCGCGATGGCCGGCGCCAACCGGTTCATCGCGCCGCTCCACCCAGCCACGCCGTCGGAGTAGCTCTCGAGCTCGATGCCGTGCCAGTGGATGGCGGTGGCCTGCTTGAGGTGGTTGAACACCGTGACGTCGGTCGGCTGCCCGCGGGTGAGCACCAGGAGCGAGCTGGTGCCCGCCAGCGAATCCGTGGCCGGCACGGCGCCGTCCTGCAGCACGGCGCCGAGCAGCGGGGTGACGCGGCCCGGCCGGCTGGCCGCCTGCACGTGGAGCCGCAGCGCACGCGCGCCCACCCGCGACTCGCGCGTCGCACCATGCGGCGCGCTGACCGCGACGCCCATCACCAGCCCGGCCATGTGCCGCGTCGCGTCCGCCGAACCGTGGTCCTCGTGCCCGATGACCGGCGTCAGGCCCGCTTCCGGCACCACGTGGAAGGACAGGTGGCAGTGGAACAGCCAGTTTCCCTCCCGCGCGGCGATCCACTGCATCTGCATCGCCGTGAAGGGGTGCATGTCGTACGTGACGCGGTGCTGCTGCGCCGACGGCGTCACGGCGGAATCGCCGTAGCTCGCCCCCTCGCTGAGCATGCGATAGAAGAAGCCGTGCAGGCGCATCGGGTGGTCGCGACGCGTGCCGTTCACGACGCGCCACCGCACCGTGTCACCACGCTCGGCGCGCAGCCGCTCGGTGTACGGCCACGAGTGGCCGTTGATGGCGATCGCGTTCACGTCGGGACTACTGTCCGTGGACTGCCTCCAGATGTTGAGGACGAACACGCGGTCGTCGGTCCGCGCGCCCTTCGCATCCACCACGAACGCCCCGGTGAGCTGCTCGCGCTCGCTGTACCTGGCATTCACGCGACCGGCGATGGCACGGTACACGTACGTCCCGGGCCGGCCGGCCACGAAGCGCCAGCCGAACGTCGCGCCCGGTGGCACGATCACCGAGTCGGCGCCGGGCCGTTCGTGGATTCCGCGCAGCGTGACGGTCGAGTCGGTGAGCGCATTGGTGAAGCGCACCGCGATCGTCGTCCCTTCGCGCACGCGGATGAGCGGCCCGGGCACCTGCGGGGCTCGCCCGACTTCACCGAGCACGGGCGCTTCCACGAACGGGCCGGTGGGCGACTCCGGGTACCAGCGCGCGATGCGCACGTCCAGCTGCACGAAGAGCGTGTCGCCGCGCATCGTGCCGGCCGCGCGACGGTTGTCGTTGGCCTCCGCGAGCGGCAGCGGCGCGTCGGCGTGGTGCACGGCCACCGCGGCCACCGCGGACGTCGCGGACGTCGCGCGCACCGGCGACCCCGCAGGCACCGCGCCGAGCGCAAGCAGGGCACTCACGCCGAGCGTGCGCACCACCCGCCCTTGGTCGTCCTGAGCAAAGCGAAGGACCCGCTTCACCAGTGCATCGCTCACGTCGCCCCCACCGACGCCGCGGGGTCGTAGCCTTGGTAGTGAAGCTCCCCTACCATCGCCCGAAAACGCGCATCCCCGCGCAGCGCATCAACGAACGTCGTGTTGCGCACGATCGTCACGAGCCCCGGGTCGCGGTCGTCGAGGGCACGCCGCATTTCGGCGATCCCGGCATCCAGCCCGAGGACGTCCACCATCGTGGCAATCAGCAGGCTCGGCTGAACGTACCGGTTGGCGCTCGGCGCCATCGCCTCGTCGAGGAGCGCCCGCGCCTCGCGCATCCGCCCCGCCCGCGCGTGGCTCGACGCCATGATGGACAGCGCCCAGGTGTGGCGCCCCGCGATGCCGATCGCCCGCTCCTCGGCGGCAATCGCCTCGTCGTACTGGCCGCTCGTCCACAGCGTGAGCCCGAGGCACCACCACGCGAGGAACGACTGCGGGTCGAGCTCCGTGCCGCGGCGCGCGTGCGCGACGGCCGGCGCGTTCCCGCGACGCTCGTTCGAGAAGTCGGAGAACGCCATCATGGTGTGCGCGTAGCTCGACAGCGCGTCGAGGGCCAGCAGCCGCTCGAGCGCCGCGCGTCCCTCCTCGATCCGCCCCATCACCCACTGCAGGTACCAGAGCCCGTACCAGCCAAGCGCCTGTGGATAGTTGGGGTTGAGCGCGAGGGCCCGCTCGAACTCTCGTCCCGCCAGCGCATCGTCGCGCTCGTACAGCATCGTCGCGCAGGCGAGCGCGGCATGCCCCTCGGCCAGCTCGTCGTCGAGCGCCACGGCGCGGCGCGCCGCCGCGAGCGCGCGCGGCATCAGGTCCAGCCCGCGCCCGAGCCCGCCGTGCGCCGAGACGGTGAGCGCGTCGGCCATCCCCGCCCACGCCTGCGCGTAGTCGGCGTCGAGCGCCACGGCCTGCTCGAAGCAGGCGATGGCGAGCGGAATGGAGGGCCCGCGACGGTACAGCAGCGCGCGCCCCTTGAGGTAGAGCTCGTAGGCCGGGAGGCTCGTCGTGCGCGGACGCCCCGCGCCGCTGCGCTCCGCGAACGAGAGCCGCAGCCGCTCCGCGATCGTCGCCGCGATCTCGTCCTGCACCGCGAACACGTCCTCGATCACGCGATCGTAGCGCTCGCTCCAGAGCTGGTAGCCGTCGGCCGCGTCCACGAGCTGCACCGTGATGCGGAGGCGGCTGCCGGAGCGGCGCAGCGTTCCCTCCAGCACGGTCGCGACACCGAGCTTCGCCCCCACCGCGCGCAGGTCCTCGTTCTTTCCCTTGAAGGAGAAGCTCGAGCTGCGGCCCGCCACGCGGAGGCCGGGCAGCTGCGCGAGCGCGTTGAGGATTTCCTCCGTCACGCCGTCGGCGAACATCTCGTCGTCGGCGTCGCGGCTCAGCGACGCGAACGGCAGCACCGCGAGCGACTTCTCCGGCGCCGCCGCGCGCGCCGCGACCGCCGGCGCCTCCGCCTCGGCCAGCGCCGCCGCGAACTGCGCGCCCGTCTCGAAGCGGTCGATCGGCGTGCGCTGCAGCGCCGTCTGCAGCGCGCGCGCCACCGGGCGCGGCACCCCCTCGCGCAGCGCCTGCACGTCGGCCGGCGTCTGCACGAACCGCTTGGCGATCACCGCCTGCGCGTTGGGCCCCGTGAATGGCGGCTCGCCCACCAGCATCTCGTAGAGCACGCAGCCGAGCGCGTAGAGGTCGCTCCGGCCATCAATGCCCTCGCCCACCGCCTGCTCGGGGCTCATGTAGGCCGGCGTGCCGACGCTCATCCCCGCCTGCGTCAGCGTGTCGTTCCCCGCCTCGCTCAGTGCCTTGCCGATGCCGAAGTCGGCCACGAGCGCGTGGCCGTCCTGCAGCATGATGTTCTCGGGCTTGATGTCGCGGTGCACCACGCCCTGCCGGTGCGCGTAGTCGAGCGCGCCAGCCACCTCGCTCGCGATGCGCACCGCGTCCGCGACGCCGAGCGGGCCCGTCGCGTTCATGCGGTCG
>JANYHJ010000135.1 GCA_025359135.1 Gemmatimonadota bacterium | reverse complement strand
TTTTCGGCCGGCCGGGCATCGCCTACGTGTACTTCACGTACGGCATGCACTGGTGCACGTGCCTCGTGACGGAGCGCGATGGGTGGGGAAGCGCGGTGCTGGTTCGCGCACTCGAACCGTTGGCGGGGCAGGCGGCGATGTACCGGCGGCGCGGGCGCGTGGCGACGCGCGATGAACTGTTGATGAGCGGTCCCGGGCGATTGAGCCAAGCCATGGCGCTCGACGGCGGCGCTGATGGCGTGCCGCTCACGCGCGGGTCGCTGGTGGTGCGCGCGGGGGCGCCCGTGCCCGACGCGCAGGTGGCGATCACGCCGCGCATCGGGATCGGCGCGAAGAATGCCGCGTTCGCATGGCCGCTGCGGTGGGTCGAGCGCTCGAGCGTGTGGACGAGCCGGCGCGTGCGGTAACCCGACACGGTATGCAGGCGCGGTGAAGGCGTGCGGCCGGTGGCGCGCTGGGCGCGTCGCACCCTCGACAGAAGCGCGCTGTGCGCGCAGGTTGAGGGTGACGACATGACGATCTCATCGCCGCCGTACCCTCACTTCGATTCCGCCGTGCTCGGCACGATCTTCGGCACGCGCACCGAAGTGGTGCACCGGCTGTCGGAGGGCGATCAGCTGATTCTCGTGCCCGACCCGCCAGAGGCGCAGATCCCCGCGGTCTGGGTGCACGCGCGCGGTGGCGACGTGGTGGGGCACCTGCCGTTCCAGATCGCGACGTGGCTGGCGCCGTGGATGCTCGACGGCGGGCGCTGTGGCGCCACGGTCAAGAAGCGCGACGGGGACGATGTCGCGAGCTGGCGGCGCTTGGTGATCGAGGTGACGTGCCGCAAGTAGCTGCGGGCGACGTGAAGGGCTGAGCGCAGCGAAGGGTGCTCGCTGCGCCCAGGACCCGAGACTACTTCGACAGCTTGAGCCCGCTCACGATCGCATCCGTGTTGTGCGCAAAGCGGATGCCGTACACGCCATCGGTGCTCTTGAGCTTGCCCGCGCCCACGACGTCGGCCTTGGCGTAGCTGCCCACCACCTTGCCGTTGATCGCGCACTCGACCTTGTCGCCCTTGACGGAGAGGGCGATCACCTGCGTGACCGGCTTGCCGACTGCCTCGGCCTTGTTGACCGCCGGGTCCGCCGCGCCGCGTCCGTTCATCTGGAAGGCCGCCGGCCCGAAGCCGCGCACGATGAAGTTGCCGTTGCCGTACGCCGCGCAGTACAGGTAGCTCTGCGTGTCGGTGCCCATGTCGTTGCCGCCGATGACGACGCCGTACGGATGCGGGTGGCTGTTGAGCGACATGTAGGCCGGCTCGTTGAACGTCGCGGTCACGGTGTAGTCGCCGCTCGCGGTGTTCGACGCGCTCCAGTACACCGACGCGGGGCCGGTCGTGACGCGCATGTCCTTGCCTTCACTCGCGAGCTTCGCGTTCTCGATGGTGAGGCCCGCGGTGGCTTCCTTCGCATCCACCTTGCCCATCCAGCCCTTCACGAGCACGCCGCCGCCGGCCACGGTGCGGGACTTCTCCGCCTCCGCCTGGGCGGAGACGAGGCGCGGTGCGAGCGAGAGTGCGGCGAGGGCAACGAGGGCGAACGTCTGACGCGTCATGTGGATTGGTCTCGGTTGGGGGGACCCTTGAAGATGGCGTGCCCGGGGTCGGGATGCCACATACCCCGCGTCATCGGAGGGGTTCAGTGCGTCCAGCCGTTTGCTCACGCGATGCCCAGTACGCGAATGAGTGCGATGCTCAAGCCCACGAGCAGCAGGAGGCTCATCGTCACGGTGAGCACCACCGGCCGCCCGGCGCGCGCCACCGCACGCACGTCGACGCCGAGTCCGAGCGCGGCCATCGCGGCAACGGTGAGTGCACCGCTCACGGCGCGCGTGGGCGCGACCCACGCCTCGGGGATGAGCCCGAGCGACCGACACGTGGCGAGCACGAGGAAGCCGGTGATGAACCAGGGGACGAAGCGCGCGAGCTGCACTATGGGATGTATCGCACCCGCATTGGCATCGACGCCCCGCGCACGATGCGTGATCGCGAAGAAGAGCACGACGGGCCCGAGCATCAGGACGCGCACGAGCTTGACGAGCGTGCCCACCTGCCCGCTCACGATGCTCACGGGAAACGCCGCGGCGAGCACCTGCGGCACCGCGTAGACGGTGAGGCCAGCCAGCACGCCGTACTGGTAGTGGCTCAAGGCGAGTGGCACGACGAGCAACGGCAGCGTGATCACCACCACGACGCCCAGGATGGCCGTGAACGCGATCGACGACACGACGTCTTCGCGCCTCGCACCGATGACCGGCGCCACGGCGGCGATGGCGGAGTTGCCGCAGATCGCGTTGCCGCTCGCGACGAGCACGGCCAGCGTGTGCGGCAACCCGAACATCCGACCGATCGCGTAGCTCGCCGCGAGTCCCACCACTACGAGCAGCACGATGCCGACGGCGAGCGCGGGGCCCGCCTGCACGAGCAGCGGCAGGTTGACCGACGCGCCGAGCAACAGCACCGCGAGTTCGAGCACGCGGTTGGCGGTGAAGCGGACACCGGCGTCAACGCCCTCGCTCGTGGACCAGATGGTTCGCACGATCATGCCGAGCACGATCGCGAGCACGAGCGCCTCGACCACAGGATGGCCGAAGCGGCGCACCTCGAGTTCGGCGATGCCCTCGGCTACGAGCGCAATGATGGCCGCGAGCGCCATGCCCGGGATCAACTGAGCGAACGATACAGCACGCGC
>JANYHJ010000106.1 GCA_025359135.1 Gemmatimonadota bacterium | reverse complement strand
CCGTCGTTCCAACGCGCCGTGATCCGGTACAGGTGGCCAGCCACGTATGGCGCGACCCCCGTGTTCATCGCGTACGTGTAGACGCCGCCACCGGCCGGTACGAATGCGTTCGGCGTGCTCACCACCACCACCGAACCGCTGCTTGGGCCAGTCGGACGCCAGTCCTCGACCGTGATGTTGCCGTTGGCGCCGGCCACCGCGCCGCCAGCGCTCGTCTGCAGCGCGCACGAGACGGTGACCACCGTGCCCGCCGCCACGCCCACCTGGCGCGTCTCGTTGAACGTCACCGGCGCGGCGAAGCAATTGGACGTGACGTACGGGGTGAAGTTCACCGAACCACCGGTCGCGCTGACGTTGTAGTTGAGCGGGCTCGTTGGGCTCACCACCGGGAACGTCGCGTACGTGCCGGCGCCGTTGACCGCGCCCACGGCCGTCGTGCAGCTCACGCTGCCCGCGTCCGCTGGCAACAGCCCGCCGATCGCGCACGGCAACAGCGCCGGATCTGATCCGAAGGTGAGCGACCCGGTACCCGCCGTGGCGGTGGCCGCGCGCTGGGTGATCGTGATCGTCGCCGACACGCTCACCGTCACGAAGAGCGGATTGCCCGCACCGCACGTGATCGTGACCGTGCTGCTGCCCACGTTCACCGGCGCGCTCCCGAGCGAGTACGTGACCACCGGCGTGAGTCCGTCGGAGCAGGTACCGCTCCCGGCGTGCGCCGTCCCGTCGTATGTGAAGCTGCCGCCGCCGTTGACGGTGGCCGTCGGCGTCGTGAGCGAGTTCGTCACCGTGAAGGTCTGTGACGCTGGATAGAACGAAACGCCCGCAATCGCATCGCCACCCAGACTCGGCGTGGCCACGACCGTGTTCGCGCCGGCCGACGGTCCCGTCGTCCAGCAGACGCCGGACTTGCCGAACGTGCCGGTGATCGTCGACGCGTTGGCGCCGAACGCTGCGCAGTTGAGCGTGGTGTAGTTCTCGGGCGCGATCGAGCCACCGCCCGACGCCACCGCCCAGGTGATCGGCACCTTGTTGAACGGCGTGCCCTGAAGCGTCGTGAGCGTCACGAGCGGACGGCACGCCTGCACGATCGCCGTGTTGACGGCGGAAATCGAGCAATCCACCGCGGCCGCCACACCGTTCATGAACGGCGCACCCGGAAGCAGGGGCCCGACCTGCAGGTTGCGCACGGGCGCCGACGGAGCGAGCTGCACCGCACCTCCGGACTTCGTGCCGTTGGTCGGCGCCGGCGCGCCGGCAGCGGCTGGCGGCAACGTCGGCGTGAGCAGGAACTCGCTCGCCGAACCACCCACGCCGCCACCAAAGCTCAACACCGGATCGACCGGAGCGAACGGGCTGAACTCGGACGCCGAACCACCCACACCGCCCGTGCCGAATCGCATGCCGGCCGCGTGCAGTTCCTTCGGGCTGACGAGGCTCGCCAACACCGTCAGCCAGCTCGAGCCCACGTTGCCGGACGCGATTGACGGCGGACAGTTGAGGAAGTTGGCCGGTGCTGGTGGCGTCACCTCGAAGCCGAAGCTTGCTTGGTGGCCGAGGCGCAACCGCTGGCGGATGCTGTCCGGCACGGTGATCGACGGACACACCGCGACGATCACGGGCTGCGTGAGCGGTGCATTCGTCGCCGACTGCTTCACGAACTCGTAGAAGCCGGGATACTGGTCGAGCTTCGTGATCAACGGACCGCCGCCCAGCGGAAACGTCGACGTGATCTTCGTGACCGTCAGTAGTGTCGGCTCGCTGACTGGATTGGCCGGCAGCTGCACGCCCGCCTGCGCATCGCCCGCGACCACCACCTGCGGCTGGTCACTCGGCAAAATCAGGAACGAGTTGTCCGGATCCGTATAGGTCACCGCACCGAGGCAGAAGATGGCCTGGATCAGCTTGTCGACGGGTGGCGGATTTCCGCGGAAACGGCGGCGTCCCTGCAGCTTCAGGATGAAGTCCACGAGCTGGAACGCCTTGGTGCGGGCCGTCGCCGTGTCGTTGCGCTGCATCGCGAACAGGATCGGCGAGAGCCTCGCCACCACCGCGAAGTAGTTCGGGTGCCGCGGTCCCCACGCCAGCTGCGCCAGCTGCTCGATCGCCTGTGGCGTCAGGCACTGACGCAGGTTCTGCCGGATCGAGATGTCGGCCGACGGATTGGGGTCCGTGGGCAACACACTGTGGCGCGAATCCGAGCAGGCCGCCATCAACACGGTGGCGGCGAAGGCGATCGCGGTGAGGCCAAGACGGCGCATGGTACTCTAGCTCCTTGGGAGACAGGGACTTACGACCCTGACGCACGACAACCAACGCCTCGAGCCCCGATCGGGCAAAAGGCAGCTTCGGTTTGTCCGAAATGTGAGGTGCAAGAACGGGACCGGTGCTCAGCCAGCGAACTGTAGGCCGTCCCCTACTTCGCCGCTCCCACCAGCTGTTTGAACTCCGGGCTGTCCGACAACGACTTGAGCTGCCAGCCCGCATCCTGCGCGAACGTCGCGAGTCGCTGCGGGTTCGCGGCGAAGTACGCCTTGAGCAGACGAATCGCATCGGCCTTGTCGCCCAACGCCGCGCGCGCCATCGCCGAGAAGAGCGCAAGGTCGCGCGTCGGGTCGATCGTCGCGTCGCCCTCGGACCGCGACAGCACGTGCCGCGCACTGTCCGCGAGCGGCCCCTGCCCTTTGCTCGCGCGCGCCAGCACCATGGCCACGTAGACGTCGGAGTTGAGTCGCGCGAGCGGGCGCCGACCCGGTGGCGAAAGCGCGACCACCGAGTCGGCGAGCTGCCACGCCTTGCCCACGTCCGGTTCCTGCGCGCGCGTCGTCAGCAGGAAGAGCTGGCAGCGCGTCGCCAGCATCGTCGCCGGGAAGCGGCGGCGCGTCTCGGCGCACCACTGCTGCGCCTTCTCGAACTGGCCAAGGTCGTACGACGCGAGGAAGAGCCGGCCGAGGATCACGTCCACGTTCGCGAGGAACTCGTCGGCCTCGAGCGCGCGCTGCGCGGCGAGGCTCACGTCGGTGGGGCCGCTCGTGGGATCGTTGTTGTACAGGTGCGAGAGCGACGCGTAGGCGCCGGCCTGGTTGCGGTTGAGCGTCGTCGCCTTCTCGAGGTCGGCCTTCGCACCTGCAATGAGCGCGCTCGCGGCGGCGGCGTCCGCGGGCGGCGCCTGCAGCCACGTCCAGTACTGCAGGTTGCCGCGCACCTCGTGCGCGTCGGCATTGTTCGCGTCGATCGCGAGAGCGCGATCGGCGTGCCCCATGCCGACTTCCACCCACTTCTTGATCGCGGGCACGTCACGCCCCGCGAGCCGGGCGCGCCGGTAGGCGAGCGTGGCACGCGCCACGACCGGCTCGGCCCACTTCGCGTCCTCCTTCTCGGCGGCGGCAAAGAGCGAATCGGCGGCGACGAAGGCGCGTTCGATGCCCGTCGTGTCGCCCTTCACGACCGCGACGTCGGCGTTCTTGCGTTCCACCTCGCCACGCTGCAGCTGCAGCCACGCGGTCGTGCTCGCAGTGCTCGCCTGCTGCGCCTTGACCTGGATTTCCTGCTTGAGCTGCTGGCGAATCAGGTCCGACGCGACCACCGTCAGCGTGTCGCGCATCGCGAGCAGGTCGCCCGAGGGTTGCACGAAACTCGCGCGCTTCAGGTTCACGCCGCTCGCATCGTCGAGGCGCAGGCTGACGCGGACCTTCTCGCCATCGGGCTCGACTTCTCCGCGCACGAGGTAACCGACGCGCAGCGCTCGCGCGATCGAGTCCGGCGCGGCATCGCTTGTGCGATAGCGGCCGACGCCGCCTTGCGAGATGACGGTCAGGCTCGACGCCCCCGACAGCGCATGGATCAGCCCCTCGGTAAGACCGTCGGCGAGCGGCGCCAAGTGCGCGTCCTTGCTCTGGTCCTTGAAGTACAGCACGGCGATGCGTCGTGCCTCGGGACCGGCCACCACGGCGCCACGGCCTCCACCCATGAACCGCGTCGCGCCGAACACCGCTGCGGCCACCACGAGTACGCCGGCCCCGATGGCGCCCCAGCGCTTGGCCTTCGACACCGGCGCGCTCGTCGGCACCTGCATCGTCTGCGTGCCGCTCGGCACCCGGCGCGATGACGTGAAGCGCATCGCCCGCATCGTCGCGGTCGAACCGCCCGGCGGCAGCCCGAGGATCTCGGCGAAGGCGGCCGACGTCTGCGGACGATCGGCCGGCTGCTTGCCCATCGCGGCGAAGATCGCCTCCTCGACTTCCTCCGGCACGGCGCTGCGCACGATGCGGATGCTCGGCACCCCTTCCATCGCATGGCGCGCCATGATCTGCGCCGCGTTCCGTCCCGTGAACGGCGGCTCGCCGGCCAGCATCTCGTAGAGCATGCAGCCGAGGCTGTAGATGTCGGCGGTCGGCCCGACCACTTCGCCCATGCTCTGCTCGGGTGCCATGTACACCGGCGTCCCGACGGCCATGCCCGTCTGCGTGAGCTTCTGCGCGCCGACCTCGCTCACCGCGCGTGCAATGCCGAAATCGGCCACGAGCGCGTGACCGTTCTGCAGCAGGATGTTCTCCGGCTTGATGTCGCGGTGCACGATCCCCTGCTCGTGCGCGTAGCCGAGCGCGTCACCCACTTCGAGGGCGATCGCCACCGCGTCGTCCACCGGCAGCATCCCCTCGCGATCGAGGCGCGCACGGAGCGACTCGCCGCTCACGAACGGCATCACGTAGTACACGAGGCCGTTGGACACGCCGGAGTCGAACAAGCCGAGGATGTGCGGATGCTGCAGTTTGGCCGCGACGCGGATCTCGCGCTCGAACCGCTCCGCGCCGATCGACGCGGAGAGGTCCGGCAGCAGCACCTTGATCGCCACCTGGCGCTCGTGCTTGACGTCGGTGGCGAGGTAGACCGTGGCCATGCCGCCGCGTCCCAGCTCGCGCTCCACGGCGTAGCGGCCATCGAGTGCGCGCCGGATCTCGCCGAGCTCGCCCTCTCCCGTCGCGGCGAGTGAGGGCAACGCCGATGCGCCCGCTGGCGGTGTCGCACTGAGGGGCACGCCTCGAGCCGGCGTACCGGGCGGGGTGATCGTGCCCGTGGCCACCGCTGGCGTGCTTGACGTGAACGAGAGGCCGCAGCTGCTGCAGAATCGCGCCCCGGTCGCCACGGGCGACTCACAGTTCGGGCACTTCGACTGCGTGAGCGCGTCGTCCACGGCGGAAGGTTGGAGCAGGGGGAGGCGATCCGGCTGCATCGCCGGCGTCACCGCGATCTCGCGGGGCGACTGGGCGCGGGCGATGCCAGCGACCGCGCTCGTGGGAAAGCTCGCGACCGCGACCGACGCGTCAAGTGCGGACTGCTTGCGCCGCGATGGTCGGCCGCCCCCTCCCGTGGATAGTTTGGTCGCTCGGGTGCGCGACTGGCGCGTGCCACTCCCCACGCGCCCGCATGAGCGATCGGCACGACCCCTACAGCGGCATTCGCAATCCCCTCGTGCGCGCTTACGCGGGTGGACGGGCGGCGGCGGTGCTCGGCAACCAGATCATCTCGACTGCGGTGGGGTGGGATCTCTACGAGCGCACGCACGACGCGTGGGCGTTGGGCCTGGTTGGCGCGTTCGAGCTCGCGCCCGTGCTCGTCTTGATGTTCTACGCCGGCAATGCGGCCGACCGGTATCCGCGGCGCAACATCCTCATCGGCGCGCACGCGCTGCTCACGCTCGTGGGACTCGGACTGATTGCCGCGACGCAGCTGGGCGCTGGCGTGCCCGTGGTGTACGCCTGCCTCGTCTTCGTCGGAGTCGCACGCGCGTTCGCCGCGCCGGCTGGCGGCGCGGTCATCCCGCAGCTGGTGCCACCGGAGCAACTCGCCAACGCGAATGCGTGGATGTCGTCGTCCTATGAAATCGCGGCGATCTCGGGACCGGCCGTCGGCGGACTGCTGATCGCGCTCACCGGTTCCGCGGCGTGGGCGTACGCCGTCGGCGCGCTCGGGCAACTCGTGTTCGTGCTCGCGCTTACGCGGCTGCCCGCCATGCGCCCGCCGCCGGCGCGCGAACATCACGACTCGCGCGAACTCTTCGCGGGCATCGCCTTCATTCGCCGCAACCCGATCTACCTCGCGGCCATCACGCTCGACCTCTTCGCGGTGCTGCTGGGCGGTGCCGTGGCGCTCCTGCCCATCTTCGCCAAGGACATCCTCCACGCGGGCCCCGTCGGGCTCGGCGTCCTGCGCGCCGCACCGGCCGTCGGCGCGCTCACGATGGCGCTCATCACGACGCGCATGCGACCGTGGCGCGAACCGGGCAAGGTGCTGCTCGCCGTCGTCGCGGGGTTCGGCCTTGCCACGCTCGGGTTCGGCCTCTCGCGCTCGATCGGGCTCTCGCTCTTCTGCCTCTTCATGACGGGCGCCTTCGACGCCGTGAGCGTTGTCATCCGCGCCACGATCGAGCAGGTCATCACCCCCGACGCGCTGCGCGGCCGGGTCTCGGCGGTGAACTTCCTCTTCATCGGCTTCTCGAACGAGCTCGGCTCCTTCGAGAGCGGCGCAACGGCGGCACTCTTCGGTCCCGTGGCGAGTGTGGTGGCCGGCGGACTCGGCGCCATCGTGGTCACGGGCGTCGTGGCGCTCACCTGGCCGCAGCTCGCCCGCATTGGCGCGTTGCACACGCTCACGCCGGCGGATGCGCGCGACGCCGAGGAATCGGCCGTGCGAACGGCCGCGGAGACTGGACCGTAGCGCATCATTCGCGGCCCGGCTGGCTACGCACGCGGCCGGGAATCGTGTTGCGACGCACCAACTGACCACGCAACTTCAGGACATCTCCCTCACGAGGTTGCGATGCGTCGCGCGCTGCTGCTCGTGTCCGTTCTCCTGTTGGCCGCGCCACGTGTACGCGCGCAGGCCTTCATCGGCACATGGGAGGTCCGCAACCAGCAGGGTGGCATCACGACGCTCACGCTCACCGACGCGGGCAACCGCGCCTTGGGCGGAATGTTCACGGGCAATGGCAACACCTTCGCGGTCACCGGCACCACCACCGGCGACGAAGCCACCGGGACGATCGCCGGTCGCGGCATGGCGCTCTACTTCCAGGCGCACGTGAAGGGCGCGACGCTGTTGCTTGTGGTCGCGGAGCCGGGACCGACTGGCACGCCGAATCTCAACACGGCGCAGCAGATCATCCTCAGTCGTTCAACGGGCGTTGCAGCGGCGCCACCCGCGCGCTTGAACCCTGCCGCGCCGCCCGCCGCGACCAGCGCCGGTGGAGCAACCGACGTCGACCAGCGCATGATCCAGCTGCTCACGGCCAACGCCTGGTGCGCCTTCTCGTACTCCGGTTCGCAGACCTACTCGAGCTCGAGCGGCACCACGCAGACGGAGCGCGTCGTGCTCAGTCGCGACGGCGTGGCGCGATCCAACCAGCGCCGCGAATCATCGAACTCCGGCGTCAACGGCTCCGTCGTCGGTCAGGCCGACGGTGGCAACACCGGGCGGTGGCGGTTCACGAACGGCGTGCTCGCCTTCTCCGAGGACGGCGTCACGTGGCAACCGGCCGCATTCAAGATGACATTCAACTCGAACGGCTCGCCGATTCCCGTCGTCAACGGCAAGGAATACATGGTCTGCAACTAGCCGCGGCTAGTTGCGCGCGGCGCCGTTGGCATGCTCCAGGCTGTCGGCGACGCCCACGAGCCGCTTGAGTTCGGACTCCGCCTCCCATCCCTTGCCGATGCCGCGCCGCGCCACCGCGCGCGCGGAGTCGTACTGCGCCCCCCCGATCAGGCACGCCACGTAGCCGGCCCGCGGAACACCGGCCCGCGGCACGATGGCCAAGGCTTCGCGATAGAGCGGAATCGCGGGCGCGCAGAGTTCGTGCTTGCGATACGTCTCGGCCAGGAAGGCGCGCGGCTCGTAGTCGAGCGGATAGAGCGCGATGGCCGCGCGCAATTCGCGCTCGGCGTCCACCAACTTGTCGTGATCGAGAAACCAGGCGCCCAAGTGATAGTGTGCGCGATACGAGTCCGGGACGTCGCGCACCGTCTGCGCGAAGAGGGTGCCGTTGTCGTGCCAGACCATCGAGCGTTCGAAACTGCGCCACGTGCCCGCGATCACGAGGAGCGCCACGATCGCGCCGGCCAGCGGTCGCGCGAGCGGCGACGGCGTCGCGGCCTCACGCGCGGCGGTGAGGGCGTGGTCGAGCGCCCATCCGGCGATCAGCACCGCCGCGACGCTCGGCACGAGCAGCGTGCGCTCCGCGAGGATGAGCCCTGCCACCACCAGCGTGTTGCTCACGGGAAAGAGCGTGATCACGAGCCATGCGCAGGCGAATGCGGGTACCGGCCAGCGCCGCCGGCCGAACACCGCCATGCTCTTCACGCCATACACGACGAACAGCGCGGGGATGAGCACCCACGTCCACCCGGTGATGACGGGAATGTTCGGCGGTGAATATTCGGCCGAGAGGTGCGCGGGCCAGAACAGCAGCCGGAGCCATTCCAGCGACACGCCCAGCATCGTGAGGTGTCGCGTCGCACCTGAATGCGTGGCCCACACGACGTGGGGAAACTCGCCCTTCACCCCGGCGAGCACGGCGTGACGTGCCGCGAGATACGCCACGGCCACCACGCTGAGTGACGCGAGCAGCGGAACCAGTCGTCGCCAGCGACCGATGGTGTATGGTACCACCACCAGCTCCGCGACTCCGAGCACGAGCGGGAGCATCGCGCCGTGTTCCTTGGCGAGGCAACCCCACGCGTAGAGCGCCGTCAGCACGGCGATGTCGCGCGCGCGGAGATCGCCCTGGTGTCGCCGCTCTAGGAACAACGCCACCGCCAGCACCATCGGGATCGCCGCCAGCATCTCGGAGAGCCCGACCACGTTGGCCACCGCTTCCACGTGCACCGGATGCGCCGCGAAGAGCAGCGCGGCGGCCACGGCGCCGCGTTCAGGCAACAGCGCGCGCGCCAGTCGCAGCACCGCGAGACAGAGCGCGACGTACAGCAGCACGTTGGCCCAGTGAAACGGCGCCGGGCTCCCCTTGCCCACCGCCCACAGGCCGGCGTAGATCAGCATCGTCAGCGGTCGATACAGCCCGCCGCCGCGCATGGGCGGCCAGTAGGACTCGGCGAAGCGGCGCCACCAGTGCGCGGCGTCGTGCACCGCGTCGTTGGCCTGCACGATCGGCACGTCGTCCATCGCGAAGCCATTGCCGAGCGACGCCGCGGACGCCAGCGCCGCCACGAGCACCACGGCGGCCGGCGCCCACCACCAACGCGGCGAGGCCCGCGGGTCGGAGTCAACAGGCGTCGTCACGCGTGGAAATTAAGCGCGGGAACGGCGGGCGGTTTTCCTTCGGTCCCCTCGCGCGGTAGCTTTACGCCCTCGCCGGATTTCCTCGCAGCAACCGCCTCACTCCCGATTTCCCGTGACTGCCTCCGCTCCTGCCCGCCGCACCATCACCGTCCTGCCGGGTGACGGCATCGGCCCCGAAGTGGTCGGCGCCACCGTGCGCGTCCTGCAGGCCGCCGGCGCCCCGCTCGACTTCGAAAACGGCGTCGCGGGCGGCGAGGCCTTCAAGAAGGGGATCGGCAGCGGCGTGCCCAGGGAGACCCTCGACTCGATCGAGCGCAATCGCTGCGTCATCAAGGGGCCGCTGGCCACGCCGATCGGCAAGGGCGAGAAGAGCGCGAACGTGACGTTGCGCAAGCTCTTCGAGACGTACGGCAACCTGCGTCCGGTGCGCGAACTGCCCGGCGTGCCGACCGTCTTCGCGGGGCGCGGCGTCGACCTGCAGATCGTGCGCGAGAACATCGAGGACCTCTACGGCGGCATCGAACACATGCAGTCGCCCGGGGTCGCCCAATCGCTCAAGGTCGTCTCGAAGAAGGGCTGCGAGAAGATCGTGCAGCTCGCCTTCGAGGTGGCGCGCAGCGAGGGACGCCACAAGGTCACCTGCGCCACCAAGGCCAACATCCTCAAGCTCTCCGAGGGGATGCTGCAGCGCACCTTCGACGAGATCGCGCCCGAATATCCGGACATCACCGCCGAGCAGATGCTCGTCGACAACTGCGCCCACCAGCTCGTGATCGCGCCGGAACAGTTCGGCGTGATCGTGATGACCAACATGAACGGTGACATCCTCTCCGACCTCGCGTCGGGGCTGGGCGGCGGGCTCGGGTTCGCGCCGTCCGCCAACATGGGCGCCGATTGCGCGATCTTCGAAGCGGTGCACGGCACCGCGCCGGCGATCGCGGGACAGGACAAGGCGAATCCGACCGCAGTGCTGCTCTCGGCCGTCATGATGCTCCGCTACCTCGGCCTCTTCGACCACGCCAACCGGGTCGAGAATGCGGTGCTCGTCACGCTCGAATCGGGTGTACACACGATCGACCTGGCACGTGGCAAGCCAGCAGTCGGCACGACCGCGTTCACCGATGCGATCATCGCCAACCTCGGCAAGAAGACCGACAACTGGATGGTGCGCTCGGGCACGCCGCTCCACTTTCCGCCGTCGATCACGCCCGCGGCGCGCGTCATCGCCCGCGATCGCAAGGTCGTCGGCTGCGACGTCTTCGTCGAAGCCGATACCGATGCCGCGACGATCGGACCCAAGGTCGAGGCCGCCATCAAGGGCTCAGCGCTCAAGCTCGTGCTCGTCGACAACCGCGGCACGCAGGTCTACCCGAGCACGGGATCGGCGCGGACTGATGCGGTCGACGTCTGGCGTTGTCGCTTCGTGAGATCCGACGGCCAGCCGGTCGATGACGCGACCATTCTCGATCTCCTCGCCCGCGCCGCAACCGTCGCCCCGTGGATGCACGTCGAGAAGCTGCAGGTCTTCGATGGCGTCGACGGCTTCACCAAGGCGCAGGGTCAGTCATGACGGCACCGCTCGTCGGCGTCATCATGGGATCCAGCTCGGACTTCGAGGTGATGAAGCACGCCTGCGACGTGCTCGACGAATTGGGGATCGCGTACGAGAAGAAGGTGATCTCCGCGCATCGGACCCCCGACGACATGTTCGCGTACGCTGCGACGGCTGAAGCGCGCGGGCTCCAGGTCATCATCGCCGGCGCGGGCGGCGCCGCCCACCTGCCGGGCATGGTCGCGTCCAAGACACTCGTTCCCGTGCTCGGCGTGCCGATCCCGGCCACTGCGCTCAACGGCAACGACGCCCTGCTCTCGATCGTGCAGATGCCGGCCGGCGTGCCCGTCGGAACGCTCGCCATCGGCAAGCCGGGCGCCATCAACGCCGCCCTTCTCGCCGCGCAGGTGCTCGCCAGCTCGCGCCCGGCGCTCCGCGCGCAGCTGCAGGCCCGGCGCGATGCGAAGGCCGCCGAGGCGCGCGGCTCCGATCTCACGTAACCGCCGGGTGTCCGCACCGATCCTCCCCGGTGCCACGATCGGCATCGTGGGTGGTGGCCAGCTGGGCCGCCTCACCGGCATGGCCGCACGCGCCATGGGCTACGACGTGCACGTGCTCGACCCCGATCCCGCATGCGCGGCTCGCGCCATCGCATCACGCACGGTCACCGCCCCCTACGGCGACATCGCCGCGGTCGAGGACTTCGCATCACGCGTGCACGTGGTCACGCTCGAGATCGAGCAGGTGCCGAGCGAGGCGCTCGCCGCGGCCGCCATGCACGCACCGGTGCATCCCGCCGTCGCCGCCGTGCACACGGTGCAGGACCGCGCGCGGCAGAAATCATGGCTCGCATCGCACGGCTTTCCCGTCGGCCTGATGCGCGTCGTCACGAGTGCCCATGAATGCGCGGACGCGGTGCGCGCGCTCGCGCCCTGCATCGTCAAGTCGACGATGGGCGGCTACGACGGACGCGGTCAGGTGCGCGTGCACGACCGCGAGGGCGGCGCCCAGGCCTTCACGCGCATCGGCGCACCGTGCTGCGTCGTCGAGCAGTTCCTCGACATCGCCACCGAGATCTCCGTGATGACCGCGCGCCGCGCCGGCGGCCAGATGGCGAGCTTCGCGCCGTCGCTCAACCATCACGACGACGGCATCCTCACCTGGTCGGTGGCACCAGCCCCCGTCGACGCGCATCGTACACGCGAGGCCGTCGAGCTCGCGCAATCCATCACCGACAGACTCGGTATCGTCGGGTTGCTCGCGGTCGAGCTGTTCATCACCGCCGATGGCCGGTTGCTGGTGAACGAAACCGCCCCGCGCCCGCACAACACCTTCCACCAGACCGAGCGTGGGGCGAGCGTGAGCCAGTTCGAGCAACTCGTGCGCGCCGTCTGCGACCTGCCGCTCGAGACGCCGACCACGCTCGTGCCGGCCGCCATCCACAATCTGCTCGGCGACTGCTGGACCAACGGCGAACCGGACTTCACGCGCGCCTGGGCCATGCCCGGCGTGCGCGTGCACCTTTATGGGAAGCCCGGTGCGCGACCCGGTCGGAAGATGGGCCACCTCTCGGCCGTGGCCGACACGAGCGAGCACGCTCGCGACCTCGTGCGCGCGGCGTACGCGACGCTCATCGCATGACCGCGTACGCGATCACTCGCGCAGGTGCTTCGCGCCCTCGATGATCGCGATCACCGCCGGGTTGCGCACTTTTCGGTCGAGCGTGATCGCGTAGAGTCGCTCCTTGAGCCCCTCGAGCACGCCCACTGCCTTGACCTTGTAGTGCGACTTGATTGCCTCGGCCACCACCGTGGGCCCCACGAACACGCCCTCGCCTTGCATGCCGAACGTCTTGAGCACCGCACTGTCCTCGAACTCGCCGACGATCTCCGGGCGCCAATTCCGGTCGGCGAACCACTGGTCGATCGAGCGCCGTAGTTGGGCGTTGTCGGTCGGCATCAGGAACGGAATGCCGTTGAGCGACTCGGGAAAGTTCTTCGATGCACGCGCCACGAGCTTGGGGGCCGCGAAGAGCGTCACGGTGCCTTCGTGCAGCAGGTGGTTGAACGTGCGCACCTTGATCGTGGGCGCCACCGGCGCGTCGGTGATCACCAGATCGAGTGCGTGGATCGCGAGGTCCGCCACGAGCAGGTCGGGCTTGCCGTCGCGCAGGATGATGCGCCGCTCGGCGCCCTGCAACACGGGGGCGATCAGTCGGTGCACCACGAGTTTCGGGATCGCGTCGGCCAGTCCCACCGAAAGCCGCGAAACGCTGCCTGCCGCGCGTCCGCGCAGCGTGTCGGAGAGTTCGCGACCCAGTGCGAAGATCTCCTCGGCGTATCGATACGCCATCTTGCCCGTCTCCGTGAGCACGAGATTGCGGCCGCTGCGCGCAAAGAGCTTGTGTCCGACCGCGCGCTCGAGGGCATGGATCTGGCCCGAGATCGTCGGCTGCGCGAGGCTTAGCACCGTGCTGGCACGCGCCACGCTCCCCTCACGCGCGACAACGTAGAAGTAGAGCAGATGGTGATAGTTCAGCCACTCCATTCCGGAAAAGCTACGGATGGAGCCAATCGCGTCAATGCAAGACGGGTGGGCAATCGCCCACCCGTTGGTGTCCGTGATGCGCGGCGATCACCGCTCAGGCCGTGCGCGCGCGCTCCTCGGCAGGTTCATCGATCGCACCGAACCGACGATGACGCGAGTGGAACTCCTTGAGCGCCTGCACGAGGTCGTCCTCGGAGAAGTCAGGCCACATGCGCCGCGTGAAGATCAACTCTGCATACGCGCACTCCCACAACAGGAAGTCGGAGAGGCGCTGCTCGCCGCCCGTGCGCACCAGGAGGTCCACGTCGGGCGCCGCGCCGCCGGAGTGATCGGCACGCCCGATCAGCTCCGCGACCTTGTCGCGCGTGACGGGCCCGTCGATCGTGCGCGCCATCGCGATCACGCGTTCGATCGTGTCGCGCGCACCGTAGTCGAGGGCCACGCGCAGCAGGAGCCTCTTGCCGCCGGCCGTCGCCGCCTCGGCCGCCTCGATCGTGTGCAGCAGTTCGCGCGGCAACCGATCACGCCGTCCGATGAAGATGAGCCGCACGCCAGTGGCGATGCAGCGCTCCTGCTCGGCGAGGATCGTGCGGCGGAAGAGCCGCATCAACGTCACCACTTCACGGCGCGGGCGCGCCCAGTTGTCGGCCGAGAACGCGTAGAGCGTCATCGTGCCGATGCCATGATTGCTGGCGACTTCGACCATCTCGCGCGCCTTGCGGGCGCCGACCACGTGGCCGGCCGCACGCGGGCGACCGCGGGCACTGGCCCAGCGGCCATTGCCGTCCATGATGATCGCCAGGTGCAACCCGGGGGGAGTCGTCGCGGGAAGAGTGGGCATCGGGAGAGAAGGAGGAGGGCTGCCCGCGCCATTGGCACGGGGACCCGCGCGTCAACGTACGCGCGTGGCCTCGATCAGCGCCTCCATGTGGTTGAGGTACCGCTCGAGCGCCTTGCGCCCGGCGGCGGACAGCCGGTATTCCGTCTTGGGAACGCGGCCGACGAACGACTTGGTGCACGTCACATACCCGGCTTCCTCGAGCTTGCGCGCATGCACGCTGAGGTTGCCGTCGGTGGTGTTGAGCAACTGCTTGAGTTCGTTGAAGGACAGCGACTCGTGGGCCGCGAGGATGCTCACGATGCCGAGCCGCAGCCGCTCGTGAATGAGGCGGTCGAGCGCCATCGCCCCGCCGCCGGGCTGTTCCCCGGGCATGGGCGCGAGTTTGGGCGCGACCGCAGCATGCGGTCCGCTCTTGCGCGCACGCGCACTCGAGCCCGAGCCCTTAGCCACCGTGGCGCACCGCGATCGCGAGTCCGTAGCCGGCATGCACGCCGCCGAAGCCGAGCGCCATGAACCAGTTGCCCCACGCCGGCGCCACGAGGGCGGCCGCGCCGAGCATCATGAACGAAATCCCCATGGCCGGCACGAGCGGCACGGAGTTGGAACCGGCCGCGACCACCGAGGCGCCGTAGAGCAGCAGCCACATGCCCGCGAGGTGCGTGGTCTGTCCGGAGGTCGCCGCCGCGAACGTCAGGAAGGCGCCCGCGATCATCGTCGGCAGGAACGCGACAATGAACTTGCGCCCCGCTCCCGTCGTGAGCGACAACCCGAGTCGCCGCGCCTTGCGCGCCGACATGCCGACCGAGAGCCCGAGGCAGACGATGGCCGCCACGAGCCAGGTGGCTATGAAGGCCGTCGGCGTCGCCTTGTAACGAGCGTACGCCGCGAAGCCGCACGCGAACACGCCCACAAGCACGAGGCCCCAGCCCGACACCGCAGTGAAGGCGGTGGCGTCTTCGAGCGTCTGCCGAATGAACCGGAGGTTCTCCATCGCTTGCGCGTGGAGGGGCAGCGGCTCTTCGCGATCAGGAACCCGGCGGAGATGAGTCGGTCGCATGTACAGGGAATTTCGGTCGCTCGGCGGTCTGAATCAAGTGCTTTACCGCACAAAGTTACCGGATGTTCCCTGACGCCCTTCCGCTCAGGTGCCGCCGTACCACTCGTAGCCCTTGTCCGACCAGTATCCGCCGTTGCGCTCGGGCAGATAGGTCAGCGTGGTCAGGTACTTGGTGTTCTTGTACCCCAGCTTCACGGGTGCATGCACGCGCGCTGGAGCCCCGTAGGCCGGACTCAATGGCGCGCCGTCCTTCGCGATCACGATGAGCGCCTGCGGGTGCTCCGCGCTCTCGCGGTCCCAGCTCTCGTGGTAGCCGTCGTCGAACGAGGCGAAGTCCACATACGCCGCGTCGGGCTTGGCCCCTGCCGCCGCCGCGATGCTCGACACGCGCACCCCCGTGAACTCGGCCACCGCGGTCCAGCCCTCCACGCAGAAGTGCGGCACGCGCTGTGTCACGAGCGGCATGCGGCGTAGGTCGTCGAGCGACAAGGAGAGTGGGCGCGCCACCAGTCCCTTCACCTCCACGCGCCAAACGCCGCTTGCGGCGTCATCCCACACGGGTGCCGTATCGCTGACGAAGTAGCTCGGGAACTCACCCTTGGCCGACTGCACCGACGCCGGCGCCGATCCGATGGCCGTGTGCTGGAAGAGGGCGCGCTCGAGCCCCTCATTCTTCTTCTCCGCATATGCGAGCCACCGTCCCGCGCGCTCGGGACCATCGCTGTCGCATGCCGCGAGCACCGAGCCCGTGATCAACAAGCCGCCAGCCGTGCGAAAGAAACCACGACGGGAGCTGGGCTCCACGAGCGGACGTAACCGTGTGGGCACGCCGTGCCAGCGATCCGGCTTCATGCGTCCTCCTTCGGCGCGGGGCGTCCGAAGAGGTTCACGAAGGGGCGCGCGTTGCGCTCCTCGGGACTCTTGGCCGGATTGTATCCGCCCGTGAGCATCGCGCGCAGGCTGTACGGATCCACCGCGAATACCATGAAGACGTGGCCGATGGAGAGCACCAGGAGCAGAGCCATCGCCATGAAGTGCCACCAGCGCGCCCAGTGGTACCCGCCCATGAGCGCCGTCAGCCAGCCGAGCTGCACCGGCTTCCAGATCGCGATGCCGGTGATGACGCTGGCCGCGCCGACATAAGGCAAAAGGAAGTACGTGCCCCGCTGCAGCGCATTGTGCTTGCCCTGTCGCGGATGCTCCCGGCTCACCCACATATAGAAGCGTACCATCTCGATGCTGTCGCGAACGAAGCCCCGGCGCGGTACGAGATCGCGCCACTCGCCGTGCAGCCAGATGAAGCCGAGGTAGAGCAGCCCGTTCGCGACCAGCACCCACATGGCGGCAAAGTGCCAGTGACGGGCGCCGCCGAGCCAACCGCCGAAGGTCGCCCAGGCGGGAACGGCCATCCCCTCCCACGGCCAGCAGCAAAAGCTGTTGCCCTTCGGCGCGAAACCCGGCGACGCGTTGTAGATGCGAAGCCCGGACCCGATCATGACGACAAGCGCCAACGCGTTGACCCAGTGGGTCAGTCTCACGATCAGGTGATGGCGATGAACTACTGCCGGGTGCTGTTCGGGTACGGATCCGGCTGCCGCACCATTCGGTACCGACGAGGTGCCAGACATCGCTTCCATCGCTGCCCCGTCCGGACTCGTCATCTCGACCTCCAAAGGGCTCCGCAGGACTCCCAACTACCGCATTTAGCCGCCAGAAAGGAATTGGTTCCCGGCGTGAAATTGTCCAGTCAATCTATTGTTAACAATTGACTTATGGGGTTATCCACACCCCATGCCTTTTTGGCCGAATCACGACAATTTTGGGTCGGGGCTACCACGCCGCCACCGGGGTACCCAACATTCATCCATGCCGATCATTCCGCTGTTCGGACACGCCGGGCTCCGCGACCGGCTCGCCGAGAGTGCCTTGAGGGGCACCCTCCCGTCGAGCCTGCTCGTGCATGGCCCGCGTGGCATCGGCAAACAGCGCCTCGCCCTCTGGCTCGGCTCCGTCCTCCTCTGCGGATCGGCCGATGCCCCCTGCGGTGAGTGCGCCAACTGCAAGCTGTCGTTCGAGTTGGCCCACCCCGATCTGACGTGGGTCTTCCCTCGAACCCGTGACGACGACGGCAACGACGACTCTCGTGATGAGGTGCTGGGCAACATCGGTCAGGCGGTGACCGAACGCCGGGAGGCGAACGGGCTCTACGCCGCTCCCCCGGGCAATGCCGGCATCTTCATCGGTGCCACCCGAGCGCTCGTGCGGGAGGGCGGCCGGCGCCCGGCCATGGCCAAGCGCCGCGTTATCGTCGTCGGCGAAGCCGACCGGATGACGCAGGGTGGACACGAAGAATCGGCTAACGCCTTCCTCAAGCTGCTCGAGGAACCACCGTCCTTCACCACGCTCATCCTCACCTCGAGTGAGCCGGGCGCCCTGCTTCCGACCATCCGCTCGCGGGTCGTCTCGGTCGCCGCGCGTCCGCTCAAGGACTCGGACGTCCAGCGCTTTGTCGAGCAGCCACTCGTCTCGGCCAGGCTCGACGGCATGGCCGCCGAGTCGACGGCCGCACGTGTCCGTCGAGCCCAAGGCGTCCCCGGCGCGCTGCTCAACGCCGCCGACGTGGCCGCCGCGCGCGAAAACGCCGAGCGCATCCTCACCGCCGCCGGTGGCGACCGCGCCGAGCGCTATCGCGCGGCCTTCGTGCAGGGCGCAACTGGCGCCCGCGGCGCCTATTCGGACACGCTCGACGCGCTCGTGCTGCTGCTGCGCGATCGCATGGAAGGCGCACTCGCCAAGGGCGACGCCCATCGTGCGGACGCAGCGGCTCGTGCCATTCCGGTGGTACTCGAGACGGCGGAGAAGGCGGCGGGCAATGCGCAGCCGTCGTTGCTCACCGCGCAGCTCATGACTGCGTTGCAGGAGGTGTCGGCATGAGTGGCGCGCTGACGCACCTGAACGATCGCGGCGAGGCCCACATGGTGGACGTGTCGGCCAAGCCCATCACGGCTCGGCACGCGGTGGCCGAGGGCTTCATCCGCATGTCGCGCGAGGCCCGCGAGGCCGTGCGCGACAACGCGGTGACCAAGGGCGATGTGCTGGCGGTGGCGCGCGTGGCGGGCATCATGGCGGCCAAGCAGGTGGCGACGCTGATCCCGCTCTGTCACCCGCTGCCGCTGTCGAATGTGGAAGTGACCCTTACCGACGATGCCGTCGGCGGGGGAATCCGGGCGCAGGCCACGACCCGGACGACGGCCCAGACCGGCGTCGAGATGGAGGCCATGACCGCCGTGTCGGTGGCGCTGCTGACCGTGTACGACATGGTGAAATCGATGGATCGCGGCATGACCATCACCGGCGTGCGCCTGCTCGAGAAGGGCGGCGGACGTTCGGGCACGTGGACGGCCGACTGAACCCATAGGAGGGACCGCACATGTTGCGTGCAGGCATGAAGGTGTCACCGTACGTGCGCCGCGGAGATCGCGAGCGTCGGCTCAAGCGCATCCGCGCCGTGCTGCTGCTCTCGGGCTTCGTGGCGGCGCTGACGTTGCTCGTATACGAACCGACCAGCGGCACGGCGCAGGCCGAGGAACGCCGCTCGATCCTTCCCTGGGTCGAACTTGGCAGGCTGCGCACGGAGCTCGACAACACGCGGGGCGACCTCGCCCTCGCTAGGAACGACCTCTCGCGCTACGAGCGGATGTTCCGCCTGAGCGCGCGCTATGACGTGCCGTCGCGCCTCTCGCAGTCGATCTACGAGGCGGCGGTGAAGGAAAAGATCGATCCGGAGCTCGCCTTCCGTCTCGTGAAGATCGAGAGCGACTTCAAGGAGAACGCGCTGAGTCCGGTGGGCGCGGTCGGCCTCACGCAGCTGATGCTGCCGACGGCGCGCCACTACGAGCCGAACATCACGCGCGAGGAGCTCTACCAGCGTGATCGCAACCTGCGCATCGGGTTCCGCTACCTGCGCGGGCTGATCTCGGAGTACCGCGACGTGAGCCTCGCGTTGCTGGTCTACAATCGTGGGCCGGCCGCCGTGGACCTCGCGCGCGCGAACGGCATGAACCCGAGCAATGGCTACGAACAGGTGGTCATGCGCGGCTACAAGGGGCGCGGCGTCACCGACTGACGCACGCGCGACAAGCGCACGAGAAGGTGAAGCGCCCGTCCGCCACTCGCGGACGGGCGCTTTGCCATGTGCGGCGGACTCTGCCCTACTGCGCTGGCTTGGGCGGCTTCTTGGCGCTGGTCGACTTCGCCCGCCTGGCCGACGCCGCGCCCTTCTTGCCCTTGCTCGACGACTTCGCCTTGCCGCTCGCCGCCGTGCCCGAGCGAATCACGAGCCGTTGCCCTGGCACGACGAGGCTGCCGCGCATGCGGTTGCGCTGTTTGAGCGCGTCCACCGTCGTGCCGTACTTCTTCGCGATGGACGCGAGCGTCTCGCCCTCGCGGATCACGTGCGTCGTCGCGCGCGAGCCCCGCGAAGCCCGGCCGTAGATCTCGATCTTCGGATCGGGCACGTCGCGCGCAGCGGCCACGGTGGCGGCCGTGGGAATGTGCAGCGCCTGGCCGGCTGCGAGCGCGCCTGACTTCTTTCGCCGCACGACCTTGGGGTTGTACCAGGCGAGCTGCTTCGCGCTCAACCCGTGGGCCTTGGCCACGCTGGCCATCGTCTGACCCTTCTTGCTCGTGACAGTGGTCCATGCGCGACGGTCACCGTTGCCCAGCGCGGCGAACAATGAGTCGAAGCCGGCGCCGCTCCCCAGCGGGAGCCGCACCTTCCACGCGACGTCGGGCGGCGTCATGCCGCGCAACACGCCCGGGTTGAGCGCGCGCACCTCGTCCAGCTCCACGTGCGCCGCGAGCGCCACCGCCGCGAGTGGCGTGCTGCCCGGCACCATCACGCTGTCGTAGGCGAAGCGGGGCTGCGAATCCAGGCGCACGCCGTAGCGCGCAGGCTCCTTGCCCACGAGTGCGGCCGCCACCAACTGCGGCACGTAGTCCTTGGTCTCGCGGCGCAGCGCGCCGGTTTCGGCGAGCGCGAAGAAGAGCGAGTCGCCGGTGGTGCCTTCGAGGTCGTCCGCGTAGCGCGTGAGTCCGCGCGCGATGCGCCCGGGCCCGCCGTTGTAGGCGGCAGCGGCCAGATAGAGCGAACCGAACTGCTGACGGAGGTAGTTGAGAAAGCGGACCGCCGCGTCGGTGGAGCGCACGGGATCGCGACGCTCGTCGACCCACCAGTCGACGCGGAGCCCGAGTCCGCGGGCCGTGCTCGACATGAACTGCCACATGCCGACCGCGGCGGCCTTCGAGTAGGCATCGGGATCGTAGCCACTCTCGATGAGCGCGAGGTACGTCATGTCCTCGGGAATCCGGCCGGCCTTGAGCTTCGTGCGGATCATCGCGTCGTAGCGCGTGCCGCGCGAGAGCCGCCGCGTGAAGCGTTCGCGCGCCTCTCCGGTGAACAATTCGACGAAGTGCGTGACGCGCTCCTGCGCCGCGAACGAGCGCACGTCGATGTCCCACGTCGTGCTGCTGCCAGCGGGCGCGTCCACGAGTGGCACCGGCGCGGAGTCACCGAACACGCGCGCCGCCTCTCGCGCCACTTCCACGGCGCTGATGGGCAGCGAGTCGCGCTTGACGACCGAGTCGGCGGCGGCGGACGTGCTCACAGTCGCGACAACGCGCGCGGTGTCGCTGGGGAGTGGCCGAGCGGCGGCGAGGGGCTCACCCGAGTGCGCCGGCTCTGGTGCGGCGCCCAGCGTCACCGGTCCGCGCGAGCGCGCGCAGCCGGCGACGCTCGCGAGCAGCAGCAGCGTCGCCGCGCGGCGCGCGCGCGACGCGCACGCACCGGACCACCTCTGCCTGGGGCGCATCACCGCGTCGAGATCGTGTTGCCGATCAGGCGGTTGGTGGCGTTGAGCACCGACAATGCGGCGCCCTTGATCGGATCCGACTCGGCGAGCACGCAGCCGAGCAACTTGGCCACCTCGCCGTCCTTGTGGCCGTGGATCGAGACGATCACCACGTTGGCGTCGAACGCCTTGATGGCCTTCACGCCGACCAGTTCGAAGCGCAGGATGCCGGTCACGAATCCCTCGATGGCGTTCATCGCCGCTTCAGCCGCTATGCGGTAGTCACCGAGGGGCGACGATTGGCCCGAAGCGCGGCCTGTGACGGAGCGTCCGTCGGTCCAGGCCAGCGTGACCTCCGCCTGACAGGCGCCGGCACGCGTGCGCTCGAACTTGAAGCCGGTGAAGCGCAACCGGCCACGATCAGGCGCGGGCGAATCGTCGACGTTGATGAACGCTGGCGTCATCGGGAGGTGGTGAGCCGGGACCGCGCTCCGCCGTGTTCGGTGGAGCGCCCCGGTCACGCACAACGATCAAGCGGGCCCGAAGGCAACGTCGGTCGGCGATCCGATGGAACCGGGCGCGCTACTGCCAGAGCCGGATCGTGATGAAGCCCGAGAGGAGGGCGATGGCCTGGCCGGCCAAAACGTCGCCGGGATAGTGCACGCCGAGTCGGACACGCGAGAGTCCCACGGCGCTCGAGAGAATGAGGAGCGGGAGCGCGAGCGCCGGGAAGTTGACGGCGTAGCTGAACGCGACCGACATGATCGCGGTGGCATGGCCGGACGGGAACGAGAAGCGGTCCGGCACGACGACGAGGGCTTCCTGGTGCGTGACCGTGGGTCGCAGGCGGAGGATGTTGCGCTTCATGACCTGCACCATGAAGGTGCTGAGGAGCACGCACATGGCGGGCTGCCACCCCATGGCGGCAAGCGGGCCGCCGATCAACAACGGCAGGAGCGCCATCGTGATGCAGAAGGTCGCGCCGCCGAGGTGCGTGAGGGCGACCCAGACGCGTCGGTCGGGCGAGCGCTCGTCACCGTCGATGCGCCACCGACGGTAGAGCGCCGTGTCGCGCCGGTGCAGGCGTTCGAGCAGCGGTGACGTCATGCGGGGGACTCCCGGCGTTGGCCCCGCGTGGCGCGCGAGGGTGACGAGCTGAGGCGCATCCCGTACGTCGGAACACTCGGGGATTCGTGCAACGAGTCGGCCACGTGGAGGTCGCGCCGCGGTAACAACCGCACAGGCCGCGGCGCACGACGAGAAGCTAGCCGCGCCGGCCGGTCCTGTCAGCGGCGTGGGGTCGCTCGTGCGGCGAGTACCTTTCGCGCGTGTCACTTCGCCCGGTTGTGTTGGCGCTGCTCGCCACCGCGTGTACGCACTTGAACGCGTCGGCGCAACGCCCGCCGGGATCAACGCGCGCACGGGTGGCGTCGAGCGCACTGCGGCTCGACGGCCGCGTGGACGACGCGGCGTGGGCGCTGGCCGACTCGATCGATGACTTCACGCAGTCGGATCCGAGCGAAGGCGCTCCCGCCAGCGAACGAACGGTCGTTCGATTCCTGCGCACACCGGACGGACTGTGGATCGGCATCGTGGCGTACGACCGCGAGCCCGCGCTCATCAACCGAGCCCAGCTGCGCCGCGACGCGACCTTCGAGACCGATGACCACGTGCGGATCATGCTGTCGCCGATGCGCGACCGGCGCACGGGCGTGCTCTTGACCGTCAACGCGAACGGCTTCCAGCACGACGCCGACATCATCACGTTCGAGAACGAGAACGCGGGGTGGGACGGCGTCTGGGACGTACGCGCGCAGGTCACCGAGCGCGGATGGGAAGCGGAACTGTTCATTCCGTGGCAGACGCTCCGCTATCCGGATACGGGCGACGCGTGGGACGTGAACGTGGAGCGCTTCATCCGCCGCAAGAACGAGACGCAGCGCTGGCGCGGCTGGAAGCGCTCGCAGGGGATCCGGTTGCTCGAACATGCCGGAACGCTCGAGGGCATGGGGGGGCTGCCGCGTCGCGCGCTCGCGGAGCTTCGGCCGTACGCGGCCAGCACTTGGGCGCCCGCGGAACGCGACTACCTCGCCAACCCCGCGACGATCGTGCGCGACAAGTCGCTGCGCGGCGACATCGGCCTGGACGCCAAGCTCGCCCCCACCGCCACGCTCACGCTCGACCTCACCGTCAACGCCGACTTCGCGCAAGCCGACGCCGACAACCAGGTCATCAACTTCACGCGCTTCCCGGTCTTCTTTCCGGAGCAGCGCAGCTTCTTCACCGAGAACGCCGGCCTCTTCGAGTTCGGTCGCAGCGGGCAGACCCAGCTCTTCTACAGCCGCCGCGTGGGGCTCACGCCGGACGGCGAACCGGTGCCGCTCGTGGCGGGGGCGCGACTCACGGGTCGCGCCTTCGACCAGCAGGTCGGATTGATCGCGGCGCGCACCGGGGGCGCGCGCCAGTCGCTCGCGGGGGTCGCGCGCGTCAAGCACGACGTGCTGACCCGCGGGTGGATCGGCGCGATGGGCACTTTCGAGCGCGTGGACGGCCAGGGCGCAAGCCTCGCGGGCGGCGTCGACTACAACTTTCCCTTCGTCGTCGGCGGGCAGAACCTGATCTTCCTCGGGCTCGCCTCGTTCTCGCGCGACTCGGCCAACGCAACGCCGCGCGGCTTCGGCCGCTTCGTGATCGACTTTCCCAATGATGCCGCCGATATCGTGCTGCGCCTCGACCACGTCGAGGCCGGGTTCAATCCAGCGCTCGGCTTCGTGCAGCAGGCGGGGGTCAACCGCATCGCGGGCGGCGTGACTCTCACGCCGCGCCCCAATCGCTGGGGGATCCGCAAGCTCTCGTTCGTGCTGCCGGAGTACGACATCGTGCTCAATCCGGACGGCTCGCTCAACAACGCGGTGGTGACGGTGAGTCCGTTCGGACTGCGCATGGAGTCGGGCGACGAGTTCGAGATCGGCGTCGAACGCGGGTGGGATCGCCCGACGCAGTCGTTCGACCTCTTTCCCGGCACGACCGTCGCGCCCGGTGGCTACGACTGGACGCAGACCTTCGTCACCGTCACGACGTCACGTGCGCGCGCGATCTCGGGCGCGTTGTTCGTCGCACAGGGCGGGCTCTACGACGGAGGCGGCACGCTGATCAACGCCACGGTGGATGCGCGGCTCGAGCCGCACCTGCTGCTGAGCGCGACACTGGAGCGCACCGCGTTCCAGCGCCCCATCGGCGACTTCGTCGCGCACACGGCGCGGCTGCGTGCGGACTGGGCCACGAGCGCCCGGTTGAACACGACGCTCTTTGCGCAGTACGACAACGCGAGCCGGCGCTTCTCGAGCAACGCGCGCGTGCGGTGGATCCCGAGTCCGGGCAGCGACCTGTTCGTGGTCTGGACCAACGCGTGGCCGGTGTTCGGCGGCCACGCCGTGCCGTGGATGCGGCCCGAACGTGGCGCGTTGACCATCAAGTACGTGCAGTACCTGCGCATGTAGCGCCGGCGCCGGTAGCCGACCTGCGTCGGTCGCGTGGCATTCCGCGCGTCCGCGTTGCGGCGCTTGACAACACCGCGCGCCATTCCTATCATCTCACTCACAATCGTTCGTTCGTGGTCATTTGCCGCCTATTGCCGCCACGTAAAACAAAGCGCTAAAACGCGAGAGCCCCGGCGGACTTTCTTCGCCCGGGGTTTTTCTGTTTCTGGCCAGGGCCCCTGTGCCCTCGTCCGAAGCGCGTTCGTGCGGCGTCGTCTCCCGCACGGCGCATTCGGCGTCGTGCGTCACTCTCTCGATCGGAGGACGCGCCAATGTCTGCCACCCTCGCACCAGCACCCATCCTCGGCCTCGGTACGCGTGCCGTGCACGCCGGCCAGGAAGTCGCCGACCCGGCGACCAACAGTCGCGCGGTGCCCATCTACGCGACCACGTCGTACGTGTTCAATTCGGCCGAACACGCCGCCGATCTCTTCGGACTGCGCCAGTTCGGGAACATCTACACGCGGATCATGAATCCGACCGCGGACGTCTTCGAGAAGCGCGTTGCCGCGCTCGAGGGCGGCGTGGCCGCGGTGGCCACGAGTTCGGGACAGGCCGCGCAGGTACTCGCCTTGCTCAACCTCGCACAGGCCGGCGATTCGATCGTCGCCTCCAGCTCGCTCTACGGCGGTACCTACACCCTGCTGCGCTACACGGGCGTGACCGAAGATCTGGTGCGTCTCTCCGTTGGCATCGAAGACGTCGACGACCTGACCGCCGACCTGGACTTGGCGCTTCGCGCGGCGGTGGGGCTATGAGCGCATCATCGCGGGATCGCCGCCCCGATGCCCTTGCGCCCGCGCGCGAGCGGCTCGGCGACTTCGCCCTCGAGCGGGGCGGAACGCTGGGAGCACTCGAGATCGCGTATCACGCCGGCGGCGCGCCCATCGGCTACGACAACGTGGTCGTGCTGCTGCACGCGCTCACCGGTACCAGCAACGTGGGCACGGACTGGTGGAACGAGGTCGTGGGTCCTGGCAAGGCGATCGACACGCGGCACTATCACGTCATCGCCCCGGTGCTGCCGGGCTCCTGCTACGGCACCACGTGGCGGGGCTTCGGCGAAAGCACGACGCCGCCGATCAGCACGCGCGACCAGGCGAACGCCGTCTGGGCGCTGCTCGATCGGCTCGGCGTGAGCGCACCGGCGCTCGTGACCGGCGGATCGCTCGGCGGCATGGTGGCGCTCGAGCTCTCGGCGTGCCGGCCGCGCGCGGTGCGGCGCACCGTGGTGTTCGCGGCGCCAGCTGCACACGGTGCGTGGGCCATCGCCTGGCATCACCTGCAACGCGAGATCATCGATGCCTTGGGCGACGAGCGGGGGCTCGCCCTCGCGCGCTCGCTCGCGACGATCTCGTTCCGCTCGGAGCGCGAGTTCACCGGGCGCTTCGGGCGCACGCAGCGCAGCGACGGCCGCTTCTCCGTGCAGGACTACCTCGATCATCAGGGGAAGAAGCTCGTGGCGCGTTTCGACGCGCGCGCCTGGCGTACGCTCTCGTCGGCGATGGACGCGCATGACGTCGGGCGTGGACGCGGCGGCGTGGCCACGGCGCTGCGCTCGATTCGCGGCACGCTGGTGGGCGTCGGCATCACCAATGACGCGCTCTACGGCGAGCGCGAAGTGCAGGCATGGACGGACGCGGCGGGTGCGCGCTACCTGCGCATCAACTCGACGCACGGACACGACGCGTTCCTGCTCGAGCAACGGCAGGTGGGACGCCTGCTGGGCGCGGTGCTCGGCGAGCCAGTGGGCGCGCGCCGCGAGAGCGACGACGAAGGGCGGGCCGCATGAGCGCATCCCTTGCGTCCACGTTCCACGCACAGGGCGTGCGCGCACCGCACGTGGCCAGCACCAGTGCGCGCACCCACGTTCTCCGCGTCGCGCTCGCCGGCTGCGGCACGGTCGGCGGCGCATTGGCCGAGCGGCTGCTCGCGGGACCGCTTCCGGGCGAACGCCGCGTCGAGGTCGTGAAGGTGCTGGTGCGCGACATCGAGAAGGCGCGCCGCGTGGCGTTCCGTCCGGGCGTTGTCACCGACTCGCTCGCTGCCTTCCTCTCGGCGCACGTCGACGTCGTCATCGAGACGATCGGTGGCATCGAGCCGGCGCGCACCCTCGTGGCAGCGGCGCTCGTGCAGGGGCGCCGCGTGATCACGGCCAACAAGGCGCTCATCGCAGCCGAGGGCGCCGCGCTGGCGCAGCTCGCCGCACGCTTCGGCGGACAGCTCGACTTCGAGGGGGCGGTCGGCGGGTGCATGCCGGTCGTGCGCGCGCTCCGATCGGGTGCAGCGGGGGTCGGAGTGACGACCATCCGCGGCGTGCTCAACGGCACCTCGAACTTCGTGCTGGATCGGGTATCCAGCGGCGCGACGACCGGGGACGCGATCCGCGAGGCGCAGGTGAACGGATTTGCCGAAGCGGATCCGAGCCGCGACCTCGACGGAATCGATGCGGCCGACAAGATCGCGATCCTCGCCTGGCTCACGTTCGGCGTGGCGCCGCACATGCTGCCGGTTGCTCGACGAGGGCTCGCGGACGCGCTGGCCTTCGCGACGATCGCCGGGCCGCTCGGCGGACGCGCCGTGCAGCTCGCCGAGAGTGACGAGACGCCGCATGGTCTCGTGGCGCGCGTCGAGCCCGCCGTGATCGGACTCGGTCACGACTTGGCGCGCGCCACGGCGGAGTGGAATGCGCTCACGGTCGAGAGCGGATCCGCAGGCACGATGCTCTTCGCGGGGCGCGGGGCAGGCGGCGATCCCACTGCGGGGGCGCTCTACGGCGACCTCGGAGCGACGAGCACTCCGCTGCCGGCACCGCGTGCGGTGCAGGTCGCCAGTCGCGACGAACGCGTGCTGCACTGGCTGCTCTGGGCGCGCGTGGACCTGGCCGCTGCGCGTGCGCTCGTGCCGACGGTGCCGAATGCGGTGGCGACGGCCGTCGATGGCGATGCGTGCGTGCTCGCGTTCACGGCCACACCCGAGCAGGCGACCGCGATTCGTGCGGACGTGGCGGCGCGCGGCGTGGAGGTGGCCCTGGCGCGTGACCTGCGCTGATCACACGCCTCGCCGCGACTACGGAACCGCGCGCCCCGCCGACCGCCCGCTGAAGATGCACCCACCGAGGAAGGTCCCCTCGAGCGCGCGGTACCCGTGCACCCCTCCGCCACCGAAGCCCGCAACTTCTCCCGCCGCGTACAGCCCGGGAACGGGCTGTCCGGCGGCGCCGAGCACGCGCGATGACAAGTCCGTCTCGAGCCCACCGAGTGTCTTGCGCGTGAGGATGTTGAGCTTCACGCCAACGAGCGGTCCGTGCGCAGGATCCAGGATGCGGTGCGGCGTGGCGACGCGGATCAGCTTGTCGCCGAGGTAGTTGCGCGCGCCACGCAACGCCGTCACCTGCAGGTCCTTCGTGAACGGGTTCTCGATTTCGCGATCACGCGCGATCACCTCGCGCTCGACTTGTGCGAAGTCGAGCAGCGGTGTCGGCGTCTTCGCGTTCATGCCGTCTACCAACTCGCGCAGCGTGCGGGCCACCACGAAGTCCTCGCCCTTCTCCATGAAGGCGCGCACCGGAGCCGGTGCTCCGCCGCGCCCCCGCCTGAGCACCTGCAGGATGCTCTTCCCCGTCATGTCGGGATTCTGCTCGGAGCCCGAGAGTCCGAACTCCTTCTTGATGATCGAGTGCGAGAGCACGAACCAGGTGTGCTCGTATCCGGAGCGCATGATGTGCTCGAGCGTGCCGAGCGTGTCGAAGCCGGGAAAGTTGGGCGAGGGCAGCCGGTGGCCTGTCGCATCCAGCCACAGGGAACTCGGTCCCGGCAGGATGCGAATGCCGTGCTTCGGCCAGATCGGATTCCAGTTGCGCACCCCCTCGACGTAGTGCCACATGCGGTCGCGATTGATGACGCGACCGCCCGCCGCTTCCGTGATGCCGAGCATGCGGCCGTCGACATGTGCCGGCACGCCGCTGACCATGAAGGCGGGTGCGCGGCCGAGCCGCGTGGGCCAGTTGGCACGGACGAGATCATGGTTGCCGCCGATGCCTCCTGACGTGACGATGACCGCCTGCGCCCGCAGCTCGAACGTGCCCACGACGACGCCAGCGCTGGCTTGGCCGCGCAGCACGCTCGTCGGCTCGAGCACGTCGCCCTGCACTCCCACGATCGCACCCGCGCTTGTCACCAGTCCGTTGACGCGGTGGCGGAACTTGAGGGTCACGCGACCGGCAGCGACATGCGCGCGCACGCGACGCTCGAAGGGCGCGAGCACGCCGGGCCCGGTGCCCCACGTGATGTGGAAGCGCGGCACCGAGTTGCCATGGCCGGTCGCGAGCCCGTTGCCGCGCTCGGCCCATCCCACCACGGGAAACCAGCGCATTCCCTGTTCGTGCAACCAGCGTCGCTTCTCGGTGGTCGCGAAGTCCACGTACGCCTCCGCCCACTGCCGTGGCCAGTGATCTTCGGCCCGATCGAACCCCGCAGAACCCATCCAGTCCTGCATCGCCAATGCATGCGAGTCCCGGATGCGCAGGCGCCGCTGCTCGGGCGAGTCGACGAAGAACAGCCCGCCGAGCGACCAGTAGGCCTGACCGCCCAAGTTCTGCTCTGCCTCCTGATCGACCACGAACACCCGCTTGCCACGATCGGCGAGCTCGGCGGCTGCCACCAAACCCGACAGTCCTGCGCCAACGACGATCACCTCCGCCGACTCGGCGCTCATGCGGCTGACGGCGTGCCCACGGAGATCGATACGCGCGTCCGCTCGCCGTGCCGCTCGATCGCGAGCTTCCCGCCGTGTGCCTCGGCGATCCAGCGCACGATGGCGAGTCCGAGGTGCCGGCGCTCGCGCGTCTCGCCGTCGAGGGGCTCGTGCACGACGTCGAAGGCGGCGCCGGCGCTGTCGACGAGGAGCGACGCCGACGAGACGCCCTTCGCCACCTCGACGCGAACGAGACTCCCGGGCGTGCCGTGACGGCTCGCATTCTCGATCAGCTCGAGCGCGGCCTCGCGCAGCAACCGGTCGTCTCCCTCCACGACGACCGACTCGGGTGCGTCGACCACGATCGTCATCCCCGAGGACGCGAGGCGATGCGCCATCAGGTCGGCACTGTCGCGCGCCACGAGGGCGAGGTCGAGGGGCGCGCGCACCTCGAGTCCGCGCGTGGCTTGCGCCTCGGCCACGAGCGCCAGGTCGTCGACGCGGCGGTGCATCTGCTCCGCCGCCCGCGCAACGCGCCCGAGCGCACCGAGCAACGCTTCGCGCGGAGCGTTGACGGTGCCGAGCGCGAGGTCGGCTTCGCCGCGCACGAGGGTGAGCGGCGTGCGCAGCTGATGTGCCGCTTCCGCCACGAACGAGCGGTTGCGCTGCTGCGCGTGCCCGAGCGTGTCGAGCAACTGGTTGAAGGCCACGGCCACCGTGCCCACCTCGTCCTGGCGCGATGCGCTCGCGAGCCGCGCACGTCCCTCGCGATGCTCGAGCGCCGCGATCTCGCTGCGCAGGTCATCCACGGGGATGAGGGACCACTTCGCCAAGCCGTAGCCCGCCGCGCAGGCGAGCAGCAGGAGCAACGGCGAGAGCACGAGCATGGTGCGCTCGAGTTGCTCGACCTCCGCATCGAGCGCCGTGCCGGGCATCTCGACCGTGATGCGCACGTCGGTACCCGGAATCTCCCGCTCGGCGTGTGCATGCACCTCCCCCTCGAGCGGTCGTGCGGCGAGCACGCCGGCGGACGCCGACCGGACCGTGATGGCCGCGCCGTCCGCGGGCCACTCGCGGAGCGCCTCGGTCGACGCCCTCGGCATCGTGTTCGTCTCGGTCTCCGAGCGTTCGCGCGCGATCGCGACCTCGACATCGTGCGCGGTGCGCTCCGCCGTGGCCGCGAGCCTGGCGCGCCCCTCGCGCTCCCGCCGCACGAGCAACGCGACGTCGAGTGCGACGAACGCGACGGCGAAGGTGGCCGCGAATCCAAGCGTGAGCCGGACGCGGAGCGCACTAAGCGCCATGGGCGACCTCGCTCGCGCGCAGCACGTAGCCCGTCCCGCGCACCGTGTGGAGGAGCGCGTCCTCGCCGTCGGCTTCGAGCTTTCGGCGCACACGCATGACGAGCACCTCGACTGCGTTCGGGCTCGGCTCGGACGCCGCATCCCAGAGTCGCTCGAGGATCTGCTCGCGCGTGAGCACGCGACGCCGTGCTCGCAGCAGCAGCTCGAGCAACGCGAACTCGCGCGCGGAGAGCGCGATGTCGCGCAGGCCACGGCGGACCGTGCGCGCCGACGGATCGAGCGCCAGCGATCCCTCGCTCAAGATCGTCGGCAGGACCACCGCCGGCCGCCGCGCGAGCGCCCGCAACCTGGCGGTGAGCTCACTGACGGCGAACGGTTTCGCGAGATAGTCGTCTGCGCCTGCATCGAGCCCTGCGACGCGATCGGCGACGCCACGACGCGCCGTCAGCGCCAGGATGGGGGTCGCGTCGCCGCGCTCGCGCAGCACGCGACAGACGCCGAGCCCATCGCCATCGGGGAGTCCGAGGTCAAGCACGATGAGGTCTGCGGGAGCGTGCGCTTGGAGGTGCAGCGCGTCCTGCACGCCGCCGGCGGCCACCGATGCCCATCCGGCAGCGGCAATCACGCGCGCGACGAAATCGGCGACTTCGGGATCGTCCTCCACGATGAGCACGCGCATGCGTCGGATACCGGGACGGGAAGAGCCCTTGCAGCGCCATCGCACCAAGGCAGACCGACGGCGATGTGAGCGAACGATAGCCCGGGTGGGGATCGAACCCACGACCTACGGATTAAAAGTCCGCTGCTCTACCAACTGAGCTACCGGGCCCCAAGCGCAGAAACGTACTGGCGGCACGCCACCGTGGTCCACTCCCCGTGCGTGCGAGCAAGGCGTGACGCATGCCCTCCCACCCGCGGCAATACGTCCGTAAATTCGCTCGCCCATGCCATCGGTTCACGATACCTATCCGCAGGTCGAAGCCGCCACGCGCGCCGCGTGGCGAAGCTGGCTCGCCAAGCACCACGCCACATCGAAGGGGATCTGGCTCGTCTTCTACAAGAAGGGGAGCGGCTGCCCGAGCGTCGCCTACACCGAAGCGGTGGAAGAGGCCCTCTGTTTCGGTTGGATCGACTCGCGCCTCCGGCCGTTCGACGACCGGCGATACCTGCAGGTCTTTGGTCCACGCCGGCCGCAGAGCGAGTGGTCGGCCCTCAACAAGCGGCGCGTGGAGTCGCTGCAGGGCAATGGCCTCATGAAGCCGGCTGGCCGAAAGGCCATTGCGGTGGCGCAAGCGAACGGATCGTGGTCGAAGATCGACCAAGTCGAGGCCGGCATCGTGCCGGAGGAACTCCGCAACGCGCTTGCACGCTCGCCGATCGCCAAGCAGCGCTTCGACGGATTCAGTCCGTCCACGCGGAAGTACATCTTGCACTGGATCAACAACGTGAAGACGCCGGAAAAGCGGCTGGAGCGCATCAGGATCGCCGTGCAGCTGGCGCGACGCGGGCTCAAGGCGAACGATCCGCGACACCGTGAGAAGCTGACGAAATCGACGGCGGAGTAAGGCGGCCGCACGCGCGGATTGTCGAAATCGACCGCTGGGAGAGTCCGCCCCCGCGTGAGACAGATCAAGCATCGGGGCTGTGGCGGTGCCACAACGCATCGGATTCACACAGCATGCATCTCATTGTGTTACAATGACTTGACCTGACTCAACAATGGCACGTCAGTTGCATCTTGGGGCCCCGAAGCTCGGCATTCGCCCCTTCCTATCAGGAGTGCTCCATGCAGGCGCAGACCAAGAAGCCATTCGTCGCTCCGACGCTCAAGAACGAAGCGTCGCTCACCGAGATCACGCTCTCGGGCAACGGAATCCAGCTCTAAGTCGGCTCGTCCGCGCCATCGCGTGGACTTGAGCGTGATGCCTGAACGCCAGCCCCAACGGGCTGGCGTTCGTGCTTTCTCCCCGGCAGTTTGCTCGCATGCCGACTGAGGTCACCCTCCGCGTCCAGCATCCGCGGCTGGCGTCCGTGGTTCGCGACTGGCTCGCCGGCGCCCGGCTCGATCTGCCCCGGGCCGTCACCCTTTCCGTCGATGTCGCGCCGCTGCCGATCGCGCCGGCCGACAACCGCGAGATCTTTCGCGAAGGGCGCGTCAACATCCGCTCCGGGCCGCCGATCCACACGGTCACGCTCGACTGGGAGCCGCGCTTGGGCCGCGCCATCCTCGCACCCGGTTCGACGCACGCCCACGTCATCATCACCGAGGCGGCGCTCGAGCGCGAGAACGAATTGCTGCGCTCGTTCCTCCTCGATGTCGTCATCCTGCTGCTGCGACGCGTTGGCATGCACCATGTGCACGCTGCGGCGTTGATCGATCCCAAGGGACGCGGCTGGATGTTCGCCGGTACGACCGGCTCGGGAAAGTCGACCACAACCGCCCTGCTCGCCAAGAGCGGCTGGACCGTCGGCACCGATGACATCGCGTTCGTGATGGCGAGCACGCCGCCCGGGAGCGGCGTCGTGGCGTGCTGGCGTGAACGGCTCGCGCTGCGCGAGGACTCGGTGATTGCCGCTGGCGCCGCGGTCGGCACCCCCCTCGACGCCCGCCGCAAGCTCGGCTGGTTCCCAGAAGAACTCGGCGCCACCTGGGCGCCGCGCGTCACGCCGGAGTTCCTGCTCTTCCCGTCGCACGACCACCCCGAGACGTCCACGGTCGTGCCGATCAAGCCGCGGGACGCGATCACGCGACTGATGCGCTGGTCGCCGTGGGTCGCCCTCGAGGCGGATCTCGCCGACGAACACCTCGCGCTCCTCGCGCTGCTCGCCAAGCAGACACGTGCCTTCGATATCGCCCTTGGTCGCGACCTCTTCGCGAATCCGGGCCGGCTTCTCGAACTCGTCGCATGACACCGTCGTTCATCCGGCATCCCGACCTGCGCCTCACGACCGTCGATGGCGAGGGCGTGGTGCTGCACCTGGGCTCGCGCCAGTACTTCTCCGTGAACGCCACCGGCGTGACGATCCTCGAGCAGTTGCGCACGGCGCGCACCATGAGCGAGCTCGTCGCGGCGGTGACGTCCGAGTATGACGTGGGCGAGGACGAGGCCACGCGCACGGTGCGCACCTTCCTCGACCGCTGCGTTGATTCCGCACTCGTGACGGAGTCGCGCTGACGGCGACGGCGCCCTCCCGCGTCCCGACCGACGGGACGTCTCCGGCGTCGCTTCCCCTGGGCTGGCGCGTGCGCACAGCGCTGACCGCCTTCGTCGTGCTTCCGCTGCTCGAGTGGATCTCGTTCGCCCGCCTCGAGCGCACGCTCGATGCCGCCGCGCGACTGCTCCCCGCTGCACCGGTCGACCAGGTGGCGGCCGCGATCTGGGTGGACAGTTTGCTCGCCCGCCTGCCACCGCCATGGCGATTCACCTGCCTGCGTCGCGCCATCGTGCTCTACCACATGCTGCGCGCGGGCGGCGCGCCGGTGACGCTCTGCATCGGCGTGCGGCGCGAGGGCGACGCGTCGTTGCGCGCCCATGCCTGGTTGCTCATCGACGGCGTGCTCGCGCTCGAACCGGCGCGCATCGCCGAACGCGTGTCGATGTTCACGGAGATCGTGCGCTTCCCCGCCGCCCGGGCCCTCGTCCCATGACGGCACGCGAGGCACTGGAGCACGCGCGACTGTTGCTCGACACGCTGCGCCTCGGGAGTGAACGCGACCCATCGCTCGCGGCGCGCTGGGCACGCGTCGACGACGGCGCGCTGGTGACGCTCGCGAAGTACGAGGGCGCCGAGATCTGGCTGGCGCGGCGCCTGCGCGCCAACGACATCACGCTCTCGGCGGCCAGCGCCGACGCGCTCGACGCCGCCGCGTCACGAGCGCGCGCCCGCACGCTGCGGGCGGACGCCGCCCTCGGCGCGGTGCTCGAGGCATTCCGCGCCACGCAGGTGGAGTGCATCCTGCTCAAGTCGGCGGCGCTCAGGCGGCTCACGGCGCGCATGCCCTTTGCCGACGCGCGCACGAGCGCCGACGTCGACCTGCTCGTACCCGAGGCCGATGGCGATCATGCGCTGGGCGTGCTGCGCGCGCGTGGCTGGTCGTTGCTCGACGTCGACGAGGTGAAGGGACGCGAGGAAGCGGAGCCGCCGCTTCCCGGAGAGCGCGACACGGTACGTGCGATGCTGGCAAACGCCCCCAAGCACCACCTGCCGGCCGTGGCCGATGCGAGTGGCGTCGCGATCGAGCTGCATGTGTCGACCGGTCCCAGCGTGCGACCGATGGAGTCGTGGCGCCGCGCGATGTCGACGCGCGAGCCGGCACACGTGGGTGCGCACGCGGCCTGGGTGCCGAGCGACACGTGGCTGCTCGTGCACGCGGCCACGCACGCGATCACCGACGCCGTCGAGATGGCGCGGAGCGGCCTGCGGCTCCGGCACTGGCTCGATGGCGCGGTGCTGACGGATGGTGGGCAGGTGCGCTGGGACCACGTTCGCGAACGCATCGGCACCGGCGAGATGGGTCCGCCACCCCTGGCGCGCGCATGGCTCTGGACGGCCGCGCAGCTCTGCGGCCGCGAGATCGGCATCGACGAACTGGGGACCGGCGACATGGCGGCGCTCGATCTCGATCGCTTGCTGGCCTGGCGGCTGCACGTGCTCGCGCGCCATGCGGCGACCGATCGCTGGGGGCAGAAGTTGATCGAGGAGGGCGCGCGCATCGAGGCGGACCTCGCGCCGGAACTGCCCTGGAAGGCGGAGCCGTGGCAGTTGCAGTTCAGGCGACGCGGCGCGCAGTGGATGGCGCGCGCCGCGTGGGGGTGGTGGCGTTTGCGGTTGTGATGGCGTCCTGAGCGAAGCGAAGGACCGGCTTGTTCCTTGCCGTTCACACAAGCGGGTCCATCGCTCCGCTCAGGACGACAGCCGCTTCACCCGGCGCGCGTCCAGCGTCACGAGCACCGCACACGTGACGATGCTCAGCGCGCTGATCGCGCACCACGGGCAGAAGCTCTTGAGCTCGATAAACTCGCCATACTTGAGCCGCAGCGTGAACAGCACGGCCGGCCAGACGAGCGCCTGCAACGCGCGCGTGCCCCACGGCGCATCGGCGTTGTCGCCGTGCATGGCCACCATCGCGGTCACGAACACCAGTGCGTAGCCGACCGTGCCGATGAGCGCGACGTCGACGCCGAGGAACTGGCCGTATGACGAGAATTGGACGATTTCGCATCCATGGTCGGCGCCACAGACGAGCGCCCCCATCAGGCCGATCTTCCAGAGGTGCAGGTAGAGCGCCACCATCGCGTTGATCGCCGCGAGGAGTGCGATCACCGTGCGTAGGCTCACGACGTGCCCCAACCGCCGGGCTTGGCCAGCCACTCGCCGCCGTCGATGACGAAGATGCCGCCCGTCACCCAGTCGCCGGCAGGGCTCGCGAGGAACGCCACCATGTTGGCGACGTCACGCGGCTCACCCCAGCGGCCGAGCGGAATCGTCCGCTTGGCGTGCGCCTTCATCTTCTCCTCCACCGCGGCGAACACGTCGGTGACGCCGCTCCCGGCCGGCGGCGTGAACGCCTTGCGCACCCCTTCGGTGGGAATCGGTCCCGGCGCGATCGCGTTGACGCGGATGTTCTGCGGCGCCCACTCGACGGCCAGCGTCTTGGTGAGCGCATCGATGCCCCCCTTGGCCGCGGTCGCGTGTGCCATCAGCGGCCAGCCGCGGTAGTGCAGCGTCATCGAGATCGAGATGATGCGGCCACCGCCCTGCTTGGCCATGACCGGGTACACGGACTGCGCGCAGTGGAACGTGCCGAAGAGGTCGATCTCGATGACGGAGCGCCACGCGTTCGGGCTCATGTCCGCCGAGGGGACGTAGAAGTTGCCGGCCGCGTTGTTCACCAGCAGGTCGATGCGACCGTGCTGCTCGGCCACGCGCCCCACCATCGCCTGCACCGCGCCCAAGTCGCGCACATCCACCTGCTCGGCGCTGGCCTTGCCGCCGGTGGCCACGAGCTTTTGCACGGCGGGCTCGAGGTGCTCGGGCTTGCGACTCGCAAGCACGACGTGGGCGCCGAGCTCACTGCAGAGTTCGGCGATGCCGAAGCCGATACCGGTACCGCCACCGGTGATGATCGCCACCTGGCCCTCGAGCAGGCCGGGGCGGAAGACGGACGCGGACGCGCTCATGGCGGAGGTGCTCCCTGCACAGGGGGACGAGGCGCGCCGTATCGAGCCCGGTCATGGAAGCTCGCGCGCGCCGTGCAAGATGGCCCGGCGGACCGTGGCTACGGGAGGGTGTCGAAGAGCGTGCCCTGCACCACCGGTCCGTACGACTGACGATGGTGACGCGTGGCGCCGACGCGCCCGAGCGCGTTGATGTGTTCCGGCGTGCCGTAGCCAGCGTTGCGCTCCCAGCCGTATACCGGGTAGCGCAGTGCGAGCGAGGCCATGAGGCGATCGCGCAGCTCCTTGGCCACGATGGACGCGCAGGCGATCGCGTAACACTTGCTGTCGCCCTTGACCACGCTGGTGTGGGAGCGCCCGAGCGTGGGGAGGGGGTTGCCGTCGATCAGCAGGTGGTCGGGCGCCACGCCCAAGTGCGCGAGGGCGCGCTGCATCGCGAGCACGGTGGCGTGGTAGATGTTGATGCGATCGACTTCGCGCACGCTGGCCGCGCCGACGCCCAAGGCCAGCGCGCGTTCCCGAATGGTGCCCGCCAACCGGGTGCGAACCGCGGCCGGGAGTTGCTTGGAATCGTTCACGCCCGCGATGGCCGGCCCCTCGGGCGGCATGATGATGGCGCATGCGACGACGGGGCCCGCAAGGGGGCCCCGTCCAACTTCATCCACTCCCGCTATGAGCGAGTGCCCGGCTGCGCGCAGGTTGCGTTCGATGGCACTCCACCGATGCGCGCGACGCGCAGACATGGCGGCTACGAGCCAGCCGTCTCGCTGCCGGGGACGGCCACGCGAACCTTCCGCTCCTTGATGCGGCTGGCCTTGGCGCCCACGACCTCGCGGAGGTAGTAGAGCTTCGCACGGCGTACGCGACCGCGGCGCACCACCGTGATCTCGGCGAGCATCGGCGAATGCACGGGGAAGATGCGTTCGACGCCCACGCCACCGGAGATCTTGCGCACGGTGAAGGTCTCGCTGACGCCGGCTCCCTTGCGCGCGATGCACACGCCCTCGAACGCCTGGAGGCGTTCCTTGTCGCCTTCCTTGACGCGCACGTTCACGCGCACCGTGTCACCGGGGCGGAACGGCGGGACGTTCTTCATCCATTCCTTCTGTGTTTCGATGAATGCGTGCATATGTCACTCCAGGCTGAGAGCCCGGTGGGGCTGCAGGGAAACGGCGAACTTCGTGACCGCGTGGCACGTGCCAAATTGCGCGAGCCCATGAAGATAGGCGGCGTCTGGCTCCAATGGAACCCTCACCGATCCTCCACTCTTTTGCGGCCCTCGCGGTGAAGACGAATCGTCGACCGAGCCGTATGCTCCCCTAGCCACGACCTGACCCTTCAAGAGACTACTCTTGCTCACAAACCTGCTCGTTTTCGCCCTCCTTGGCGTCCCGCTGGCCAGCGACCCGGCGCGGGCGG
>JANYHJ010000038.1 GCA_025359135.1 Gemmatimonadota bacterium | reverse complement strand
GTGCTGCGCTCGAACGTCGACCACTACCGCGTCTCCAAGACCGGGGAGCTGACGCTGGCCGAGGACGCGCCCGAGGATGCGATGCGCGCGGTGGCGAGCGTCAAGACCACCGTGCAGGGGACGAAGCGCACCACCGAGTTCCGCCTATGGGACAAGAACGCGGCGATCGAGAAGGCGATGAAACACGCGGGGTTGCTCACGGAGCGGCACGAGCACTCGGGGCCGGGCGGGGTGCCGATCGCGTGCGCGGTCACCGTGACGTTCGTGCGACCGCCTGAGCGCGCCGATGGTTGAGGCGCTCCTGCCCGCGTACGCGGAGCCCCTGTTCGCGCCGCGGCGCTACAAGGTGCTGTACGGCGGCCGGGGCGCGGGCCGCTCGTGGTCCGTCGCGCGCGCGTTGGTCGTGACGGCCGCGGCCAGTCCACGGCGCATCCTCTGCGCGCGCGAGTTCCAGAAGTCGATCAAGGACAGCGTGCACCGGCTGCTGCAGGACCAGATCGCGCTGCTCGGCCTGCCCGGCTACGAGATCACGGACCGCGAAATCCGCCACGTGAACGGGAGCCTGTTCCTCTTCGAGGGGCTGCGGCACAACGTCAAGAAGATCAAGTCGCTCGAAGGGCTCGACGTCGCGTGGGTCGAAGAGGCCGAGGCGGTGTCGAAGGCGTCGTGGGATGTGCTCGTCCCGACGATCCGACGCCCCGGCTCGGAAATCTGGGCGACCTTCAACCCCGACCTGGAGTCGGACCCCACCTACCAGCGGTTCGTCGTCACCCCGCCGCCGGACGCGTTCGTGTGCCAAGTCGCCGGGGACGACAACCCGTGGTTCCCGGAGGTGCTGGCGCGCGAGCGGGCGTACCTCTACGCCGTCGACCCCGATGCCGCCGCGCACGTCTGGGGCGGCGCGTGCAAGCAGGTCGGCGGGGCGCAGATCATGCGCGGCAAGTGGATCGTCGAGGATTTCGAGCCGGACCCCACGTGGGACGGCCCGTACTTCGGCGCCGACTTCGGCTTCGCGCAGGACCCGAACACGCTCGTGAAGGTCTGGATCGCGCCCGGCGCACTGCCCGGCAGCAGCGGGCGCCTCATGGTCGAGCGCGAAGCGTGGAAGGTCGGGCAAGACACCGACGTGATCCCTGTGGACTGGTTGACGTTGATGCCGGACGCGGCGCGGCACACGGTGCGGGCCGACTCCGCACGGCCTGAGACGATCTCGTACTTGAGTCGACACGGCCTGCCGAGTATCACCGGCGTCGAGAAGTGGAAGGGCTCGGTCGAAGACGGCATCGCGTTCCTGCGACAGTTCGAGCAGATCGCGATCCACCCGCGCTGCTCGCGCATGGCGGACGAGGCGCGGCTCTACAGCTACAAGATCGATCGACTGACGGGCGACGTCCTGCCCGAAGTCGTCGATGCGCACAACCACCTCTGGGACAGCGTGCGCTACGCGCTGGCCCCGCTCATCCAACGGTCCGGCACGGGCGTGCTGGACTACTACGCCTCGCGCGCGGGCCAAGTGCTCGCCGAACGCGACGCCCACCGTGAGGACGCGGCCCGTGGCTAACGCTCCGAAGATTCCGATCGAGCCGGGCGTGATCCGCCGCCTGGTGCAGGCCGGCCGCTACCTCGTGCGCGGCGACACGAGCTGGATGGGGCCGGGCACCGCCCCGACGCCCGTGCCGACGCCCCCGCCGGAGCAGGCGCGCACGTTCGACTACCCGACGGCGGCCAACACGGTCGTCCCGCCGCGGACCGCCGAGCCGACCACGTTCGCGCAGCTCCGCGCGCTCGCCGATGCGCACGATCTGGTGCGGCTCTGCATCGAGACGCGCAAGGACCAGATGCAGAAGCTGCAGTGGCGCCTCGTGCGGAAAGACGGCGTCGATCTCGCCGAGGGCGAGGCGCAGCCGCTGCACGACCTGCTCGCCAAGCCGGACCGGCGGCGCATCTGGGGCGACTGGCTGCGGATGTTGCTCGAGGAGGTGCTCGTCGTCGACGCCACCGCGATCAATCCCCAGCGGATGCGCGGCGGCGGCCTGTACGCGCTGCGGCTCATCAAGGGCGACACGATCACGGTCAAGATCGACGGGTACGGCGATGTGCCGCTGCCGACCGATCCCGATCCACTCGCCTACCAGCAGACCATCAAGGGCGTGCCGTTCGCGGACTTCACGACCAACGAGTTGCTCTACGCGCCGCGCAACGTGCGCGTGGGGCGGCTCTACGGGTACTCGCCCGTCGAGCAGATCATCCTGACGGTCAACATCGCGCTCCGGCGACAGGCGCACCAACTCGCGTACTACACCGACGGCAACATCCCCGACGTACTGCTCAGCGTGCCGGACACGTGGAATCCCGACCAGATCGCACGGTTCCAGAAGATGTGGGACGCGCTCTTTGTGGGGACGCAGGGCGTCACGACGAGCGCCGGCGCGAAGTTCGTGCCCGGCGGCATGAAGGCGGAGATGCTCAAGAAGGCGCCGCTCTTCGACGAGGGCGACGAGTGGCTCGCGCGCGTCGTGACCTATGCGTTCTCGCTGCCGCCGACGCCGTTCACGAAGCAGACGAACCGCGCGACCGCCGAAACCGTGCAGGCCGCCGCGCTGCAGGAGGGACTCGCGCCGCTCATGACGTTCGTGCGCGACCTGATGAACCGCATCCTGACGGACTACGCGGGCGCCACGGCCTACGAGTTCCAGTGGAAGACCGAAGACGACGTTGATGCGTTCACGCAGGCCCAGATCGACCAGATCCACCTCGGCGGCGCCACGGGACAGGGCCTCAAGGTGCGCACGGTCGACGAAGTCCGACTCGACCGTGGCTTCGGCGCCGCGCCGGCTGATCTCGCGGAACTGAACGCGCCGACGCCACCCCCGACGATCGCCCCGCCACCCCCTGGCGCGCCACCCGCCGCGCCGCCCACGGATCCCGCGCAGAAGCTGCGCAAGCAACTGCGGGCGCTGCGTGGCGCGTCGTATTAAGCGCATCCGGCGCAACCGGAAAGTCGTGCGGGTGCAGCGCGCGGCCCTGCGCGACGCCCTCCACACGCTGTTCGTCCATGCCGCGGGGCTGGCGGCGCTGCAGATGGCGCCCGTCTTGGCGCGACTGAAGAAGGCGTTCGAGCCCGACGAGGTGGACCCGGAGGACGTACAGGCGCTCCTCGACGCGCTCGAGTTCGGGACGTGGATCACGATCACACCGGAGGTCGAGCGTATTCTGGTGCTCATCGCGACCGATGGCGCGGCCGAGGCGCTCCGGCAAGTCGGCATCGACGCGTTGCCGGCGATTACAGCGCAGGTGCACGAGGCGGCGGTCGCGTTCGCGCACGACCGCGCAGCGGAGTTGGTCGGGATGCAGTGGGACGGGGACGTGTTGGTGGCCAACCCCGACGCCACGTGGGCGATCACCGAGGGCACGCGCACGCTGTTGCGCGGGGATGTCACGACCGCGCTCGAGGAAGGCTGGGGCACCGACGAACTCGCCGACCATCTTGCGACGTCGTACGCCTTCTCGGACGCGCGCGCGATGAACATCGCCCGCACCGAGCTCGCGCGCGCGGACGTCGAGGGCAACCTCGAGGGATGGCGCGCCTCGGGCGTGGTCGCGGGGAAGCAGTCGATCCTCTCGGATTCGCATGACGAGGAGGACGAGTGCGATGACGCGGCGGCGATGGGCGTGGTCGATCTCGACGACGACTTCGGCGGGCTCGGCGATCCGCCCTATCACCCGCGATGTGAATGCGACGTCGTGCCGGTGCTCGAGGACGAGAACGCGAGTTGACAACGCCCTTGCTGATGCCCTAGATTCGCGGCACGAACCATCCGCGCCCGGATTTCCACGGCGCGACCACAACCTGAAGCCCCGTTCATCGGCGGCGTTGGCTCTCCTCGCGAGAGCCGGCGCCGCCTTGTCGCGTTCCCTGATTGAGGTTCCCGATGCGCCTGTTCGCGCCGATCACGAAGGTCGATGTCGAGAAGCGAGAGGTCTGGGGCCGTGCCGTCTGGGAAGTCCCGGACAAGGCGCACGAGATTTTCGACTACGCCACGAGCGCGCCGCTCTTCCGCGCGTGGTCCGCGGACTTCGAGAAGGCCACCGACGGCAAGAGCTTGGGCAACGTGCGCGCGATGCACGGCAAGGTCGCCGCCGGCAAGCTCATCGCGATCGACTTCAACGACAGCGAGTTGGCGATCGACATCGGCACCAAGATCGTGGACGATGCCGAGTGGGCGAAGGTCGAAGAGGGCGTCTACACCGGCTTCTCGATCGGCGGCGAGTACCTGAAGCGCTGGAAGGACGGCGACCTGACGCGCTACACCGCGCAGCCGGCGGAAATCTCGATCGTCGACAACCCCTGCGTGCCCGGGGCGACGTTCACGATGATCAAGGCAGACGGCGCGTCGGAAGCGCGGCCGTTCACCGCGCCGGTCGCGCAGGTCTGGGCCTGCGGCGCGCCGGGCTGCACGCACGCGACCAAGGCGGACGCGAGCACGCACCGCGACACGCTGGCGAAGGGGGCCGCGGTCGCGGGTGAGCCCGTGCCCGTTGTCGAGACGCCGCCGGCATCGCCCGCCGAGGTGCCGGTCGCGGAACCCGTGCAGAAGAGCATGGGCACGGTCGCCAACTTCGCGTCGGTGCTGCAGTCGCTGGCGTGGCTCGCCGCCGATGCGGAGTTCGAGAGCCAGTGGGAAGGCGACGCGTCCCCGGTGCCGGCGCAGCTGCGCGCCTGGATCGCCGACGGCGCCGCGCTGTTGCTCGCGATGACGGCCGAGGAGGTCACGGAGCTGCTCGCGGCGATGCCCACGCCGGTCGCCGTGATCGAGATGGCCGCCGCGGGCGACCTCGCCAAGGCGGGTGCGCGCCATTCGAAGGCCGACAAGAACCGCCTGCAGGCGATCCACGACCACGCCGTCGGCATGGGCGCGGACTGTGGCCCGGCCGACAAGGCGACCGGCGACGAGATGGCCAAGGCACTGGGCGCGATGACGTCGGCGCGTGACGAGGCGCTCACGCGCATCACCGACGCCGAGGCGGAGCTCGCGAAGCGCGCCACGCGCATCGTCGAGCTCGAACAGACACCGCTCCCGCCCAAGGGGGCGACGTCCGACCTGATCGCCGTCTCCAAGGACGAGGCCGCCACGCGCACCGTCGCGTCGGCCGACCCGATCGCCAAGCTCGATGCCGAGATCGCCGCCACGACTGACATGCGGGAGCGGGCGCTCCTGATGGTCAAGCGCGTGCACGCCCTCGGCGCCACACCGCTCATCCGCCGGTAGCAGTCCCTCACCACGCATCCTCCTTTCCGAGGCTGACCGATGACCACGACGCAGAATACCCTGGACCTCATCAAGACCGCGCTGCAGACCCCCAGCGACGCGCTGATGCGGACCCTGAGCAAGACGATCAACACCACCACCGGCCTCGTCGCCTTCGACCTGCAGGCCCCGGCGAAGAACCTCTATCCGGTGAACACGCCGCTCCGGAACCTGCTGCCGCGCGTCGGCGGCGGGACGGGCATCGCGACCAACTGGCGCCAGATCACCGCGCTCAACGGCTCCGGGTTCCCGGGCTCGCCGTGGGTGCCGGAAGGCCAGCGCACGGCGCGCATGTCCTACACGACGGCGAACAAGAGCGCCACCTACGTGACGCTGGGTGAGGAAGACCAGCTCACGTTCGAAGCGCGGAACGCGGCGGTCGGCTTCGAGGACCTGCAGGCCTCGATGGTCATGCGCCTCCTCCAGCAGGCGATGATCAAGGAGGAGTCGGCGCTCATCGGCGGCAACGCCTCGAACGCGCTGGGCACCACGGGCACGCCGACCCTCGGCGCCGCCGGCTCGGGCGCGACGCTCCCGACGCTCACGTACTCGGTGATCTGCATCGCGCTCACGTACGAGGGGTACCGCAACTCGTCCCTCGCGGGCGGCGTTGCGATCTCGCAGGTGATCACGGGCGCAGACGGCCAGACGTACACCCTGAACGGCGGCTCGGCCCAGAAGTCGGTCGCGGCCACGCAGGCGGTC
>JANYHJ010000027.1 GCA_025359135.1 Gemmatimonadota bacterium | reverse complement strand
GAACGCCGCGGCGACGTCGCCGCGGAGTTCGTCGAAGAGCGCCTTGGCGCCGCGCAGGTCACCGGCGCCCTCTTCGCCGGTAGTGGCGACGAAGAGCAGGGGGCGGCGAGTGCGCAATTGAGCGCCATCGCACGCGGCCGCCAGTTCGAGGAGTGCGGCGAGTCCCCGCGCGTTGTCCGCGATGCCGGGCGCGACGTAAAGAATGCCGTCGCGCCGCACGGTGAGCGGTGTGCCGGCGTCGAAGACGGTGTCGAGGTGTGCGCCGACGACGACGGGCGCGAGTCCACGTTCGCCCGCACGTTCGCCGCGCACATTGCCCGCGATGTCCACCGTGACGCGTGCCAAGCCGAGGGCGCGGAACCGGTCCGCGATCCAGGCCGCGCGCGTTCCCTCGAGGCCGGTCGGCGCCGGGATGGCGTGCACGTCGAGCTGGTCGCGCAGCACGAGCGGCGCGCGCGCGGTGAGCTTCGCATGAACGGATACGAGCGAGCGGAAGAGCACGCTCGCGGCGTCGTTGGTGGAAGCTGGTATCGGCACGCCGTACGGTGCCGCGAGGGATGCGCCGCCGCAAGTCATGGGCGACATTCACGTCATGACGCTTTCGCCGGATACCACGTCGCGCACGCGCCGTCCGCTGGGCCCCACCGTGATCGGTCTCGCGGCGGTCTCGTTCCTCACGGACGTGTCGTCGGACATGATCTATCCGCTGCTGCCCGGCTTTCTCGCGGGCACGCTCGGCGTGAGCGCGGCATTTCTCGGTGTGATTGAAGGCGCAGCCGAGACGACCGCCGCCCTGCTCAAGCTGGCGAGCGGATGGTGGTCGGACCGGTTGGCGCGGCGGAAGCCGCTCGTGGTGGCCGGCTACGCGATCGCGTCGGCTGCGCGTCCGTTGGTGGCGATCGCCACGAGTGGCGCGCAGGTGCTCGCGATCCGGCTCGCGGACCGGGTGGGGAAGGGCATTCGCTCGTCGCCGCGGGACGCACTGATCGCGGACGCCGTGGACCCGCGTGATCGTGGCCGAGCGTATGGCGTGCATCGCGCGGCCGACAATGCGGGCGCAGTGGCCGGGCCGTTGCTCGCGTTCCTTTTGCTCGGCGTTGGCGGCCTCTCGCTGCGCACGGTGTTCGCGATCGCCGCGATCCCGGGGCTGCTCTCGGTGATCGTCCTCGTGTGGCGCGTGCGCGAGTCGCGCGGCGGCGCGCACGTGGTCGCGCCCGGGGTGGCGGTGCGTCACGAGGAGGAAGCGAGCGACGCGGTGCAGGTGGCTGCGCGCGCGCCGAGCGTCCCGGACGCGCCGTTCGCTCCCGGGTTCAAGGTCGTCATGTGGGCGGTGCTGCTATTCACCCTCGGCAACTCGACGGACGCGTTCCTGCTCCTGCGCGCGACGAGCGTCGGGGTGACGGTGGCGCAGGTGCCGCTCATCTGGGCGATGTACAACGGCGTGAAGGCGCTGGCGTCGGCGCCGGGCGGCTCGCTCTCGGACCGGATCGGGCGACGACCCGTGGTGCTCGCGGGGTGGATCATCTACGCGGCCACCTATGCGGGGTTCGCAGTGGCGACGCAGGCGTGGCAGGTGTGGGCGCTGTTCGCGGTGTACGGCATCACGTTCGGCCTCACCGAAGGCACGGAGAAGGCGCTCGTGGCCGACCTCACTCCGGCAGCGCGACGTGGCGCGGCGTTCGGCTGGTACAACCTGGTGATCGGCGTGGGGGCGCTGCCGGCGTCGGTGCTGTTCGGCGCGCTCTGGACGACCTCGGGTCCGGCGGTCGCATTTGCGACCGGTGGCGCGATCGCGCTCGTTGCGTCGCTCGTGCTGGCCGCCGCGCCGATCCGGCGTGCGGTCGCTTCAGCATAGACTCGGGCCATGTGTGGACGGTACACGATCCGGCATCCGCAGCGGCTCGACCCCGCGCTCTTCGGCGTCGACGTGATTCCCATGGATGCGCCGCGCTACAACATCGCGCCCGGGCAGGAGGTGCTCGTGATACGGAGCGTGCGTGGCGCGCGGGCCGCTCGCCTGGCGACGTGGGGCTTGGTCCCGAGCTGGGCGACGGATCCCGCGATCGGCCACAAGCTCGCGAACGCGCGCGGCGAAACGTTGGCCGACAAGCCGAGCTTCCGGGACGCGTGGAGGGCGCGTCGCGCCCTGTTACCGGCGGACGGCTACTTCGAATGGCAGGTGATCGCGGGTGCGAAGCAGAAGCAACCGTGGCTGATCACGCTCGAGGATGACGAGCCGTTCGCGCTGGGCGGACTCTGGGAGTCATGGCGCTCGCCCGAAGGCGTCACGCGCCTCACGACGACGGTCATCACCACGGACGCGAACGACGCGACGGCGCACATTCACGACCGGATGCCGGTCATCGTGCCGCGCGCTTCATGGGGCGCGTGGCTTCCTGACGAGGGAGACGTGCCACCGGCGGCGCTGATCACGCCCTACGTCGCGACGCCGATGCGCACCGTGCGCGTGAGCACGTGGGTCAACGTGACCGCGCACGACGACGTGAAGTGCGTCGAACCGCTCGCAGTCGACGGCGACGCGTGAGCGCGCGCTAGCAGCAGCGCGAGCCGGGCCGGCTGTACTTGGCGGCCATGCGCTCGCGGAGAAACGCGTCGCGCGAGAGCAGGTCGCAGCCCGGATGGTGCACGCGCATATGCTCAGCGTACACCTCGTAGTCAGGCACACCGATGATGCGGCGCAGCACGGCGAGTGCACGGGCGAGCGCGCCCGGTTGCGACGGGAGCGTGGAGGTGGATGCGCTCATCGGTTGGCCTTGCTCCCGCTCGGCCCGATCGTGCGCTCGAACAACTCGAAGATGCGGCGATACTCGTCGGTCCAGCTCGAGGGACGCACGAAGCCGTGGTCTTCCACCGGGTAGCTCGCCAGTTCCCAGTCGGTCTTGCCGAGTTCCATGAGGCGCTGCGCGAGACGCGCGGAGTCCTCGTAGTGGACGTTGACGTCGACCATGCCGTGCGCGATCAGCAGTGGATCCTCGAGTCCTTCGGCGAGGAAGATCGGCGAAGAGCGCCGGTACGCGACCGAATCCTCCTGCGGGAGGTTGAGGATCTGTCCCGTGTACGGGTGGTTGTAGTGCGCCCAGTCGGTGACGGGACGGAGCGCGGCGCCGGCGCCGAACGACTTGGGTGCGGTGAAGAGCGCCATCAGGGTGATGAAGCCGCCGTAGCTGCCGCCATAGAGTCCGATGCGTTCCGGGTGCACGCCGTAGGTCGTGCCGAGCCACTTGGACGCGTCCACCTGGTCCTGCAAGTCGCGGCCGCCCATCCAGCGATAGATCGCGGTGCGCCAGTCGCGGCCGTAGCCCGCGCTCGCCCGGTAGTCGAGGTCGAGCACCACGTAGCCCTTCGACGCGAGCAGGTGGTTGAACATGTATTCGCGGCTGTAGCTCGACCAATACTTGTGGACGTTGTGCAGGTAGCCTGCGCCGTGCACGAAGATCACGGCGGCGCCATTGGGCTTGGCACCCACGTCCTCGGGGCGATAGATGCGCGCGGGCACCTTGATGCCGTCGGAGGCGGGGATCTCGACGATGGACGGATCGAGCCAGCCGTGCGCGAGCCACGCGGCCGTCGGCGACGTCGTGAACTGCGCCGGCGCCGAGAGCTTGCACTTGGCCAACGGTGGACAGACGCCTTGCACGAAGAGCTCGGGTGGACGATTCGACGTCGAATAGACATCGGCGTAGCGCGTCTCGTCGGGGCTCATGACGCCCGCGTGCGAACCGACACCGGTGGTCAGTCGCTCACGCGCGCCGCCCGCCACGTTCATGCGATACCAGTGGCGCTCGTACGGCGACCCTTCGCTCGTGTGCATGAGGAAGAACTGCTTGTCCTTCGTCAGCTGCACCGTGGTCACCTCGAATGCGCCCTCGGTGAGCGCCTTCTCGTCGCTGCCGTCGGCCGCGACCGACCAGAGCTGCGCGTAGCCGGTCGCCTCGCTCACGAACCAGGCGCGCGCGCCACCCGAGTACCAGCCGGCGCAGCCACTGCACGGTCCACCCACCCACGCGGTGTCGCGCAGGCGATCGAGCACTGCGCTCGACCCGTTCGCATCCACGCGTGTCAACACTCGGCGTTCGTAGTCCCGGCTCGTCGCGGTCACGAGCGCGCTCGTGCCGGCTTCGTTCCAACCAAGCGAGGTGACGAACGCCGGCGGCAGGGAATCGCCGCCGAGCGCATTGACCCACTTCACGGTGCCGGCCGGGAGCGTGATGATGCCGACGCGTCCCGCCGCCTGCGCATCGCCGACCTTGGTGCGGCTGTCGATCTCCTCCGTGTAGCCCGAGCCCGTGACGTAGTTGGGCACCTGCGCGTTGCGCGCGCCGCTCGCGGCCTGCGACGTGACGACGATGACCGCGGAGGCCGCCGGACTCACCTGCAGCTGCACGACGCGCTCGCGCGCCTGCAACCACACCGTGGCCGGGAGCAGTGCTTCGATGCGCTTCCGCTCGGCCTTGGCAATCGAATCGGCGCGGTCTTTGTCGCGGATGGCCTGGAGCAGGATGCGCTGGTCGCGCTCGAGCGAGGAGCGCTGCGCCGTCGTGCGCGTGGTGGTGTCGGGGGCCGGACCGACGCGGACGTCGGTCAGCGTCGTGATGCCGCCGCGTGCGATGTCCATCGCGATCGCGTTGCCGTCACGGGAGAAGAAGAGGCGATCGCCTTCCTTGCTCCACGTTGGGTTCACGAGGTTGACGAGGCCACTCGCGATCTTCCGCGCCGTGCCGCGCTTCTGGTCGACGAGATAGATGTCGCCCCGGAACTCGACCGCGCGCAGCGTACGATCGGGTGAGAGCGGCCCGTCGGTGATGAGCGGGCCGGCCGAGTCCATCTGCACCGGCGAGACGCGCTCCGGTGCGGCGCCGGCCCGCGCGCGGACGCGGTACGGCGCAAGCTCTTCGCGCCAATCGGCGCCCGGCGCGTTCCACTGGAAGTAGATCCACTCGCCGTCAGCGCTCCAGCGCACGCGGGTTGGTTCTCGGCCGTAGACCTCGGGGCCGCGCATGATGTTGGCGATGCTGAGCTCGAACGTCTGCTGCGCGGCGGCAGGGCGCGCGAGCGCGCTCGAGGCGAGAAGGGCCGCGCTGAGCGCATAGCGGATGCAGGTCGACATGGACATGGCTGGTTCAGTCGCCCGCGGCGAAGGCCGCACGCGCCTGGAAGGGAACCTCGGAGCTGACGGCGGGCTTGCCGCCAGCGAGCACGGCCCACCACTCCCAGGCCGACGCGAGGAGGATGACGATGACCGAGAGGACGAAGAAGCCCGCGACACCGGCGTCGACGCGGTCATTCGCGACGACACGTGCGGCGTCGGCGACCGTCTTGATGCCGGCGGGCAGCGTGCCCGCGTCGATCTTCGACTGGACCATGGCCGCGTGGCTCAGGAAGCCGAGCTTGGGGTCATCCGAGAAGAGCTTGGTGAAGCCGGCCGTCATCGTCACGATCGTGAGCCACGTCATCGGCAACACGGTGATGAAGGCATAGCGAGCCTTGCCCATTTTGATGATGACCGTCGTGCCCACGCAGAGCGCGACCGTGGCGAGCAGCTGGTTGGCGATACCGAAGAGCGGCCAGAGCGAGTTGATGCCGCCCAACGGATCGATCACGCCCTGATAGAGGAAGTACCCCCACGCACCCACGACCATCGCGCTCGTGAGGAGCACCGCCGGATACCAGGAGACGCGACCGAGCGGCGCCCAGACGTGCTTGAGCAGGTCCTGCACCATGAAGCGCCCGACGCGCGTGCCGGCATCGAGCGTGGTGAGAATGAACAGGGCCTCGAACATGATGGCGAAGTGGTACCAGAGCGCCATCGCGCTCGTACCCCCGAGGGCACGCGAGAAGAGGTGTGCCATGCCGACCGCCAGCGACGGCGCGCCACCGGTGCGCGAGAGGATGCTCGACTCGCCGACGTTCTTCGCGAGTTCCGTGAGATCCGCCGGGTTGATCGTGAAGCCCCACTGCTGAACAGCCGCGGCGGCGCTCTCGGCCGTCGTGCCGATCAACCCTGCTGGCGCGTTGATCGCGAAGTAGGTGCCCGGCGAGAGCACGCAGGCCGCGATCAGCGCCATGATCGCGACGCCTGACTCCATGAGCATCGCGCCGTAGCCCACCATGCGCGCGTCGCTCTCGAGCTGCAGCAGCTTGGGGGTCGTGCCACTCGACACGAGGGCGTGGAACCCCGAGATGGCGCCGCATGCGATCGTGATGAAGACGAAGGGGAAGAGCTTGCCTGCGAAGACCGGGCCCGTGCCATCGACGAAGCGCGTGATCGCCGGCATCTGCAGCGGCGGGAGCACCACGAGGATGCCGATGGCGAGCGCACCCACGACACCGATTTTCACGAAGGCGCTCAGGTAGTCACGCGGTGCGAGCAGCAGCCAGACGGGCAGCACCGCCGCCACGAAGCCGTAGCCGATGGTCATGAGCGCGAGGCTCGGACCGTCGAAGGTGAACATCGGCGCGAGCGACGGATTCTCCGCCACCCAGCGGCCCGCGTACAACGCGACGAAGAGCAGCACCAGCCCGATCGCACTCGCCTCGAGCACGCGATGCGGACGCAGCCAGCGCAGGTACACGCCCATGAAAAGCGCGATCGGGATCGTCAGGCCGATGGTGACGATGCCCCACGGGCTCGACTTGAGCGCGTTGACCACCACGAGTCCGAGCACGGCAATGAGGATCACCATGATGCCGATGACGGCCACGAGCGCGGTGTAGCCGGCCACCGTGCCGATCTCCTCCTTGGCCATCGCGCCGAGCGTCTTGCCATCGCGGCGCAGCGACGAACAGAGAATCACGCAGTCCTGCACGGCCCCGCCGAGCGCGACGCCGATGATGATCCAGAGCGCGCCCGGCAGGTAGCCGAACTGCGCGGCGAGGGTCGGCCCCACGAGGGGACCCGGTCCCGCAATCGCGGCGAAGTGATGCCCGAAGACGATCCAGCGATTCGTCGGCACGAAGTCGCGACCGTCGTTCAATCGTTCGGCGGGGGTCGCGCGGTTCGCGTCAAGCGCGAAGATCTTGGCTGAGATGATCTTCGAATAGAAGCGGTAGGCCACCGCGTACGAGCAGAAGGCCGCCACGAGCAGCCACGCCGCGTTGATCGGCTCGCCGCGCTTGAGGGCGACGACGCCGATGGCGAAGGCACCAGCGAGCGCGACGATGGTCCAAGTCAGGATCGAGCGGATGCGGGCCATGCGGGTCCGGTTGCCGGGGGGAATTGCGACGGGGAAAGGTGCCCCGCGTCAGGCATGGTGGTCAACCAGCCTCCATACGTATCACTGCCGTCGACCGTTCGTCCGCTGCACATGACCCAGACCAGCCCCGGTCACTATGTTTAGCGCCGTGCAGACTTCGGTTCGCCATCTCTCGCGTCGCCGGATGACGGTGATGCTGATCGTCGCTTCGTCGATCGCCCTCGCGGGCTGCGCGTCGAATCCGGTGCCGGCGGCGGCCCAGCGGCCCGCCAACCCGGCCGCCAACCCCGCCGACACTGCGGCCGTGGTGGACAACAGTCGGCCGCTCGCGCCCTTCGCCTCGCGGCCACTCGCCCTCCTGCCCTCGCAGTACCTCAACCCGGCCGATTCGCTCGGCTTCACCGGACAACTCGGCGATCCCGTGGCTTACCTCGCGAAGCTCGACGAGGAAGTCGAGTACGCGCTCGCCTCGAGGAAAACGGCGAAGCAGTGGCAGGGCCCGAAAGTGCTCGGACGCCGCATGCGCGCGAACGGGCCGTACGGCGTGGATGTCTTCGACATCGGATCTGCGCCACTCCGCGATCCGCGCCTCAACGTCACGCTGCCACTCCCCGACCCACTTGCAGCCAACCTGCGCAACCTGGTCGCGCTTGGCACCGAGTCGCGATACGTGCTGATTCCATACGAACTGCTCTTCCTCGGACCCAAGGGCGCCGGACGCGCCGTGCTCAAGCTGGCGCTCGTGGATGCGCGCGGCGCGAGCCTCGTCTGGCTCGGCGCGGTGGCCAGCGATCCGTCGCCCAAGTTCACGCCTGCGCTCGCCGTGAGTCTTGCCGAGCACGTGGCCGACCTGGTCGCGGCGCCCTGACCACGCTGCTGCACGTCAGCGACCTGCACTTCGGTCGCCATGCCGTTCCTGCGCACGTGGATGCGATCGAGCGCCTCGTCGCCGAGCGGAAGTTCAGCGCCGTGATTGTCTCTGGTGACCTGACGCAGCGCGCCCGCGCCGGCGAATACCAGTGCGCCGCGGTGTTCCTGCGTGACATCGAGCGCCACGCGCCAGCGATCGCGGTACCTGGCAACCACGACGTGCGCTGGTGGCTCGCCCCGATGAAGGTGGGCCGCGAGGAAAACCTCTTCGGCGCGTGGAGCCGCTACCTGGGCCGCCCCATCGAGCCGACGCTCACGGTTCCCGGCGTCACGATGGTGGGACTCAACACGTCGCAGGGCATCACGCCGCGCACATTGACGTGGAACATGCGCGACCTCTCGGTGATCGGTGACCTGCGCGACGAACAGATCGCGGACGCAACCAAGCGCTTTGCCGCGGCGGCGGCGGGCGACCTCAAGCTGCTCGTGCTGCACCACAATCCCGTGCGTGGTGAGCTGTCCCATCGTCACGGGCTCAAGCGTCCGGCCAGGATGATGCAGGCGCTCGCGGCCACCGGTGCCCGCGTGGTCTGTTGCGGCCATGACCATGAGGTCGCGATCCACTTCGTCGAGCATGCGTCGTCGGGCACGATCGTGTCCACCGCGGGCACGCTTTCGGATCGTTCGCGCGGCGGACGCCCGTCGGCCTGCAACGTGATCGAGGTGAGCGAGCGTGAGATTGCCGTCGAGACGCTCGGCTGGTCGCACGCCTCGCTCGGCTTCGGCACCACCCAGCGCCTGTGCTTTCCGCGCTGACCGACTTGCTGGGCGAGCTGTTCGCCAGGGGAGCGATGCCGCCGGCGCCGCCGACGCGCAGGGCACGACTGCGCCAGCGTACGACGCCAATCGAGTGCGACGCGGTGCAGCAGATCGCGCTCGAGTTTGGGCAGCACTCGCGCGACGCCACCGCTCTCTTCACCGAACTCCGCACCCTCGGCCTCACCGGCATCGCCACGCTTCGCCTCACCCGCAACCGCACGGTGATGGTCTCGTGGAAGGGTTCGGAGCTGCGCGTGCACCATGGCTTCGCGCAGGCGCCGAGCAATATCCTGCGCGCCATCGTTCAGTTCGTGACCGCGCGTCGCGCGGCCGAGCGCACCGCTGCGGTGCGGGTACTGCGCTCCTTCGAATTTCCCGACCACGCTCCGCGCCCGCCGCGCCGGCTCTCCACGAGTCCCGAGGATCGCGCGCTCGCCGAACGGCTGACGGCCCTGCACGCGACGCTCAACGCCGAGCGCTTTGGTGGCCGGCTCAAGGCGCTCGATGTCGTCGTGTCGCGTCGCATGAAGTCGCGCCTCGGTCACTATGCGCTTGCGAAGGGTGACGTGAGCGGCCAGATCGCCGTCTCGCGTCGTCACCTGCGTCGTCATGGCTGGGCGCAGGCGGCCGAGACGATGCTGCACGAGATGGTGCACCAGTGGCAGGACGAGGCCGGCATGAGCGTGGATCATGGGCCGGCATTCAGGAAGAAGGCGAGGGAGCTCGGAATCACGCCGGCGGCGCGGCGGGCGGTGTAGGCGCCTGAGCGCGGAGCGACATGCGCGGGGGCGCTGTCGATCCGAGCGTGGCGAGCAACCTGCGTGTCACTCGGCCAGGGGACGACCGCGTTATCTTTCCCCTCGATCCGGATCCGCCCCACCCGACGCCAGCCTCGAGCGCCCCATGGCCGCCACCAATACCGACACCGACCTCCACCTCGCGTCTCCGACGCTGACGCCGCGCGCCGATGATCTCTTCGGCATCGACGCGGCCCTCACCGAGGAAGAACGCTCGATCCGCGACAATGTGCGACGCTGGGTCACGGAACGCGTGCTGCCGATCATCGGCCAGGCGTACGTCGACGGCCGCTCGCCCAAGGAGCTGATTCCCGAGATGGCCGAGCTCGGCATGTTCGGCGCGAACCTGCCCGAGGAGTACGGCTGCGCGGGACTCTCGAGCGTCGCCTACGGCCTCATCATGCAGGAGCTCGAGCGTGGTGACTCGGGGCTCCGCTCGATGGCGTCGGTGCAGGGTTCGCTCGTGATGTATCCGATCTTCGCCTTCGGTTCCGAGGCGCAGAAGTCGTACTGGCTGCCGAAGATGGCCAAGGGCGAAGCGATCGGCTGCTTCGGCCTGACCGAGCCCGACTACGGCTCCAATCCGAGCGGCATGATCACGCGCGCCAAGCAGCAGGCCGACGGCTCCTGGGTGATCAACGGCGCGAAGATGTGGATCACCAACGGCACCAACGCCAAGGTCGCCGTGATCTGGGCCAAGACGGGCGATGACCAGAGCGACAAGTCGATCCGCGGCTTCCTCGTGCCCACCGACACGCCGGGGTTCTCGGCCAAGGACCAGAAGGGGAAGCTCTCGCTCCGCGCGAGCGATACGAGCGAACTGGTGCTCGTCGACGTGAAGGTCCCCGCGGACGCGATCCTGCCCAAGAGTGGCGGCATCAAGAGTCCGCTCATGTGCCTCACGCAGGCGCGCTACGGCATCTCGTGGGGCGTGATGGGCGCGGCGATGGCCTGCTTCGAAGAAGCGGTGAGCTACAGCAAGCAGCGCGTGATGTTCAACGGCCCGATCGGCGGCACGCAGATCCAGCAGGTGCGGCTCGCCGACATGCTCACCGAGATCGTGAAGGGGCAGCTGCTCGCGCTGCACGTCGGTCGCATGAAGGACGCCGGCACCTTCAGCCCGGTGCAGGTCTCGCTCATCAAGCGCAACAACGTCAACATCGCCACCAACATCGCGCGCGAGGCGCGCCGGCTGCTCGGCGGCAATGGCATCCTCGCCGAGTACGCGAGCATGCGGCACATGGCGAACCTCGAGAGCGTCTACACGTACGAGGGCACGCACGACATCCACTCGCTGATCATCGGGCAGGCGATCACGGGGATGAACGCGTTCTAGCCGCGGGCACGGGCCGTGGCGAACACGGCCTTGCTTTTGCCATCGGGATATGACATCATACATGGACCATTAGCATATCATACCTCATGAAACGGTCCTCCTTCTTCCTCGACGAACAGGTCCTCGAAGCCCTCGCGCGCATGGCGCGCCGGCGCGGCGTCAGTCTGGCCACGGTAGTGCGCGAGGCCGCCGCCGAATACGTGGCTCGCGCCCCGCGCCGGCCGCTCCCGTCCGTCGTCGGCCAGTACCGATCCGGCCGTAGCGATCTCGCCGAGCGCTCCGAGGAACTGCTCTGGTCCGACCCGCACGCGTGAGGGGAATCGTCGTCGCCGACACGGGCCCCCTCGTGGCCCTGCTCGACGGCGACGATGCCTGGCACGATCGCGTGCGCGATTGGCTGACGACCACGCGCAGCGAGCTCGTCGTCGCGGAGCCGGTGCTGGCCGAAGTCTGCTACCTCGCCGGGCGGCACATCAGCCCGCTGGCCGAGATCGCGTTCGTCGAGTCGCTCGCGCGCGGCGAGTTCGTGGTCGAGCCCCTCGTGCGCGCCGACCTGCCGCGTGTCGCGCAACTGGTCAAGCGCTACCACGACATGCCCCTCGGCTACGTCGACGCCACCGTCATCGCGATCGCTGAGCGGCTCGGGGCGCGCGGCATCCTGACCACCGACCGGCGCCACTTCGGCGCCGTGCGCGACAAGAAGGGGAGGGCGTTCGCGCTACTACCCTGACGCGGCGAGGCCTGGCGACGTTCAGGTTCCCACGACCGACCGCGAGGGCAAAGCGCGGCGACAGCGAGCCGGGCGCCGTGGTGTGTGACTCGCTGCCGTAAGCGAACCGCTCAGTCGCGCCGATGCCGGCTCGCCAGCGGTCGCAGCACCCAGCCCGCGTAGGTCAGCAGCCAGACCATCAGCTTGTAACGCTTCCCCGGCACGACGACCACGGGACCCCTCGCGGCGAGCGCGTCGAGTGACTCGTGCACGACGCGATCGGCGCTCAGCCAGAGGATCGCCGGGATGCCACCCTTGTCGAAGCCGAGCCGCTGGTGGAACTCGGTGTGGGTGAAGCCCGGGCAGAGCGCCTGCACCGTGACGCCGCGCCCGGCACACTCGGCCGCCAGCGCGAGGGAGAAGGTGCGCAGGTAGGCCTTGGTCGCGCAGTAGTTGACGTTGCCCGGCGTCGCGACCCAGCTCGCCACCGACGAGACGTTCACGATCCCACCGTTGCGGCGCGCCAGCATACCGGGGAGCACGGCCTGCACGAGGCGATTGGTGGCCATGACATGCACCTCGATCATCTGCTCCTGCCCTGCCGTGTCCGCCTTGGCCAATGCGCCCTGCGTGCCGAAGCCGGCATTGTTCACCAGCACGTCGATGCGCGGCGCCTGCCCCAGACGCGTGATCAGCGCATCCACGTCGGTGCGGCGGCCCAGGTCGGCGGGCCAAGACTCGACGCGGACGCCATGGGCGGCGCTGAGTTCGGCGGCGAGCGCGCTGAGCCGACCGGCGTCGCGCGCGACGAGTGCGAGGTCATGGCCGCGTGCCGCGAGCTGGGTGGCGAACACCTTGCCGAGCCCGGCCGAAGCCCCGGTGATCACGGCCAACGGACGGTCAGCGGCGGTCGCGGCCATGGGGCAAATCCTCGGGCGTTGCGGCGTTGTTGGGGCTCGGTCCGGCAGGGTAGATTGGCCGGGTTCGCGCGCCAGTCCCGACCTCACGCCGGAGTACGAAGCGGTGAAGATAGCCGTCTGCATCAAGCGCGTCCCCGACATGGACGTGAAGTTCAAGATCGCCGCGAGCGGCACCGCGGTCGATGAATCCGGTCTCAAGTACGACATGAGCGACTTCGATGGCTACGCCGCCGAGGCCGCGCTCCAGATCAACGAGAAGTCGGGCGGCGGCGAGATCACCGCCATCTGCCTCGGCCCCGATGCGGTCGGCGAAACGCTGCGCAAGGCGCTCTCGATGGGCATCGACAAGGCCGTGCAACTCAAGTGCGATGCGGTGCCGTTCGACGGCTACGCCATCGCGCAGGCGCTCGCCGCCGAACTCAAGGGTGGCAACTACGACCTCATCCTCTTCGGCCGCATGTCGATCGACTCGTCGAACCAGAGCGTCGGCCCGATGGTGGCCGAACTGCTCGGATTGCCGTGCGTGAGCGCGGCGTCGCGGCTCGACGTGAGTGCGAAGACGAGTGGCACCGCGCAGCGCGAACTCGAGGGCGCGAGCGAGACGGTGAGCTTCCCGCTGCCCGCCGTGGTGACGATCGACGAAGGTGTGGCGCGTCCGCGCTATCCGTCGCTCAAGGGGATCATGGCGGCCAAGAAGAAGCCGCTCGAGGTCAAGCCGGCGCAGTTGGGCGCCGTGAGCGTGACCGTGAGCAAGATGGAACTGCCGCCCGAGCGCGCCGCGGGCCGCATCATCGGCGAGGGCGCGGACGCCGTGCCCGAACTCGTCCGTCTCCTGCAGACCGAAGCGAAGGTACTCTGATCATGGCGAACTTCCTGGCAGTGGCGGAGGCTCGCAACGGCGAGCTGCGGAAGGTGGCACACGAGGCGATCACGGCGGCCAAGGCGCTCGCCGGCGGTGGTGACGTGCACGCCCTCCTGATGGGCGGTCCCGGCATCGCGGCCAAGGCGGCGAGCTTGGGCGAGTGTGGTGCGTCCACCGTGTTCGTGGTCGAGCACGAAGCCCTCGCGCAGCACAACCCCGAGGCGGCGAGCGCGATCATCGCGGCGCAGGTCAAGGCCGGCGGCTATCGCGGCGTCATCCTCTCCGCGAGCGCGCACGGCAAGGATCTCACCCCGCGCGTCGCGGCCAAGCTCGGCGTCGGCATGGCCGGCGACGTGACAGCTGCGCGCATGGAGGGCGACGCGATCGTCGCCACGCATCCGGTCAACACGGGCAAGGTCGTCTCGGTCATCACGCTCACGGCCAATCCGGCCGTGGTCTCGGTGCGTCCGGGCGCGTTCACGCCGGTGCCTGCCGCGACGAGCGCCAAGGTCGAGACGCTCGTGCCCTCGGCTGATCCGGCCGCCTCGCGCGTCAAGACCACGGGCCTCACCACCGGCAACTCCACCAAGCTCGACTTGGGCGACGCGCCGATCATCGTCACCGGCGGTCGCGGCCTCAAGGCGGCGGAGAACTTCAAGCTCGTCGAGGATCTCGCGGATGCGTTCGGCAACGCGGCCGTCGGCGCCACACGCGCCGTCACCGACGACGGCTGGCGTCCGCACTCGGATCAGATCGGGCAGACGGGCCGGCTCGTGAGCCCCGATCTCTACATCGCGGTTGGCGTCAGCGGCGCGATCCAGCACTTGGCCGGCATGCGCACCTCCAAGACGATCGTCGCGATCAACAAGGACAAGGAGGCGCCCATCTTCAAGGTGGCCGACTACGGCATCGTCGGCGACGCGTTCGAGGTGGTGCCGAAGTTGACCGACGCCGTGAAGGCCGCCCGCGCCAGCCGCTGACCCAAGGAGCCCGCGCACGTGGAGCAGATGACGACCGGTAACTTCGTGTTCGCCGCCGTGCTGCTCGGCGCAGCCGGCTTCTTCAGTTTCAACGCGCAGCGCCTCGCGCGCTACCTGCAGTTCGGCACGGGCGCGGAGTCATCGCGCGTGAGCGACATGCCCACGCGCGTCCGCAACCTGCTGGTCATCGGGTTCGCGCAGAGCAAGATCCTGCGCGACCCGCTCGCCGGACCGCTCCACGCCGGCGTCTTCTGGGGCTTCATCGTCCTCACGCTCGGCTCCATCGAGATCCTGCTGCAGGGCGTCTTCAATGGCTTCTCCTACGACGCCTTCCTGCCGAGATCGGTCTTCGCGGCCTACACGCTCTCGCAGGAATTCTTCGCGCTGCTCGTGCTCGGCGCCGTGTCCGCGCTCATCTGGCGCCGCGTCGTCACCAAGCCGAAGCGGCTGCAGGGCCCCGGCACGCATCAAGCCGAGGCGATCTTCATCCTGAGCATGATTGCGGGATTGATGGTCACGCTCTTCCTGATGTCCGGCTTTGCCTCGGCGCGCCAGCACGGCATGGAGCCCGGCATGCACCCGATCGGCGCCGTGCTCGGTCGTGCGTTCGGCGGCCTCTCCGACAGCACAAAGTTTGCCGGTTTCGCGATCAACTGGTGGGCGCACGCGCTGCTGCTGCTCGTCTTCCTCAACTTCCTGCCGTACTCCAAGCACCTGCACGTCCTGACGTCGCTCATCAACACCTTCTTCTCCAACACGAGCGGGCCGGGCACGAAGGGCGCGATGAAGCCGATGGACCTCGAGGCCGAGGGGGTCGAGATCTTCGGCGCCAAGGATGTCGAACAGCTCTCGTGGAAGAACCTGCTCGACGGCTACAGCTGCACCGAGTGCGGTCGCTGCACCGCGGCATGCCCGGCCAACATCACCGGCAAGCTGCTGAGTCCGCGCAAGATTGTCGTGGACACGCGCGCCCGACTGCTCGAGAAGGCGCCCGTGCTGGCCGCGCGCCTCGAGGTCGTGGCCACGGGCGCCACGCACTCCGGCGGCGAGATCGGTGGTGACGCGCACGGCGACGCGCACGGTGGCGGTCACGCGGTGGCCGAGGTGCCGGCGCCGGACGCGGCCACGCAGGCCATTCTCGACAAGTCACTCCTCGATCACTACATCACCGAAGAGGAGCTGTGGGCCTGCACGTCGTGTCGCGCCTGCGTGCAGGAGTGCCCGGTCTCGATCGACCAGCTCGAGATCATCAACGAGATGCGGCGCAATCTCGTGCTCACCGAATCGCGCTTTCCCGAGGAGCTGCTCCCCGCCTTCGAGGGCATGGAGCAGAAGGGGAATCCGTGGGCCTTCGCACCCGGTGACCGCGCCGCGTGGGCCGAGGGGCTCAGTATCCCTACCATGGCCGAGCTGGCGGCGAGCAACGACACGCCCGAGATCCTCTTCTGGGTCGGCTGCATGGGCTCGTTCGACGATCGGGCCAAGAAGGTGACCGTCGCGTTCGCGCGCATCCTCAAGGCGGCTGGCGTGAACTTCGCGATCCTCGGCCAGGAAGAGTCGTGTCACGGCGATCCCGCGCGCCGCATGGGCAACGAGTACCTCTACCAGGTGCTCGCCAAGGCGGCCGTCGAGACGCTCAACGGCTACAAGATCACGACGATCGTCACGCACTGCCCGCACTGCTTCCACCAGATCGGCAGCGAGTTTCCGCAGTGGGGCGGCACGTACGAGGTCATCCACCATTCGGAGTACCTCGAGCGGCTCCTCAGGGACGGCCGCGTGCCGATGCAGGAGGAGGACAACGAACGCCTCGTCGTGGCCTACCACGACTCCTGCTACCTCGGCCGCTACAACGATGTCTACGATGCCCCGCGCGAGACGCTGCGTCGCGCACTGCCGATCCTCGACCTCGTCGAGCCCAAGCGCACCAAGGACCGCGGCCTCTGCTGCGGCGCCGGTGGCGGGCGCATGTGGATGGAAGAGAAGGAGGGGAAGCGCATCAATGTCGAGCGCACCGAGGAGCTGCTGGCCACGGGCGCGGAGACGATTGCGGTGGCGTGCCCCTTCTGCATGACGATGATTTCGGACGGCGTGACGGCCAAGGGAGCCAGTACCGAGGTGCTCGACCTCGCCGAAATCGTGGCAGGCCGCCTCGCGCTGGAAGCGGCCCGGTCCGCTAGTTGACCGTCACCAGCTCATTGGCGACCTGCACCGCGCTCCCGCAGGTGCCGGTCGCCGACACGGTGCCCGACGCGATCGCCGTGGTCGAGTCCTTGTACTGCGCGCCGCGCGCCACCTGCTTGCTGCTCACGGCCACGTTGTTGTAGCTGACCGCGACTGTGGCCGTGTTGCACCCCAGCGCGTCGATGACGCCGACGTTGATCACGAACTTCTGGCCCACCGGGACCGTGGCTGGCGTGAGCACGGGCGTGCCGATGAGGATCACGTTCGACTTGGTGGTGCACGCCACGCCGAGCCCGAGGAGCGCGGCGCCGGCAACGAGGCGAGAGATGGACGCGACAGGTCGCATGGACAACGAGGACGGGAGCAGGGGTGCGTTCCGGCCCAGCTGGGCGGGCAGCGAGCCCTCAAGATAACCGGGTCCGGACCGCGGGTTCCGCCGGCCCGCCAACGGGCGCGTCGAACGGCTCCATGTGCACCAGCACGGCGGTCACCGACGGCACTCGGTCCTTGATCGTGTATTTCACCGCGCCACCGAGTGCGTGCGCAGACGCGAGTGGCATCGCTGGGTCGGCCTGCACGTGGATTTCGACCCAGAAGCCCGCGCCGACTTTGCGCACCTTGAGCTTCTCGATGGCGAGGACGCCCGGCACGTCGCAAGCCGTGCGGGCGATCTGGTCGACTACCGCGGGCGACGGGGTGCGGTCCATCAATTCATGCACCGCTTCGTTGAGCAGGCGCACGCCATTGAACAGGATGACGGCGGCTCCGATGAGCGCGCCGTAGTCGTCTGCGGACTCGTAGCCGGGTCCCTTCCAGAGCGCGACCGAGATGCCGATGAACGCTGCGGCCGACGTGATCGCGTCGCTCAGGTGATGCACGGCGTCGGCCTTGACCGCGGAACTCCCCGTGTTGGCGCCGATCGCGTCGACGCGCTTCGCCATCGCGTACTTGATCACGATCACGCCGACGAGCACCGCGAGGGTGAACGGCGCCGGCGCGTGATGCGGCGTGAGGATCTCGCGCACCGCCTCGATGCCGATGCCAAGCGCCGCGCCCAGCAGCATCAACGCCACGATCGCGCTCGCGAGCGCTTCGGCGCGACCGAAACCGAACGGGTACTCGGCGTTTGGCGATCGGCTCGCGATCGAGAGGCCGCCCCAGATCACGAAGGAGCCGAGAATGTCGAACATCGACTCGAACGCATCGGCGATCAGCGCGTAGCTGTTGCCCACGATGCCCGCGAGCAGCTTCACGACCGTCAGCACCGCGTTCACGAGCAGTCCCAGCTGTGCCGCACGGATGCCGCGCGCGTTCAGCGCGGGCGTGCCGTTGAGCGGCGTCGGGGCGGCGATGATCGGCGCGGACATGCTCAACGCTACGCCCCGGACTCGAGCGCGGCCAACGCAATCGTGCGCTGAATCGTGAAGATGCGGATCGTCTGGCGTTGTCCGTCAACGTCGTACGCGACCGAGAGCGGGTCGCCAGGTTCGAGCGCGCGTGCGCGACAGGCCGCGAGGAAGGTGTCGAGCGCGATCCGCCCCGGATCGGCGAGGTACGCGATGCCGTGCGGTGCGAGCGTTCGATCAAGCACCTCAGCCACGAGCGACGCGTACGGCATCTCGTAGAGCACATCGCTCGCAACCACGACATCCCACGTGCCGAGATCGGCGCCCACGTGCCGCCAGTCGAGCATGCGCGCCTCGATCACGTCGCCGGTCACGCGCCACGCATTGAGCCGCGCGAAGGCGCAGGCGTCGAGGTAGTAGTCCGTGGCCGTGACGCGGAAACCCGCCAACACCGCGGCCGTGGACACCAACCCCGAGCCGCATCCCAGCTCGAGCAGCCGACGGCCCGCACCGTCGAGCGTCGCCACGTGGGACGCGAGCACGCGCGCCGATGGCCAGAGGTCGGCCCAGTACGGCAGGCGGCCATCCTCGCCGTACTCGACCTCGCTGATCAGTTCGTCGGCGCTCGCGGGGTGCGCGATGGTGACGCTGCGTGCGCCCAGCGGCACGACGGTCTCCCGGATGCGGTGCCGACGCCCGAGTTCCGCTTCGAGTGCAAGCAGGTCGGCGTGCGTCGCGTGGATCAGAACGGGAACTCCGGTCCGAACGTGCGCGCTTCGCCGAGTGGAATGGCGCGCAACACGGTGCCCGCGTCGGCCCGCGCCGCTTCGGCCGGCACCACCAGCAGCGCGTTGCCGCGCGCCAGCGCCGATTGCACGTGCGACCCCTGCCCACCCGCGAGTGACACGAGCGCGCGCGCCCCGGCGCGTGGCGTCACGATCGCGCGCAGCAGGTAGGTGGACCCGCCCGCCGTGCGGATGGAGGTGGCCGTCTCGCACTCGATCGACTGCGGCAGGCAGTGTGCGTGTCCGAGCATGCGCCGGATGATCGGATGCGCGAAGAGCTCGAAGGTGACCACGGCCGACACCGGGTTGCCCGGCAGGCCAAGCCACGGCACGTCGCCGATCTGACCAGCGCCGAGCATCGCGCCGGGCCGCAGCTTCACCTTCCAGAAGTCGATGCGACCACCGGCCGCTTGCACCGCGTCGCGCGTGTAGTCGAACGCGCCGACCGACACGCCGGCCGTCGTGAGGCTCAGGTCGGCGTCGGCGCTCGCTGCACGCAACCGCTCGGCGAGGTCAGCAGGATCGTCGCGCACGATGCCGAAGTCGAGCGGCTCCGCTCCCGCTTCGCGCACCAGCGCCATCAGCGCAATCGAGTTGGACGACACGAGCTTCCGGCCCGCGCGTGCTTCCTCCACCTGCGAGAGCGGCACGAGCTCGTCGCCGGAGCTGAGGATGGCCACACGTGGCCGGCGATGCACGCGCACCTCGCTCGCGCCGGCGGCCGCGAGCAGCCCGAGCTGCGCCCCGCCGAGCCAGCTGCCAGCGGCGAGCAGTCGGTCGTTCACGTGCACGTCTTCGCCTGCGGCGCGCACGTTGCGGCCGGCGTCGCGCGCGTCATGGATCGTCACGTGCAGGACGCCGCCGTCCGTGTCCTCCACGCGGATCACGGTGTCGGCGCCCGCGGGAATGGGTGCTCCCGTCATGATGCGCGCGGCTTCGCCGGGCTCGAGCGCACGCGAGGGGAATCGCCCCGCCGCTATGGTCTCGAACACGGGCAGCGCAATCGGAGTTGCCGCGCTTGCCGCCGACACGTCGGCCGCGCGCACGGCGTAGCCGTCCATCGCCGCATTCGGCCACGGCGGCAACGTCGCCAACGCGATCGCCTCCTCCGCGAGCACGTGGGCGTGCGCGTCGGGGAGCGCGAGCAGGACCGCCGGCATCGGCGTCACGCGCGCAAGCAGCGCCGCACTTGCCTCAGCGGCGGTCTGCATCGGCGAGCGGTCCGAGGGGAAGAATGGCGAGGCGCAGCGCGATCGCGTCCTGCACGCGCTCGACCGCGCGCACGTTGGTCGTCCAGTTGTTCGCGAGCATGCTGAAGAGGAGCGTCGCGCCGCCGGACGTCGTCACGTAGCCCGAGAGCGAGCGCGCCTTGTCGAGCGTACCGGTCTTGGCCTGCACGCGGCCCTGCGCCAGCGTGCCGCGCAACCGGTTGGCAATCGTGCCATCCACGCCGGCCACCGGTAGCGACGAGCGGAAGGTGGTGCTGTCCGCACTCCGGCGCATCGCGTCGAGCACGCGGATCAACGCGTCGGGCGCCACGTAGTCGTGGCGCGAGAGGCCGCTGCCATCGCGCACCGCCACGTGACTTGAGTCCACCCCCCAGCTCACGAGTTGCGCGGTGACGACCCGACGTCCCGCTCGCTCGGTGGCCGCGGAATCGAAGGCACCGCCCAACGTGCGGAAGAAGAGCTCCGCGATCTGGTTCTGCGAGGGCTTCTCGAGCACGGGGAGCACCTGCGCGAGCGTCGGCGACAGCCAGCGCACGAGCGTGTCGCGGACGTTCACGCGCGCAGTGTCGCGCGCGTACTGCGCGCGCACGCTCACGCCGCGTCGCACGAGCGCCTCGCGCAGCGCCGCCAACCAGGCGCGGCCCGGCTCGCGAATCGCCACCGCGAACATCGCGCTGTCGCGCACCGTGAGCGACCCACGCACCAAGTACGCGCCGTCCTCCCACGCCACCTGCGGGCGCTCGGACGGCGCCACCGGCGCAGCCACGGTGCGCACCATCGTGCGGATCGGCACCGCGCCTGCGGCCGGCAACACCGACGCCGTCGCGCCCCGGCCGACCTTGGTCCCCGCGCGCACGACCACGCGCGCGAAGCCTTCGTTCAGGAACAGTTCATCCACGGGTGCACTGTACGGTTCGTCGAAATCGTCGTGCGCCCAGCCGAGTCCGTAGATGTCGCCGGGCATCGCATCGCCCGCGTGCACCAGGCGCCCCGTGATCCGCTTCACCCCGGCCGCCTTGAGCTGGTCCGCCAGCGAATCGAACGACGCGCGCACGTCGCCACGCATCGCGTCGCTCATGCTCGGGTCACCGGAGCCGATCACGAGCAGGTCGCCGTTGAGCGTACCCGCCTTCACTCGGCCACGCGCGGCCAGCAGCGTCGTCCAACGATAGGTCGGCCCGAGTCGGGCGAGAGCCACCGCACCCGTGATGAGCTTCTCGTTCGACGCCGGCATGAACAGCTTGCCCGCGTTGCGCGAGTAGAGCGTGTCGCCGCGGACCGGATCGACGATCAGCACCCCCCAGTGCGCATTCGCGAACGCAGGGTCATCGAGCAGCGAGTCGATGCCGGCGCGCAGTGACGCCCATGGACTCACCGCCGGCACACGCGGCGGCGTCACCACCGTCGTGCTCGCGACACCCTGCGCGCGCGCCACCGATGCGCCCATGACCACCAGCGCACATCCAGCGCGCGCGAGACCACGCGCAGCACGCATCGCCATCACGCGAACGCCACCACGCGCAACACCCATCGACATCGCGCGAACGCCACCACGCACAACCACCCGCGCGCCCCTCATCGCATCGCCTCGGCCGCGGCACGCGCCGCCAGGTAGTCCTCGGGCGTGTCGAGGTCCAGCAGCAAGTGCTCCGGATTGCCGTAGGCCCGCATCGCGGGTGCGCCGAGGGTGGCCACCTTCACCTGCGACAACCAGCCGCCGGCCCGCGTGTCACCCGCATCGAGCGCCGCCGTCAGCGCCGCGCGACAACGCGCCACGTCGTACCATCCGCACAGCGGTTCGACGCCCCAACGTGAACCCGCCCGCTCGGCGAGCCCAGCGTCCGCGTCCTCCGCGATGGCGTGATCGTGCAACGCCCAGAGCAGCGCCGTGTTCACGAACGGCAGGTCCCACGCCACTACGAAGCACCCGCGATCGCCCGCCAGCTCGAACGCCGCGTGCATGCCGCCGATGGCGCCGAGCCCGGGTCGCAGGTCCTCGATGCCACGCGCGCCCAACCCCGTGGCCAACACCTTCGAACCGCCCACCATCACGAGGTCTTCCACGAGCGGCGCGATCGCGTCGGCCACCCATTCGACCGTGCGGCGCTCACGGATCTCCAGCAGTCCCTTGTCCATGCCGCCCATGCGCGTGCCGCTGCCACCGGCGAGGATCGCCCCGATGCACGGCATCATCGCACGCATCGGTCAGTCCGCCGCGCTCAACGTCACGCGCCGGGTGAGCGTGACGCGCATGCCGCTAGCGGATGAGCGTGTACGACGCGCCGATCTGCAGCGACCAGTTGCTGCGATAGCCGCCCTTCGCACCCGCCGGCAGGATCGAGGTCGAGCCACCGGGCGGCGCGTTCTCGTAGCTCGGCGGGTACTCGATGGAGTAGAAGTAGTTGTACGCCTCGGCGCGCAGCTGCCACCGCTTGTTGGCCGGTGCGTAGCGCACGCCGCCGCCGAAGGTGAACATCAGCCCCGATCCCACGGAGAAGCCGCCCACATCGGGCCCGTTGATGAAGTCCGAATAGGCGCCCACGCCGAACGACATCACCGGCATCAGGTTGTGCCACGCCTTCTGGCCCGTCAGGCTCGTCTCGAGCCCCACGTCGAAGAAAGTCATCGGCCACTTGTAGTCGCCGATCAGTCGCTTGGCCAAGGGCTTGCCCGGGTTGAGGGCAATGCGCGAACTCCCCACCTCGGTGAAGCGCGCGTACCCGTAGAGCGGGCCCGAGAAGTGATAGTCGTAGCGCAGCCCGACCAAGGGACCGCCACCCGGCGCGACGCCGGCTGGATCGCCGCCGTTGGTGAGGTAACCCGTGAAGAACGTCCACTCGTGGTTGTACTCCACGTCGCGGAACGGGCTCTTCTCGGGAATCGTGCCGAGCTGCGCGAGGGCGGGATGGGCGAGGCACGCGATGAGCGCGAACGCGCGGGCAACGTTGAAACGGCGGAGCATCAGGCGGTCGACTCCAGGAGACGCAAGGAAGTGCCGGTCATTTCGGCGGGTTGGTCGAGGCCGAGGAGGCTCAGCACCGTGGGGCCAATATCGCAGAGCGCACCGCCGGAGCGGAGCGGTCGGTTGCCATCGGGATCGATCAGCAGGAACGGCACCTGGTTGGTGGTGTGTGCGGTGTGCGGGCCACCCGTGGCCGGATCGATCATCATTTCGCAATTGCCATGGTCAGCCGTGATCAGCAGCCGCGCGCCAGCCCGTTCCGCACTGGCAATGACGCGCGCGAGGCACGCATCCACCGTCTCCACCGCCTTGATCGTCGCCGGCAACGAGCCCGAGTGACCCACCATGTCGCCGTTCGCCAGGTTGCAGAGGATGAAATCGTGGTGCCGTCCCTCGAGCGCACCGCAGAGCTTGTCGGTCACTCCGGCCGCGCTCATCTCCGGCATCAGATCGTAGGTGGCCACCTTCTGGCTCGCCACCAGCTCGCGCTCTTCTCCGCGAAACGGCTTTTCCTCGCCGCCGTTGAAGAAGTAGGTCACGTGCGGATACTTCTCCGTTTCCGCCGTGCGGAACTGCGTCTTGCCCGCATCCGCCAGCACCCCGGCCATGATGCGCGCCATCGAGAATGGCGGGAAGACCACCGGCAGCCCGAACGTGGCGTCGTACTGCGTCATGCAGGTGACGCCGACGGTGGGCCGCACCCCCGTGGCAAAGCCGTCGAAGCCCGGCTGCGTCAGGGCGCGGACGATCTGCCGCATCCGGTCCGAGCGATAGTTGAAGCAGATGAGTTGGTCGCCGTCCCGCATCGGCGCGACGGGTGCACCGTCCGCCGTGATCACGAGCGGCAGCTGGAACTCGTCGGTCACGTTGTTGGCGTAGCCCGCCGTGACGGCCGCGAGGGCGTCGCTCGCCGACGGGCCGGTTCCGTCCACCATCGCGCGGTAGGCGAGTTCGATGCGGGGCCAGCGCTGGTCGCGGTCCATCGCGTAGTAGCGACCGCTCACGCTCGCGATCACCGCGCGGCCTGCCACGCGTGTCGTCAGTGACGTGAGGAAGCCCGCGGCCGTGCGGGGCAGGGTGTCGCGTCCATCAAGAAAAAGGTGCAGCGCGATCTTCCGGATCCCGCGCTCATACGCCATCTCCACGAGCGCCACCGCGTGCGCGTCGTGCGCGTGCACGCCACCGTCGCCCAGCAGCCCGGCGATGTGCAGCGTGCCGCCCGATCGTTTGACCGCGTCGCACGCGGCCACCAGCGCCTCGTTGCGGAAGAGCGAGCGATCCTTGATCGCCTGCTGCACGCGCACCAGATCCTGCATCACCACGCGCCCGGCGCCCAGGTTCAAGTGCCCGACCTCGCTGTTGCCCATCTGCCCCTCGGGAAGTCCCACCGCGAGGCCCGACGCGTCGAGCAGCGTGCGCGGGGCGCCAGCCCACAGCCGGTCCCACGTCGGGACATTGGCCAGTGCAATCGCGTTCCCCGTGCGCTCGGCGCGGTAGCCCCACCCGTCGAGCACGACAAGCGCGACCGGGCGTCGATCACCTGCAGCCATTCTGGTTCCGTGCTGTGGGAGGACTTAACTTCTGCGTCCATATGCGAGTGCGGGAATCTAGCCGCCCCCGACGGGGCCTCCAAGCGATGCGACAGGCTCTCGTGCTGCTGGCGTGTGCCGCCCTGCCGCTCGGGGCGCAGGCTCGCACCGTCGAGCGCGACACCGACCTGCGCGATTCCCCGTCGGGCCCCGTCGTCGCGACCCTCACGGCCGGCACCACGGTGACCCGGCAGGAAGCGCGCGCCGGACATACCCGCGTGCTCATCGAAGGGTTCGTCGAGGGCGCAGCGCTGGGTGGCCGAAAGGGACGCTACCAGGTGCATGTCACCGCAAGCGCGGGTGCACCCCTGCGCGCCTCCGCCGAGGCCGCCGCCACCGCCGTGGCAACGCTCAGGAGCGGCACCGGTCTCGCCGTGATCGTGCGGACCGGCAAATGGGTCAAGGTGCGCCGGGGTGGCTGGGTGACGAACGCCGCGTTCACCGCCGCCGCGACAGCGGCGACTACAGCAGCCAGGGCAGCCGCCACGACCGCAGCCAAGCCGGGCCCCGCCACGCTGGCCGGCGGCTCCGCGACCGCCAAGACGCCCGCTGCAGCGGCGCCCACCACACATGCCGCACCGCTTGTCGCCGCATCCGCGGAGCCCGCGCCGCCGCTCCCCGAAGGCACGCTCGTCACCACGCACGCGGCCGAGCTCCGCACCGCGCCCGACGGCGGCGCAAGCATGGGCAGCGCCGCCACCAACACGATGCTCACGCCCCTTGCGCGTGAGCGCGGTTGGGTCCGCGTGCGCATCGAAGGCTGGGTCAAGGAAGGCGATGTCGCACCGACCGACTCCAACGCGCGTACTGCGCTCAGTGCCGCCGACCTTCGCGCCGATCCGGCTGGTTCGCGCGGCAAGGTCGTGCGCTGGGAGGTCGAGGTCATCTCGTACCAACTCGCCGATCCGCTGCGCAAGGACCTCCTCCCCGACGAGCCGTACCTGCTCGCGCGCGGGCCGTCCCGGGAGAATGCGCTGCTCTATCTTGCGGTGCCACCGTCGCTGATGGCGCAGGCCAAGGGATTGCCGCCGCTCGCGACCGTGATCATCACCGCCCGCGTGCGGACCGGGCGCAGCGATCCCACTGGAGTGCCCGTGCTCGACGTCCAGCAGCTGTCCCGCAAGTGAGCCGCCTCGTCAATCGCCGCGGGGCAATGCCGACGCGCACGCTTGCCATTGCCGTCGGCCTGGCGCTCGCGCTCGCCGGCGATGGCTGGCTCGCGCTGCGCGTGCGGTCGCTGCAGGCCGAGGCGCGCCAACGGCGTACCGACGCGTTCGGCACCGCCACGGCCACGGCCGATGCCCAGATGGCCGCCCAGCGTGCGCGACTGCAGGGCATCCTCGATCGGGTGCGCGCCGAAGCCGGCGCCGATCGCGGTCTGCACTTGAGCGTCCAGGTCGATTCAGGCACCGCCACGCTCGAGCGCGACGGCCTCGTGCTGCACACCATGGACGTCGATCTTGGTCCCGAGTCGCTCGTGGGCGTGGCCCCCGACACGCAGCGTCTCGCCACGCCCCGCGGCGTCCGCACCGTCAAGTCGGTGGTGGCCAAGGGGCAACCGTTCGAGCTCCCCGAGTGGCTCTACCGCGAGCGCGGCATTTCGCCGCCCACCAACCGGAAGCTCAAGGGCGCGCTCGGCCTGGGCGCGGCCTTCCTCGAGGATGGCACGCTCATCTACGCGCAGCCCACCGAGGGACCGCTCGCCGATTCGCTCTACGTCTGGCCCGGCGCAGTGCGGCTCTCCGCCGATGACCTCAAGGCCGTCCTCCCGAACCTGAAGCCGGGCGTCAAGGTGTATCTCTTCTGATGACGACTCCGACGCAGCCCACCCCCCAGCCTACGCCCCCGACGGAGCCTGCCAGCAACACGTCGGCGCCCTGGTCGCGACTCGACAGCGCGCTCACGGGCGGTCTCGCGCTCGCGCTCGCCGCACTCGGCTATCTCGTGTTCGCCGTGCGCAGCAACGAGGCCGACGTCGCCACCGCGCGCCGACAGCTCGACGAGGCCCGCGCCTCTCTCAAGCGCGCGGAGTCGTCGGCGGGCATCTACGGCGACACGAGCAAGGCGGCGCTCGTGGCCAGCGAGAAGGCGGTACCCGACACGCAGCCGTACATCGTCGTCTCGATCGCCGAGAACCGGCTCTGGTACAAGCTGCGCGACTCGGTGCTCTTCACCACGCGGGTAGCCACCGGCACCGGCAAGACGCTCAAGAAGCCCGGCGGCAAGGAGTGGAAGTTCGAGACGCCGCGCGGCCGATTGAAGGTCGAGAAGAAAGAGGTCGAGCCGGCCTGGGTGCCGCCCGACTGGCACTACATCGAGATGGCGAAGAAGAAGAAGATGCGCATCGCCCGGCTCGAGAAGGGACAGGAGATCAAGCTCAGCGATGGCAGCGTCGTCACGATGGTCGGCAACGACGTGGTGAAGCGGCTCTCGGGCGGCGAGATCGTGCCGTACGCCGTGCGTGAAGGGCATGAGATCGTGGCCGACGGCCGCATGGTCATTCCCCCGCTCTCGAGCAACCAGCGCAAGTACACCGGCGTGCTCGGCGCCTTCCGCTTGTACATGGGCGACGGGTACGGCATTCATGGCACCGACGTGCCCTCGTCGATCGGCACGTCGGCCAGTCACGGCTGCGTCCGCGTGCGGAACGAAGACATCGAGACGTTGTACCAGATCGTGAAGATCGGGACCCCGGTGTTCATCTACTGAGCCGGGGTTCGTGCTCTTCTACCGTGTCGTTGGGCTGTTTGAGGTGTCACGCCATTGGCGGGATTTCGCATGCCCCTCGCGCTAGGCCCAAGACTGACATACCTTTAGCCCTCTACCGCCGCAGGCACTTTCGGGCGGTGTGATGTGTCGCACTTCCGCGGGATTCCTTCCCGTCGCAGGATACCGTCGTACGACGTTCGGAACGACCTCCGCTCCTCGTCCCCTCCGGTCGAAACTCCCTGCCATGCGCCCTCACCGCGCCACCTTCCGCCGCCTCGTGCGTCGCGCCCTCATCGGGGCGGGACTCGCCGTGGCGTGCCTGGGTGCGCCGGCCTCCGCGCAGGTGCTGGAGAATGCGGGTCCGGTGGCCGTGCCGGTGGATTCGAACGAGCTCCGCGCCGTCACCGATTCGATGGCCGGCAAGAGTGGCAAGCTGCGCATGCGGCTCTTCAGCCGGTCGCGCGCCATGACCATCCCGATCCTGCAGCGCCTCTTCGGCGAGCGGGCGGTCAACACGCCGGGCATCCACCCGATCCAGGATTCCTCGGTCACGCAGCAGGTCAAGCTCATCACCGTGCTGCCGTTCTCCGAGAAGTTCGGCGGCAAGGTGGGCGATTATCGCCTGGGCTTCTGGCCCGCCGAGAAGCGTGGCGCGCGCAGCGAGGCCTACGAGAACCCCGAGGGGTTCATCCAGGTCAACCTCGACAACGTCGAAGCGCCGGTGTCGGAGCACTTCAAGCTCGGCGACTTCGTCACGCACAACCAGAGCGACGTCTGGCCGAAGTACATCGTGCTCCGCGAGGAGCTGATCGACAAGCTCGAGCTCGTGCTTGCCGACCTCAAGGCACGTGGCGTCAAGACCGACGGCGTGCGCGTCATGTCCGGCTTCCGCACGCCGGAGTACAACGCCGAGGGCGTGGGTCCGAGGCGCGGCGGCCGTGCGCGCGACAGCCGCCACCAGTTCGGTGATGCCGCCGACATCATCATCGACGCCAATGGCGACGGTCGGATGGACGACCTGAACCACGACGGCAAGATCAACGGCAAGGATAACCAGGTCATCCTCGATGCCGTCAATCGCGTCGAGACGGCCCACCCCGACCTGACCGGCGGCTTCGGCGTCTATCGCGCCACGCGCCAGCACGGTCCGTTCGTCCACATCGACGTGCGCGGCGATCGCGCGCGCTGGACGGGCGCCATTCCCCGGCTCGCCAAGGGGAAGAAGAAAGGGAGCGGCAAGCCGGTCGTGAAGTCGTCGGCGAGCAAGGGCAAGGCGACGGCGAAGGCCGCTCCGGCGGCGCGGCGCAGCACGCGCTGATGCGCAGCGCGGCGCGCCAGGCTCTCCTGCGCGCGCGGCCCCTGTCTCGGAGTGCCGCGGCCACGGGAATTCTGCTCGCCCTCGCGCTCATCGGCGCGAATGTCGAGGTTGCCCCCATCAAGCAGGCCTCCGCGCGACTCTCCACGCGCGCCTTGGCCAGTGCCGCGCCGACGCTCAATGCCTTCGGCGCCAGCGGCGAAGTGCGCGTGCGCTTCGCGCGTCCGAGTGCCGCGCTCGAGATGCCGTTGCAGGTGTCCGGCGACCCGTCGCAGCTCCGCTATGAGTGGCTCGCACTCGATGACTCGGTGCCGGTCGCGCCCGCGCGCGCTCTCGAGGGCTCGGACGTGGTGACGCCGGAGCAGCCCGGTCTCTATCGTCTGGCGCTCAGCACGGCGGGCGCGACGCGGCGTCTCGTGCAGGGCGTCACGGTGGGCGTGCTGGTGCCGTTCGAGGAGAAACAGGGCCGCAGCCTCAACGGCTATCGCATGGGGATGTGGCGGGGTGAACGGCATGCGAGCGCGAAGGCGCCGCTGCCCGCGGGCTTCCTCGAGGTGCACGAGCGTGACCTCGACCGGCCGCTGACGCGGCACATTCGCGTCTCGGACTTCCTCACCCACGACAACCAGTCGGTCTGGCCGCGCTATCTGGCCGTCGACGCGCGCGCCCTCGACAAGCTCGAGCTGGTGCTCGCGCAGCTCGAGATCGACCAGGGCACGGTGGCGGTGGGTGGCGAGGCGCCGCGCTTCGCCATGGAAGTGCGCTCCGGATTCCGCACGCCCTTCCACAACGCCCAGGTGCCGGGCTCGGCGCGCGACAGCCGTCACCAGAGCGGCGAAGCGCTCGATGTGGCGATCGATGCGGATCGTGACGGTCGCTTCACGCGCAAGGATCTCGTGATGGTGGTGCGCGCGATCGAGGAAGTGGAAGCGGCGCACCCCGAGCTCGTCGGCGGCATCGGCATGTACCTGAGCCGGAAGTTCTCGAGCCCGTACGTGCACATGGACGTGCGCGGGGATCACGTGCGCTGGCGGGGATAGCGCGGATAACGCGCGGCGGAACCTGCGGCGGCATGCTATCGTAGGGTGAGGGTCCCCCAACGCTGGCCGGCACCGCCATGAACGACCATCTGCGCGACCGCATCGCCCGCAAGCTCGAGACCCTCTCCGACGAGAAGGGCTACCAGGTGCTCGACTACGTCGAATTCCTCGAGTCCAAGTACGCAGTCAAGCCCGAGACGCCGCTCTCGATCTTCACGCGCTTTGCCGACACGGTCGAGGACACGCTGCGCGCCGGCAAGGTGAGCGCAAACGCCATCAGCGAGACGATGGGCTTCATGGGCAAGGCCATGGGCGTTCTGAACGGCGCCGTCGCGGCGGGCAAGAGCGTCGCGACCGACATCTCAGGCACCGTCAAGAACGTCGGCACGAATGCGAGCGCGGCCGCGACCGCCGCGGTGGCCGCGGCCAGTGCGGCTGCGACTGGTGCCGCCAAGGCTCAAAACGCGCCGACGGTCACCGCCACAGTGTCGGTGGTTGGCGCGCCCGCACCCACCGCCGACGCGCCGCCCATCGCCAAGCCCGATCCCGCGGTGGCCGAGAGCATCGCGGTCGAAACGCACTGGCCGACCGATGGAAGCGCCCCCGGCACCGGTCAGTAGCACCAACCGGTCGGTCGTCGGCGACGTGCTGCTCGCGTTGCCGAATCTGGCGCGCCTCATGTGGGGGCTGGCCCGTGACAAGCGTGTGTCGCTGCTCGACAAGGGGCTCGTGGTCGGCGCCGCGCTCTACTTCATCATGCCGCTCGACCTCGTGCCCGACTTCCTGCCGTTCTTCGGCGAGGTCGATGATCTGGTCGTGATCCTGATGGCCGTGCGGCGATTGATCCGGAGTGCGGGACTCGACGTGGTGCTCGAGAACTGGAAGGGCGACCCCAAGTGGATCACCGAGGGGAAGGTGGCGCGGCTGCTCGGTGCTGCGGCAACGTTCCTGCCCGCGGCGCGGAAGAAGGGACGCTAGGTCGCGCCTACGCGTCGTCCGCGCCATCGAGCGCGAGCCACACGCGCAGCATGGTGATCAGCACCCCCGCATCGCCCACCACGACCCCCGCCGCGAACACGATCTTCGCGCGCGGCACATCGGTCGAGTGGAGCGCCCACGCGATGGCCGCGAGCCCCACGGCGCACCACGCCACGCACTCCAGGGCGCCGCGAATCGTGATCCGGAGCCGAGCCCGCTGCGCGTCCACCTCCTGCTCGTAGCGCCGCTGCCCCATGGCGTCGAGCGCGGCCTGCGATTCGGCCGAGCGGGCGGGGCGGGGGGCGGTGGTCACTTGGGAACAGACACCCGGACGGGCCCGACGGTTCCCGGCGCCTCCCCCCTGCCATGGGGCACCGCCCCCGCCTACTTTTCGCCATGGCGACTCCAACTGCTTCGCCCCATCGGCCCGCCCGCTCGGATTCCCTCGACGGCGGGCCGTCGCGCAATGGGGCCCCGACTCCCGCTCCCCTTCCGGCCAGTTCGCGCGTACGCGCGGAGGCCGGCCTCACCTTCGACGACGTCCTGCTCGTGCCGGGGCACTCCCTGGTCCACCCCAAGGACGTTGCCACCGCGACCCGCTTCACCCGCGGCATCACCCTCCACGTGCCGCTCATCGCTGCGGCCATGGACACGGTCACCGAGTCCGAGATGGCGATCGCGATGGCGCGGGCCGGCGGCATCGGCGTGCTCCACAAGAACATGTCGATCGACCGGCACGCCGCCGAAGTCGACCGCGTCAAGCGCAGCGAAAGCGGGATGATCCTGCACCCGATCACGCTCGCGCCCTCGGCCAAGCTCAAGGAGGCGGTCGGACTGATGACGCGCTTCCGCATCAGCGGCGTCCCGATCGTCGACGAGAACGGCCGGTTGGTCGGCATCCTCACCAACCGCGACCTGCAGTTCGAGCGCAACCTCGAGCAGTCGATCGGCGACGCGATGACCTCGACGGGCCTCGTGACGGCGCCGATGGGCACGACGCTCGATGAAGCCGAGCGGATCATGGGCAAGCATCGCATCGAGAAGCTGCCCGTGGTGGATGACCATGGTGTCCTCAAGGGGCTCATCACCGTCAAGGACATCCATAAGCGCCGCCAGTACCCGAACGCCAACAAGGACGAGTTCGGGCGGCTCCGCGTGGCGGCCGCCATCGGCGCGGGCGGCGACTATATGGATCGCGCCAAGGCGCTCATCGACGCGGGCGTGGACGCGATCGTGGTCGACACGGCCCACGGTCACTCCGACGCCGTGCTGCAGGCGACCCACAAGGTGCGGCAGGCCTTCCCGAACGTGCAGCTCGTGGCTGGCAACGTGGCGACGCGTGAGGGCGCGATGGCGCTCGTCGAGCGCGGCGTCGACGCGGTCAAGGTCGGCGTCGGTCCCGGCTCGATCTGCACGACGCGCGTGGTCACCGGCGTCGGCGTGCCGCAGCTCACCGCGGTCATGGAAGCGGTGGAGGGCGCGAGTGGCGTGCCCGTCATCGCGGACGGCGGCATCAAGTACTCGGGCGACATCGTCAAGGCGCTCGCCGCGGGTGCGCATGCCGTGATGATGGGCTCGATGCTGGCCGGCACCGAGGAAAGCCCCGGCGAATCGATCCTCATGGAAGGACGCCGCTTCAAGATGATCCGCGGCATGGGATCGCTCTCGGCCATGCAGGACGGCTCGGCTGATCGCTACTTTCAGGACGGCGAGATGTCGGCGAAGAAGCTCGTGCCCGAGGGGATCGAAGGCCGCGTGCCGTACAAGGGTCCCGTGAGCGACGTGCTCTTCCAGATGGTGGGCGGGCTGCGCGCCGGCATGGGCTACACCGGTTGTGGCGACATCGAGACGCTGCGGACCAAGACGCAGTTCACGCGTATCACGACGGCGGGGCTCCGCGAATCGCATCCGCACGACGTGACGATCACGCGCGAGGCGCCGAACTACTCGGTCTAGCGCGCGCGAGATGTCCGAAACTTGTGAACACGGGGGCCGGTCCTTGAAGACCGGCCCCCGTGGCGCTTCCTTGACAGGGGGTAGCCACTCCGCCGACTTTTGGGGGCTATCGCAGGTGGTCGGTACGCCCGCTTCCCGGCGGCTGGGTCCCGTGGGGCTCCGCCGCCCTTTCATGTCCGCCCACCAACAGTCCGTCCACCAACAGAGGACGCCCCGATGGGTTTGTGGTCCACCAAGAGCCTGGCCATGCTGCATGCAGAGGCAGGTGACGAGCACGGGCAATCGCTCAAGCGATCGCTGAGTGCGCTCAACCTGACGATGCTCGGCATCGGCGCGATCATCGGCGCCGGCATCTTCGTGCTGACGGGCACGGCGGCGGCGAACAACGCCGGTCCGTCCATCGTCCTCTCCTTCGTGCTGGCCGGCTTCGGCTGCCTCTTCGCGGGGCTCTGCTACGCGGAGTTCGCGAGCATGATCCCGATCTCGGGCTCCGCGTACACCTACGGCTATGCGACGCTGGGCGAGTTCTTCGCCTGGATCATCGGCTGGGACCTGATCATCGAGTACCTCTTCGCGGCGTCGACCGTCGCGGTGGGCTGGTCGGGCTACTTCATCGAGTTCCTCGGGCAGTTCGGCATCCACATCCCGCGCGCCTACGCGGCGGCCCCCTTCACGGTCGAGGGCACGCACAACCTCGTGCGCTCCTCGTTCTGCATCGACCCGGCCTCGGGACTCGTCGCGCTCAAGGACGGCGTCGAGATCGCGGCCGCGGCCTGCACGGCGCCGTTCGTGGTCGAGCACGGCATCATGAACTTGCCGGCGCTCGGCCTCGTCTTCGCGCTCAGCTGCCTGCTGATCATCGGCATCAAGGAGTCGGCGACGTTCAACAACATCGTCGTCGCGATCAAGATGGTGGTGGTGCTGCTCGTCATCATCTTCGGCTTCCAGTACGTCAACAGCGCCAACTGGACGCCGTTCATTCCGCCCAACGAGGGGACGTTCGGCAAATACGGCGTCTCCGGCATCGTCCAAGGCGCCGGCGTGGTCTTCTTCTCGTACATCGGCTTCGACGCCGTCTCGACCGCGGCGCAGGAAGCCAAGAACCCGCAGCGCGACCTGCCCATCGGCATGCTCGGCTCGCTCGCCATCTGCACGGTGCTCTACATCCTGATGGCGCTCGTCATGACGGGCCTCGCGCCCTACAAGACGCTCAACGTGCCGCACCCGGTGTACGTCGCCATCGCGGCCGCCGGCAAGCCGCTCCAGTGGCTCACGTACCTCATCAACATCGGCGCCATCGCGGGCCTTTCGTCGGTCGTGCTCGTGATGCTCATGGGCCAACCGCGCATCTTCTTCGCCATGTCGCGTGACGGCCTGCTGCCGCCGATGTTCAGCAAGGTGCATCCCAAGTTCAAGACGCCGTGGGTGGGCACGATCATCACCGGCATCGTCGCCATGGCGATTGCCGCGATCTTCCCGATCGCGCTGCTCGGCGAACTCGTCTCCATCGGCACGCTCTTCGCCTTCGTGATCGTGAGCGCCGGCATCATCGTGCTGCGCCGCACGCAGCCCGACTTGCCGCGCCCCTTCAAGACGCCGCTCGTGCCGATCGTGCCGGCGCTCGGCATCCTCATCTGCGGGTACCTGATGTACGGGCTCCCGAGCGACACCTGGATCCGGCTCATCGTCTGGATGGCCATCGGGCTCGCGGTGTACTTCGTCTACGGCAAGGCGCACTCGAAGTTGTCGAAGGCATCGGCCTGACGCGCCACCCGCGGGTGGTGGGTGGTTATCTTTCAGTGCGGCGCTCCGATCCGGGGCGCCGCGCTGTCTTTCCACCCCCGCATGTCCACGCTTCCTGATCTGCTCGCCATTCCGACGGCCCGTCGCGACGCACTCGCCGCGGTGGCCGCGCAACTGACGCCGGGCAAGACCGTTGTCCTCAGCACGCACATCAACGCTGACGGCGACGGATGCGGCTCCGAGGTGGCCACGGCCCGCATTCTGCAGGCCGCCGGCCTGCGCGTGCGCATCGTCAACCCGACGCCGTGGCCGCACGGCTACCGCTTCCTCCTGAGCGGCGACGTCAACGAACGCAGCGAGGACGGCGCCAAGGGATTCAAGGGCGCGGACCTCTTGCTCGTGCTCGACATCAGCGACGTCGGTCGCCTGGGCGTGCTGGCCGACGCGGTGCGCGCGCTCAAGGTGCCGCGGCTCGTCGTCGATCACCACATCGCCCACGACGAACCGGCGGGGGACATCACGGCGTCGGACACGGCCGCGTGTGCCACCGCGGAAATGGTGCGCGACCTTGCGCACGTGATGGGGGTGACGATCACGGCGGACATCGCCGTGCCGCTCTACGTCGGGATGCTCACCGATACGGGTGGCTTCCGCTTTTCCAACACGAGCCCGCGCTGCCACGCGATCGCGGCCGAGCTGTTGGCGGCCGGCGTCGAGCCGGAGTCGATCTACCGCAGCGTCTACCAGTCACTGCCCGTGGGGCGGCTTCATCTCTTGCAGGAAGCTCTCGCGTCGGTCGAGCACGATCCGTCGGTGGGATTGGCCTGGATCTCGCTCGCTGCCGGGGCATTGGAGCGCCACAACGTGCACGCCGAGGACCTGGACGGGCTGGCCGAGCATCCGCGATCGATTGCCGGCACGCGGCTCGCGCTGTTCTTCCGCGACCTGGGACATGATCGCGTCAAGGTGTCGTTCCGCTCGACGGGCGCCGTGGACGTGAACTTGCTCGCACGCCAGTTCGGCGGTGGCGGTCACGCCAAGGCCTCGGGCGCATTGATCGTGGGCACCCTGGCCGACGTGCAGCCGCGCGTGATCCAGGCCGCCCGCGATTTTCTCCTGACCATTCCCGTGACCTGACCATGGCCACGCTCGCTGAAAGGATCGAGGGCGCCCTGCGCGCCGTGATCAACCCGCGCTCGGGCGCGGACGTCGTGTCGGCGGAGATGATCCGCGACGTCGCCACCACCACCGACGGCAAGGTGCGCCTCACGTTGCTGCTCGCCGCGACGGATGACGCGACGCTCGTGCGCAGCGTGCGACAGGCCGTCGAGCGCATCGACGGCGTCACTGACGTCCGCGTGGATCCGAAGGATCCGGCGGAGTTCGCGCCCAAGCCCAAGCCCGCGGGCGCACCGGCTGCCGGTGCGTCGCGCGCGCTGCCGATCATGGAGGCGCAGCCGCAGAGCGCGGCGCGTCCCGGCGCAGGTTCGGTGCCCGCACCCGTCGTCTATCCCAAGCTCGGCAAGATCATCGCCGTGTCGTCGGGCAAGGGCGGCGTGGGCAAGAGCACCATCACGACCAACGTCGCGGTCGCGCTGGCCAAGCGCGGTTACCGCGTGGGCGTGATGGACGCGGACATCTACGGCCCGAACATCCCGCGCATGCTCGGCATCGCGGGACACCTGCCCGTCGACAACGCGACGCAGAAGATCGTGCCGCTCGAGGCCCACGGCGTGAAGGTCGTCTCGCTCGGCTTCCTCATCGAGCGCGACCAGCCGGCCATCTGGCGCGGCCCGATCGTGATGAAGATCGTGACGCAGTTCCTGCGCGACGTGGACTGGGGGCAGCTCGACGTCCTGCTCGTGGACATGCCACCGGGCACGGGCGACGCGCAGCTCTCGCTCGTGCAGGCCACGCAGGTGAGTGGTGCGGTGATCGTGACGACGCCGCAGGCGGTGGCCGTGGGTGATGCGTTGCGCGGCGCCAAGATGTTCGAGCGCGTCGGCGTGCCGGTCTACGGTATCGTCGAGAACATGAGCTGGTTCGAGTCGCCGGACACGGGCAAGCCGATGGCGATCTTCGGATCGGGCGGCGGCCAGTCACTCGCCGACGAGCTGGGCGTGCCGCTGCTCGGTCACGTGCCGCTCTATCCGCGCATCGTGCAGTCGGGCGACGACGGCACGCCGATCGTGGCGGCCGATGCGCCGAGCGCGGCGGCCAAGGCGCTCGATGCGATCGCGACCAAGGTGCTCGAGCGCGCGGGCATTCCCATCAGGCAATGAGTCACGTAGCGGCCACGGTTGAGGGCGACCTGTCGAAGGTCGTCCTCCGCGTGGCGCTGCCCGCGGTGGGCTCGACGCTGCTGCTCACGCTCTTCACGGCGGTCGACACCTTCTGGGTCGGCTCGTACGTGGGATCCGCCGGATTGGCGGCCGTCACGACGAGTCTCTTCTGGGTCTGGCTCATCATCTCGATCGCGGAGATGATCTCGATCGGACTGACGGCGGTCGCGTCGCGCCGATACGGCGAGCGACGACCGGAGGAGGCGGCGCATGCGGCAGCCAACGCGCTCGCGCTTACGCTGCTGCTGGGTGTGGTGGTGGCCGTGCTCGGCACGCTCGCGCTCTCGGCGATCTTTGCCGGCATGCGCACGCCGGCGCAGGTAACCGGCCTCGGCAAGCAGTACCTCGGCACCTACCTGCTTGGCGCGCCGCTTCTCTTCGGGTTCTTCGCCGTCGACTCGGCGTTTCGCTCGAGCGGCGACACACGCACGCCCCTCATGCTGCTGGCCGCGAGCGTGAGCGTGACGCTCGTGCTCGACCCCGTGCTCATCCTCGGATTGATGGGGAGCCCCGCGCTCGGCATCCGCGGGGCCGCAATCGCGACGGTGGCGACACGCTCAGTCTGCTTCATCATCGGTGTCACAATTCTCTGGCGACGCGGCATGCTGCGCTGGCGCGGCCTCGACTGGCCGCTCATCGGCACGATGTGCCGGGTGGGCGCGCCGACGGCGGCCACGGGCATCGTGTTCTCGCTCATCTATGCGCTGGTGACGCGCACCACCGCGCAGTTCGGCACGCCGGCGATCGCGGCGCTTGGCCTCGGCCACCGCATCGAGAGCTGGCTCTACATGATCGGCGTGGGCTTCGGCGCGGGCGCAGCGGCGATCGTGGGGCAGAACCTCGGTGCGAAGCGCATTGATCGCGCCGAGCGCGCCGCGTGGCTCACGGTGGCGTACGCGTCAGTGCCCGCGCTCGTGTTCTTCGTGATGGCGCTGACGATCCCCGAGCAGATGGCGATGGTCTTCACGGGCGATCCGTCGGTGGTGGGCGAGGCCGCCAACTACCTGCGCATCGGCGCGTGGGCGGAGCTCGCGGTCTGCACCGAAGTGGTGCTCGAGAGCGCGCTCGGTGGGGCGGGGCACACGGTGTCGCCGATGCTCACGAGCACCATCATCACGGTGAGCAGGGTGCCGCTGGCGATCTGGGCCGCGGCGCAGTGGGGCACCGCGGGGATCTGGTGGGTGATCACTGCGACGGCGATCGCGCGCGCGCTGGCCATGGCGGCGATCTGGAAGCGCGGGCGGTGGAAGCAGGGGGCGGTGTAGAGAGGCGTGCGGGCCTTGCGCGCTACGTGCGGAAGCCGAGCGCCTTGGCCACGGCGCGTTGCTTGGTGTCGAGGGTGAGGAAGGTGAGCTTGCCGGGATCAGCGTCGAGGCCAAGCGCGACCGCCAGATGGAAGGCGTCGGCTCCCCGCAGGTAGCCCGCGCGCAGCACCCGCATCACGAAGGGGCGCACGCTGCCCGCTGAAGGAAGCCACGTCACGCTTTGAAGTTCGAGGTCGGGAACTGGCACCGCCTCACGCGCACACGCGCTCATCACTTCGGCCTCGACCAGCGGGTGCGCGACGATCTCATCAAAGGTCATGAGGCGGCGTCGGAGCTGCGGGACGGATGGCTCCTGCAGTGCGATCGCAGCGAGGCAGGACGCATCCAGATAGGCGAGCCCACTCACTCGTCGGACCAGCGCTCCTCGAGGAATCGCTTGAGCCCGCCCGGCCGACGCTGGCCCTTGCTCCAGCCGGCAGTGCCCATCTTCCGCTTGGCGCGAGTCAGCTCGCCGCGGGCCTCCATCTCGTTGAGGCGTTCCTCGATCGTCCGCGGTGCGGGTGCGGTGTACGGCCTGATTTCCACGGCGGGTTGGCCGTGGACGGAGACGACAATGGGGACGCCGGTCTCGCGCACCTGTTTGACGAGGGCGGAGAAGTGGGCCTTGGCGTCGTAGAGGGGGATGGGCTCAGCCATGCACAATTCTAGTCAGACTAGTCAGACTAGTCAATCCTGCGTCTGACTGCCAGCCACGTCCGCGAGCGGGACGTGAAAGTGATCGGAGCCGGCTTCCCACTCACGACGGACGCGAAGGCCAGCCGCCCTGCTACCGGCGCACGATCTTGAGCGACCCCATCGTCGTCGACGCCTTGATGTTCAGCTTGCGCTTGGCATCCGAGAACCCGCTCGTCTCCCAGACGCCGTTGCCGACCTGGCGCATGCCCTCGAAGTCGTAGGCGCCGAACGTCTTCTGGCCGCTCACGCGCACGCCGACGTCGCTCGGCACCGTGAGTTCGGCACCGCCCACGGTGAGCGTCACGTCGAGATCCATGTCACGCTTCCACGCGCCGCCGAAGTCGAGCTCGACGAAACCGACGCCGCCCGTGACGAACATCTTGGCCGCACCGGTGTTCGCGAGGCCCGTCGCGTGGAACGCGGCCGCGCCCGCGTCCACTTCGATCCGATCCATCGGCGTGTTGGTGGCCGCGTCGAAGCGGACCTTGGTCTCGCTCGCACCGGACCGGATGAGCAGCGTCTTGAGTCGCAGGCCGCTCAGGTCGAGCGTGCTCTCCGTGGCGCCCAGATCGAGGCTCAGGTCCATCGGCACCGTGCGGGCGAGGGCCAGCGCCATCGTGCCGCCTTCCTTCTTCTTGCCGCTCCAGCGCATGTTGCTCCCGTCAACGCCCACCGTGAGCGTACGATTGGGCGCGTCCCACTTGGCGAGCGCCTTGCTGCGCTCATCGTCGTAGCGGAGCTGCATGCGGTACAGGTACGGCGCCTCGGCGCCGCGCAGCGTCAGTCGCCCGGCGCCGAACTGCACCTTGACCGCCACCGCGTTCGAGTCCTGCAGCTGGCGCGCGACATCCAGCGTGCGCCACTCCTGCCCACCCGCGCACGACGGCAGCAGCGCGAGGAAGAGGCCCGCGACGCCGAGTGCCACCGTGGTCAGCCGGCGCGGACGCCGGCGCACCGTGAACGGGCGTGCGCGTGCGGCCCGCGTGACCGCGGTGCGCGCCGTGCGCGCGTGCAGGCGCACGAAGCGCAAGTTCACCGGCGATCTCCGGAACCGGCGCTCGTGGTCGCGGGACGCTTCGCCGCCGCTACGCCGCGCACGGGCGTGGGCGTCTGCCAGGCGGCGTCGCTGCCACCGGCGGGCGTCTTGGGCGTCGGGCGACGCTTGAGTGCCCCACCGCGCGACGCGAGCGCCGCGCCGAAGCCAGTGGTCGCAGCCACCCACGTGACGGCCACGGCCAGTCCGCGCGTGATGAGGAGCAACACGCCATTCCACTCGGCAAGGCCGGCCAGCACCCAGAAGACCATCAGCGCCAGCACGCCCACGAGCAGCGAGCGCAAGGCAGCGCCGCGCGCCGAGTGGCGCGCACCGTCGCGCATCACGGCGCTGCCCACCATGCTCGCGACGCCGAGGTAGCCGAGCGTGAGCAGGCCGGCCGCCGCGAGCACGAAGGCGACCACGGCAAAGGGAATGACGAGGATACCAAGCAAGGTGAGCGCGAGTCCGACGCAGATGAGCAGCAGCGCCGGAGCGAGCGCGAGCTCACCTGCCAGGCCGATCAGGAAGGCGCGCGGCACGGAGCGCTCGAGTTCACGCACGACGCCATCGAGATAGCGATCGGCGAACACGAGCGTGCCGATGCCCACCAGCAGCAGCACGACGAGCCAGCCGAGCGCCTGCGCAAACGGCGAACGCCCGCCGGACGGCATGACACCCTCGTCGTCACCGGCATCGGCGGACTTGGCATTCGCAGTCACGCTCGACTTCGTCGCGATGCGGCGCATGTCGCCGTCCACCGTGCCGCCATCGAGGCGGACCTCGCCGCCGACGCTGATCGCGTCCCCGTGCACGTGTCCGCCCGGGCCGATGACCAGGTCGCCGCCGAGGGCATACGCGCTGCCGCTCACGTCACCGATCACGTCGAGGCGTCCGGCCGTGGCGACGTCGCCACGCTCCTTGACGCCCGCCATCACGGTCCGCGCGCCGGCCGTGACGGTCGCGTTGGCGGGAAGGGTGCGTCCCGGGAATTCGCGCGCGACGAGCGAGAGCAGCTTGCCAACCGAATCGCTCGGTGCTTGCGCGTGGCCGAGCGTCGGGATCCACGCCGTGGTGGCGACGATGAGGAATTGGAGGAAGCGGCGCATGGCTCAGCCCCTCCGCGTGCGCGCCGACTCGCCCAGGGCGCGGAATCCCGCGAGCGCGATGCCGGACGTGAGCAGGAAGGCGGGAATGGCGAGCGCGACGGCGATGAGGCCGTGTTCGCGCAGGAGGTCGACCGCCGTCGGGCCGAACATCGCGCCGGCTACGTCGTTGAGGACGCGCGTACCGACGGTGCGGCCGCGATCCGCGACGAGTCCGGCAAAGACCGCGACCTGGTCGGCGCGCAGCGCGACCCAGACGACGCCGGCCGTGGTGAGGAGCCCAGCGAAGGTGGCCGCCACGAGCATGCTCGTGCGCGTCGCCCCCTTGTCGGGCACGACCGAGCGCACCGAGTCGGCGACGGCCACGTGCCACGGCGAGGAGACCTGCACGCCACCCATGACGCGCTCGGTGAACTCGCGCGTCGGCTTGAGGTGCGGCGCCGTCGACAGCATTTCGGCGACGAAGCGGGCCTCGTCGACGGCGGCGCGGCACGTGTCGCAGCGCGCCGCGTGGGCCGCCAGGCTGGCGGCTCCAGGCGACTGCTCATCGTCGATGAGCAGCTCGATGTCGGCGGGTTCGAGGTGTTGGTCAGTCATGCGGGTCTCCGTGGTTCCGTACGGCAAGAGCGGGGTGGGGGTTTCACTGGACGCAGCGTCGCACGTGCACGCGTCCACGTCATTCCCGCAGGTGTTCAAGGGCTTCGCGCAGCTCGTGGCGTGCGCGATGGATGTAGGTCTTGACGGTGCCGAGGGGCAGGTCGAGCGTCGTGGCGATTTCCTCGTACGATCGGCCTTCGACGTGTCGCAGCATGATGCAGGAGCGATACTCGGGGCGGAGCTTGGCGATGGCGCGCTCGATCTCGCCGCCGAGCTCCTTGGCCTCGATCTCGTCGAGGGCGTTCTCGTCACCCGACTCGATGTCGATCGACGTCGCCTCGATCTCGCTTGCGGTGCCCGCGTTGGGCGAGCCGTGCATGGAGATCGTGTTGAGCTGCCGCTTGCGGAGCTGATCGATCGCGACGTTGTTGGCGATCTTGAACAGCCAGCTCGACAGCTTGAACTCGGGGCGATACTTGTCGAGGTGGTTGAGGACGCGGATGAAGGCGTCCTGGGCGAGGTCTTCGGCCACCTCGCGATCGCGCACCATGCGATAGACGAGCGAGAACACCGGGCGCTCGTAGCGCCGGATGATCTCGCGGAACGCGTCCTCGCGACCCTGCTGCGCGAGCGTGACGACGTCCGCGTCCGGGAGGTTCTCGAGCTCGAGTCGCGTGGGGGGCATTGGAGCGTGCTTAAGCCGGGGCACCGCCCCCCTTGCACGCCCGGGGAAGCTACCGGGTCGCAACGGGGCGGGCGAGGGGCTGTGGACGCTTGCTGCCCTCCGGACGCGCCGCGAGCTTTACCACGTGACAGCAGACTTGGAAGTCGACGCACGCGAGGCCGAGGCGGCGGCCCGCGGAGACGCGGGCAAACGCGCGTATGTGCAGCGCATCTTTTCCGAGATCGCGCCACGCTACGACCTGCTCAATCACCTGCTCAGCTTCAACATCGACAAGCGGTGGCGCGCACGCGCGATCGCGCAGCTGGGCATCGAACGCGCCCCCGATGGCCACTGGCTCGATCTCTGCGCCGGCACGCTCGATGTTGGTGCGCAGCTCGCCGATACGCCGGGCTTCCGCGGGCGGATCATCGGCGCCGATTTTGCGGAACCGATGCTGCGCGCCGGGCACGGCAAGGGTGGCGGACGGATTGCGCCCGTGGTGGCCGACGCGCTCGAGCTGCCCTTGGCCGACCAGAGTGTCGACGGCGCGATCGTCGCCTTCGGCATCCGCAACGTGGCCAACCTCGACGCGGGGCTCTCGGAAGTGTTCCGCGTGCTCAAGCCGGGCGCGAGCTTCGTGATCCTCGAGTTCTCGACGCCGCGTTCTGCGATCGTGCGCGCGGGCTACCACGCCTACTTCCACCACCTGTTGCCGTTCATCGGCGGCTTGGTGAGCGGGCACCGCACGGCGTACGCGTACCTGCCGCGCTCGGTGCAGCACTTTCCCGTCGAGGAAGCGCTCGCAGCGCGCTTCACACAGGCAGGTTTCGCCCGCGTGCGGTGGGAGTCGCTGACCCTTGGTGTCGCCGCGATGCACGTCGGGGAACGACCCGCCAGCCCGCGCGTTCAAGGCACGCCATGAGTCTCGATACGCTCCAGGAATTCATCGCCGCGATCGACGCCGCCGGCGAACTCGTCCGCATCACGCAGCCGGTCAGCATCCACCTTGAGCTCTGCGAGATCGCCGATCGCGTCATGAAGCAGCCGGGTGGCGGCCCCGCGCTCCTCTTCGAGCATCCGCTGCTGCGCAATGGGGCACGCTCCGAGTATCCGGTCGCGATCAACCTCTTCGGCTCGATGTCGCGCATGGCGCTTTCGCTCGGCGCGAGCGACCTCGACGCGGTGGGCGCGCGCATCACCAAGCTGCTCGACCTCAAGGTGCCCGAGGGGTTGATGGGCAAGCTCTCGCTGCTGCCGCGCCTGCTCGAGGTCTCCAAGTTTCCGCCGCGCATGGTGGGCTGCCCGGCGCCATGCCAGGAGATTGTCTGGCGTGGCAGCGAGATCAACCTCGATCGGTTGCCGATCATCACCTGCTGGCCCGATGACGGCGGACCGTACGTGACGCTGCCGATGGTCATCAGCAAGGATCCCGTGCGCGGCATCCGCAATGTGGGGATGTACCGCGTGCAGCAACTGGGTCCGCAGCACGTGGCGATGCACTGGCAGCGCCACAAGTCGGGCGCCGAACATTGGCGCACGATGGCCGAGCGTGGCGAGAAGATGCCCGTCTGCATCGCGATCGGCGCCGATCCGGCGAGCGTGTACTCGGGCAGCGCGCCACTACCACCAACGGTGGACGAGTTCATCTTCGCGGGCTTCCTGCGTTCCAAGCCCGTGAAGCTCGTGAAGGCGCTCACGTGCGATCTCGAAGTGCCGGCCGAGGCGGAGTTCGTGCTCGAGGGCTACATCGATCCCGCCGAAGCGCTCGTGACCGAGGGGCCCTTCGGCGACCACACGGGGTTCTACTCGGAAGCTGACTTGTATCCGCGCGTGCACATCACGGCGGTGACGATGCGGAAGAACCCGGTCTACGCGACGACGATCGTGGGGCGTCCGCCGATGGAGGACTTCTACCTCGGCCACGCCACCGAGCGGATCTTCCTGCCGTTGCTCAAGCTGACGACGCCGGAGATCGTGGACTACCACATGCCGGCCGAGGGGATCTTCCACAACCTCGTGTTCGTGAGCATCCGCAAGCAGTACCCGGGGCAGGCGTTCAAGGTGATGAACGCGCTCTGGGGACAGGGGCTGATGTCGCTGGCGAAGGTGCTCGTGATCGTGGATGATTGGGTCAACGTCCGCAATCCACAAGAAGCGTGGTGGGTGGCGCTCAACAACCTGGACCCAGAGCGTGATGCGCGCTTCACGATGGGGCCGGTGGACGTCCTCGACCACTCGAGCCGCAGCTTCACGTACGGGAGCAAGATGGGGCTCGACGCCACGAAGAAGTGGCCGGAGGAAGGGTTCACGCGCAACTGGCCGCCGCTGATCGAGATGGACCAGGTGACCAAGGCGCGCGTGGACGAACTCTGGCCCACGCTCGGGCTGGGCAAGCGATGAGCGGCGCGCAAGCCACGGTGGGCGGACCGCGCGAGGGACAGACCTTCGTCGGGCCGAGCACGTTCGCCAAGTGGGCGAGCTTCGTGAAGTTGCCGCACACGGTGTTCGCGCTGCCGTTCGCGCTGGTGGGGGTGACGCTCGCGAGCTGGACGCATGCGGTGACGGTGGCGCAGGTGGGATGGGCGGTGCTGGCGTTCACGAGTGCGCGCTTTGCCGCGATGGCGTTCAATCGCCTTGTTGATCGCACCTTCGACGCGCTCAACCCGCGCACGCAGCAGCGCGAGCTTCCGCGCGGCGTGATCAGCGTCGGCGCAGCGCGATTGTCTGTTGTGCTCGCGGGCGCGCTCTTCGTGCTGAGCGCATGGATGCTCAACCCGCTCTGCCTGTGGCTGTCCCCGATCGCCCTCGGCTGGGTGCTTTGCTATAGCTACGCCAAGCGCTTCACGCGCTACGCGCACCTCTGGCTCGGGCTCGGATTGTCGATCGCGCCGGCGGGCGGTTGGCTCGCGGTCACGGGGGCATGGCCGACGCCGTGGTGGTTGCTGCCGCTGCTCTCGATCGGCGTGGCGAGCTGGGTTGCAGGCTTCGACGTGCTCTATGCGCTCCCGGACGCGGAGTTCGACCGCACGCAGGGGCTGTTCTCGATACCGGCGGCGATCGGCGTGCCGCGCGCGATCGTGATGGCGCGCGTGCTGCACACGGTCACGGTGCTGGCGTTCGTGCTCGTGGGCGTTGCGCTGCCCGCGGCGGGCGCGGTGGCTGGGATCGCCTGGTGGTTGGGAGTCGCGCTCGCGGCCACGATCCTGCTTTACGAGCACTCGCTCGTGAAGGCCAATGACCTGTCGAAGCTGGATGCAGCGTTCTTCACGATGAACGGCGTGCTGAGCATCCTCTTCTTCTGCTGCGTGATTGCGGGACGACTGCTCGCGGGAGCACGCACGTGAGCGCGGAACGGCCGGTCGTGGTGGCCATCACCGGTGCGAGCGGTGCGCCGTACGCGGTGCGGTTGCTGCAGGCGTTGGCCGAGCTCGGGCAGCCGACGTGGCTGATCATCTCGTCGCACGGATACCGGCTGCTGTCGACCGAGGTCGGCATCGCCGACCAGGCGGCGCTGCGTGCAGCGGTCGACGCCACGGCGTGGGACGCGCACATCCGCGTGTATGACGATGGCGATCGCGGCGCACTGCCGGCGTCGGGCTCGGTGCGCACGCGCGGCATGGTCATCTGTCCATGTTCGATGGGCACCGTGGCGTCGATCGCGGCGGGCACGTCACGTTCGCTCGTGGAGCGCGCAGCGGACGTGGTACTCAAGGAGCGGCGCAAGCTGATTCTCGTGCCGCGCGAGACGCCCTTCTCGCAGATCCACCTCGAGAACCTGCTCCGCCTCACGCAGGCGGGGGCGGTGGTGCTGCCGGCCGCGCCCGGCTTCTATCACAAACCGCAGACCATCAGCGACCTCGTGGACTTCGTGGTCGCGCGCGTGCTCGACCAGCTGGAGCTCGAGCACGCGGTGGGGCGGCGCTGGCAGGGCGACGCCGCCACGCGCGAATGACGCGCGGCGCCACTGCGGCGCCCGTCGTGATCGGCCTCATCTCCGACACGCACAACCTCGTGCGGGCGTCGGTGCACAGCGCGCTCGCCGGTGTTTCGGTCATCCTGCACGCGGGCGACGTGGGCGAGCCGCTGGTGCTCGCCGAGCTTGGCACGATTGCACCGGTACACGCCGTGTTCGGCAACACGGACGAGTGGTACGATCCGCTCGTGGCGTCGCTCGTGTATCGCGTCGGCGAGATGGGCATCCACGTGAGTCATGGGCACGAACTCGGATCGCCGACGCCCGAGAAGCTGCTGGCGGCGTACCCGGAGGACGTGATCGTGTATGGGCACACGCACACGCAGCTGGTGACGCGCGCCGATGGACGGTTGGTGGTGAACCCCGGCGCGGCGGGTCCGCGCCGGTTCCAGCTCCGCCCGAGCGTGGCGCGGCTGACGGTCACCGGGCGCAAGGCCGACGTGGAGATCGTCGACCTCACGGACTGACCCCGCCCGTCATCGTTTCCTCACGGAACCGTCATCGCCCGCTCACCGGGTGCTGACGGTTTTTCCATCCGGCCTCCGTACCGTGGCGCATCACCCGCACCGGAGGCCCGCATGACCCACCATGAGGCGAACATGAATGTCACGCCATTCCTCGATATCCTGCTCGTGCTGCTCATCATGTTCATGGTGATGTACCCGCTTTCGCGTCGCGCGATCGAGGCGCAGCTGCCGGACACGACGCCGGATGCCGTGGTGGGTGCGGCGGTGCCGATCGTGCTGACGGTCGGACGCGGGGCGGCGTACGCGCTCAACCAGGAGCCGGTGCCGGCTACGTCGCTGCGCGCTCGGCTGCTCGCCGTGTACGCGCCGCGCCCGGACAAGCGCCTGATGGTGCGCGGCGCCCCCGACGCGACGTACCAGGAGGTGATCGCGGCGATGGACGTGGCGCGGGGCGCTGGCGTCACGGTACTCGGTGTAGATCGCGGGCCCCGACGACCGTAGCCATCCACGTCGACACTCAGCAGACGAGCGACTGACCGCGCGCGGCGCCCGTGCGCGCCCATGGCGCCACGCCGTGCGCGCACGGACATTGTGGGCCATGCGCGATGCATCGCTCGCCGACATCCGGATAGCCGGCGCCACCGACGACGACCGTATGTGGGCGGCGACGCTCATGGCCTCGTCCGATCCGTGGCGCACGCTCGGGCGCGATCTCACGATGTGCGTCGCGGTCGTGGCCGAAGCCGCCGACACTGAACTCTTCATCGCGCACGGTGTGCAGGGCGCAGATGCCGCGCACGCTCCACTCGGCTTCGTGCTCCTGCGCGCGCGCGGACTCGCCGGCTCGCCCTACATCGTGGCCATCGGCGTCGCGCCCGACGCGCGCGGTTCTGGCGTCGGCGCTGCGCTCATCGCCTTCGTCGAGCGGCACGTGTCGCCGTCGCGTCACCTCTTCCTCTGCGTGTCCTCGTTCAACGCCGACGCCCAGCGCTTTTATGCGCGCCTGGGCTTTGCGCACGTCGGCGATCTGCCCGACTACCTCATCGACGGCGCCTCGGAGATCATCCTGCACAAGCGACTCGCGCCGTGAGTTCGCGCTGGCGGTGGGTGGCCCTGCTCGCGGCGTCGGCCATCGCGAGCTACCTCGTGCGCGTGAACATCACCGTGGCCGGCGAGCCCGTGATGCGCGAATTCGGCATCTCGCAAGTGGAGATGGGGCGCGTCTTCAGCGCCTTCGTGGCGGGCTATGCGCTCTGCATGATTCCCGCGGGGGCGCTCGCCGATCGGTGGGGGACACGTCGCGTGTTGCTCGTCGCGGCCGTGGGCTGGTGCGCGACGACCGCCCTCATGAGCGGTGTCGGTCTCGGGCCGCTCGCCGTGCTCGGCGTGTTGCCTGCGCTGATCGCGCTGCGCGTGCTGCTCGGCGTCTTCGAGGCGCCCACCTTCACGGCCGCGGCGCTCGGCGTCTCGCGCTGGGTGTCGCCGACGGTGCAGGGGCGCGCGAACGGCTTCGTGCTTGCCGCCATCGGTGTGGGATCGGCCGCCGCGCCGCAGCTCGTCACGCGCCTCATGACGACGTACGGCTGGCGCACGGCCATGATCGCGACGGCACTGCCGGCGCTGCTCGTGGCCATCGCGTGGGCCATGGTGCGCGAACCGGTGCCGACTCGACGAGCGACCGCTGCCGCAGGCGCCACCAGAGCGCCGTCGAGCCGTGGTCCGTCGCGCATCAAGTCGTGGAGCTTCGCCGCACTCACCGCGAGCTACACGCTGCAAGGCTACGTGGGCTACATCTTCGTCTTCTGGTTCTACCTCTACCTGGTGCAGGAGCGGAAGTTCGCGCTCGCGCAAAGCGCGTGGGTCTCCAGCCTGCCGTGGGTGCTCACGATCGTGTCGATACCGCTGGGCGGCTGGATCTCCGACCGGCTCTCGGCTGGACGCATGGGACTCACCTGGGGCCGTCGCATCGTGCCGATCGTGATGCTCTGTGGCGGTGGCGTCCTGCTCGCCATCGGCGCGGCCACAAGCAACCCGTGGCTCGCCGCGATCGCGCTGGCCGTCGCCACGGCGTCGGTGATGGCGGTCGAGGGCCCGTTCTGGGCCACCATGCTCACGCTCGCCGGCGAGGACGCCGGTACCGCGGGCGGCATCATGAACTTCGGCAGCAATGTCGGCGGCTTCATCTCGCCGGCGCTCACGCCGCAGCTCGCGGCCTGGATCGGATGGGAGCGCGCGCTGCAGCTCGCCGGGTTGCTGGGCGTCATCGCCGGCGTGCTCTGGTTGTGGGTCACGCCAGGCGCGAGTCCCGAGCGCGACGCGAACGACCCGCACTGAGCGGGGTACCGGGCTCTCCCCTCGCGCACGGCGGCGCGTCGCGGTACCGTAGTCCCTCGCCGACCGGTCCCCCCTCGCAGGAGCACTCCCGATGCGTGCACGCCTTGTCCTGATCACGCTCGTGCTCGCCGCCGCCACGGCGCAGGCGCAGGCCGGCAAGTTTCCACCCGACTCGTTCGTGAACGTGAAGGTGTTCCCGAAGACGATGCCGGTCATGAACCTGATCGGCAGCATGCGCAACTTCACCGGCGCGCTCGGCGTACGCTGCACGCATTGCCACCTCGGCGAGGAGGGCAAGCCGCTCACCACCTTCGACTTCGCGAGTGACGAGAAGCGGACCAAGCTCGTGGCGCGACAGATGTTGCAGATGGTCGGTGAGATCAACCGGCGCCTCGACTCGATTCCCGGCCGTGTGGCAGGCGGTCCGGCGGTGACGTGTACCACGTGCCACCGCGGCGTTGCCCGCCCGATGCCCCTGGGTCAGCTGCTCGCCGATGCGGCGGTGAGTTCGGGCGCCGATTCGGCGACGCGCGCCTACCGCGCATTGCGCCAGCGACTCTATGGCCGCGATGCCTATGATTTCGGCGAGCCAAGCCTGACGACGGCTGCGTTCCGGACGGCGCAGCGCGGCAAGCATGACGACGCGCTCTCGCTCCTCAAGCTCAACGAGGAGTTCTTCCCGGCTTCTTCCAACACGAGCGTCGTGCGCGGCAACGTCTATCTCATGAAGGGCGACACGTCGGCTGCGGCGGCTTCCTTCCGCGAAGCCATCAAGCGCGACACGACCAATGGCGAAGCGCGCGGCCGCCTGCGCGAGATCGGTCAGAAGCCGTAGCGCACCTCTCCACAATCTTTCGACGCACTTCGTCCAATGTCCCGCGCGCGCGAACTCGAGAAGCTCGCCTCCAAGGCCGCCGACCGCGGCCTGTCGACCGACGGCACGTCCGGTGCCGGCCGGCACATCGTGTTCTGCGCGGGCGACAAGTGCTGTGACGGCAAGGAAGGAGAACGCGCGTGGAAGTGCCTCAAGCGGCGCGCGGCGGAGCTCAAGGAGTCGGGCGCACCGAGGCTCCTCCGGTCGCGCGCGACGTGCCTGCAGATGTGCGCGGCTGGTCCGATCGCCGTCGTCTATCCCGACGGCACCTGGTATCACTCCGTGACCGAGGATGTGCTCGAGCGGATCATCGACGAGCACGTCCTTGGCGGGAAGGCGGTGCTCTCGCACTGCTTCGCCCACGATCCGTTGGTGGGCTGATGGCGCCGCGCTATCTGGACCGGTTGCGGGCGCTCTGTCTCGCCCTGCCGCAGACCTATGAGAAGACGGCATGGAACGAGCCGACCTTCCGCATCGTCAACGGCAAGATCTTCGCGATGCACGCGAGCTCGGGCACGCACCACAGCCCGAACCGGCCGTCGGTGTGGCTGCACGCGTCAAAGGAAAACCAGCTCCTGATGGTCGCGGACCGGCCTGATCGCTACTTCGCGCCGCCGTACGTGGGGCCCAGTGGGTGGATCGGCGTGTATCTGGACGGCGACGTGCCGTGGGAAGAGTTGCGCGAGCTGGTCCGCGACGCGTGGATGCGCGTGGCGCCGAAGAAGGTGCTTGTGCTGCTCGACGTAGAGGGTGCCGCGCCCGTTGCGCTGGTGCCAAGTGCGAAGTCCGCGACCCAATCCGCACCGAGTGCCAAAGCCGCACCGAACGCCGCACCGAAATCCGCACCGAGAACTGCATCTACGTCGGAATCGACGTCGACATCGAAGCCGGCACGGAAGGTCGCCGCCAAACGCCAACCGAAGTCCACCGCGCAGCGCCAACCGAAGTCCACGGCGAAGCGCAAGCCGAGGCCGGCGACCTCGAGCAAAGGCGCGTCCACGCGCCCGCGCTCGCGTTGAGCCCACCGGTGTCCGAGTCCGACCTGCCCGGCATCGTCGAGTTTCTCCGGCGCGCCGAGTCGCTCAAGAGCACCACGCGGAGCGCGTGGACCGCGGCCGGTACGCGCGAGACCTCGGCGGCGCATACGTGGCGCCTCTGCCTGCTTGCGATGGTCGTCGCGAAGCGCTTTCCGCAGCTGGACCACGCGCGCCTGCTCCGCATGCTCGTGGTGCACGACCTGGCCGAAGCCGTCTCCGGCGACATTCCAGCGCCCGAGCAAGTGGGCGCTCCGCCCAAGAGCGCACAGGAGCGCGCCGATCTCGCGACGCTGTTGGCTCCGCTGCCGCCGGACACCCGGCGTGAGCTTTCAGTGCTGTGGGAAGAGTACGAAGCGGCCGCATCGCCGGAGGCCCGCGTAGCCAAGGCACTCGACAAGCTCGAGACGATCCTGCAGCACGTGCAGGGCGCCAACCCACCCGACTTCGACTACGCCTTCAATTTGACGTACGGGACGAAGGCCACGGACGCCGTGCCCGAGTTGGCGGCACTCCGCGTCATGCTCGACGCGGCCACGGCTGCGCGCGCCAACGAGCCAGCACGCTAGCGAGGGTTACCAGACGCGATCGATCCCGTAGTCGTCGAGCGTGTCGTCGGCCGACAGGATCGGCAACCCCTCGAGGCGCGCCGTGGCGACGAGCAGCCGGTCGAACGGGTCACGATGCACATGGGGAAGCGCGGCCACCTCGAGCGTGTGCGAGAGCTTGACCTCGAGCAGTTCCACGCGCGCGCTCCGACGATGCTGCGAGAACAGCTCCGCGAGCGAGACGTCGAGCCGCAGCGAGCCGCGCCCCACCTTGATTGCCACTTCCCACGCCGACGCCACGCTCACGTACAGTACCGAGCGCGAGTCGCTGCACGCCTTGCGCGCCCGTGGCGACAGCCGCGCGGGTTCGGCGAGCATCCAGAGGTAGGCGTGCGTGTCGAGCAGCGCCTTCATGGGCGGCGTTTCCGCTTGGTTGGCGTGCCCTCGGCGACAGCGAGCGATCGCGTAGGCATCGGGTAGGCCGACGCCCGGAGCGGGTCGCCGGGCGTTCCCTCGAATTCGTCCGCCATCGCGTCACTCGCATCGAAGTCGGGTCCGATGTGGATCTTGCCGGCGAGCGCGCCGAGCACCCTCACGGGTGGGGTGGCGGTGACGGGGACGAGCTTGACGACGGGCACATTGTTCTTCGCGATCATGATGTCTTCTCCCAGGAGGACACGTTCGATGAGCCGAGACAAGGTGGTCTTGGCTTCGTGGACGTTCACCACCCGAGTATTGCGCGGCAGGCTCATCGATTGCTCCAGTAGACTTAGTCAAGAGCTTAGTCTACTATCGGTCGCGCGTCAAGGATCGGCGTTCCCTGCGGGTCACGCGTCCCGGGCTCAGGCGCTCTCGGCCAGGACCTGGGCGCGCGAGCCGTCCGCGCGCACCGCGCGCGCGAGCTCGGCGGGGTGTTGCCGGAACCAGCTCGAGAGCAGCAGCAACTCGTCGATCTCGTGCGGAGGGATCGCGCTCCCGCGAACCCCGGGATGCTCGTCGATCGTACCCGCGAGTTCGGCGAGCGCCGTCGGATCGTCGAGTCGTCCCGCGGCCGGCAGCTGGGCGACCACGCGGCCACGGCGCACGAGGTAGATCAAGTCCTCACCGTAGTGGCCGGCCACCGGATACGCGAACGTCAGCGTCTCGACCGCGAAGCGCAGCCGCGCGAACGATGCGCGCAAGCCCTCCAGTCGATGCAGCTTGTCGCGGTACGATGCCGCCCGCTCGAACTCCATGGCGTCACTCGCGGTGGTCATCTGCGCGCGCAGCGCGTCCATCGGGGTGTCGTCGCTGCCGTCGAGGAAGCCGCGGGCGAGCGAGACCCGCTCGTCGTACGCGACCGATGAGCAGGCGGCAATGCACGGTCCGAGGCAGCGCTTGATCTCGTAGCGGATGCAGCCGGGGGTGCGCGTGTCGTGCGTGAAGAGCTCGCGCTGGTCGTCGAACGCCATGCGGCGGTCGAGCGTGCAGTCGCGGAGGCCCAGCGCGTCGGAGAGTTCGCGCACGGCGTCGGCGAGGCGCACCGCACCTACGAACGGTCCGTAGAAGAAGCCGCGTCCATCGCCCGCGCCGCGCACCACCTGGAGCCGCGGTGCGCGGCCCGCCGTGAGGCGCAGGAAGGCGTAGTGCCGCGCATCGCGCTTCCCCATCACGTTCGCGCGTGGTCGCCACTTCTTGATCTGCATGAGCTCTTCGCGGAGCGCCGCAAATTCGTTGGGCACGTAGGTCCACTCGATGCGGTTTGCCGCAGCGAGGATGCGCATGCCCTTGTCGGCGGGCCAGCTGCCTCGGAAATACGAGAGGAGCCGGGCGCGCAGCTGCTTCGACTTGCCCACGTACACGATCTCGCCGTCCTCGGCGATCATGCGGTAGACGGCGGGGCGCTGTTCCGCGCCTTCGCTGACCATGGCGCGCAGTCGCTCGAGGTGCGCGGGCTCGGGCTTGTCGCCGTGGCGACGACGTCGACTCACCGTTGGCACCACGCGCAGAAGACGGTCGTGCGGCCATCGATGGCCATCGTGCTGGCGAGGCGCGCGCCGCAGCGCGTGCACGGCGCACCCGCGCGGCCGTACGCCTGCAACTGTTCGGCGAACGCACCGCGCTCGCCCTTGGCGTCGCGGTAGTCCCGGAACGTCGTGCCGCGTGCGGCGATCGAGGCGGTGAGCGTCGAGCGCAGTTCCCGCACGAGCGTGGTGGCCTCGCTCGGCGAGAGCGTGTCCGCGCCGCGCGATGGATCGACGCCCGCACGCCAGAGCGCCTCCGTCGCGTAGATGTTGCCGATTCCCGCCACCGCTCGCTGGTCCATCAGCACCGTCTTGATCGGTCGTCGTGAGCCCTTGATCCGTGCAACCAACGCCGCACCATCGAAGGCGGCGTCGAGCGGTTCCGGACCCAGCGCGCCCTCGTACGCCGCCCAGCGCGTGGGCGACATCAAGGCGACGGTCCCGAGCCGGCGTACGTCACGGTACACCAGCGTGCGTCCACCCGAAAGCGCCAGTCGCACGGCCACGTAGGCATCGTCATCCGTGGCGGATGGGTCGAGGAGGAGCGCGCCCGTGAAGCGCGGCTGCACCACGAGGCGATGACCGCCGTCCAGTTCGAGCACCACGTTCTTGGCGCGACGCCACACGCGCACGAAGGCCTCGCCCGCAAGTCGCGCTGCGAGCGCGCGTGCGCTCACCTCGCGCAAAACGTCCGCGTGCGGCGCCGTGACCCGTACGATCCGGACGCCGCGCAGCGCAGCGTCCAGGTCGCGCGCGATCGTCTCGGTTTCAGGAAGCTCCGGCACGCGCCAATTCGCGCCACCCGATATCGGTGCGGAGCTGTCGCCCCTCGAAGCGTACGCGAGCGGCCCATTCGGCCGAACGGCTCTGTGCCTCGCGCAGTGTCGGCGCGGTGGCCACGATATTGAGCACGCGGCCGCCGTTGGTCTCGAGGCGGCCATCGGCTCCGCGGCGCGTGCCCGCGTGAAAGGCGAGCACGCCATCGGGCATCTCCGGCAAGTCGATCGGCACCCCGGAGCCTGAACTCTCCGGATAGCCGCCGCTCGCGAGCACGGTGCAGACGCTCGACGACGGTCGCCACTTGAGCGGGGCGGCGCCGGCGAGTCCGTCGCCCGCTGCCACGGCCTGCAGCAACGGGCCGAGTGCGCTGTCGAGCAGGGGCATGATGGCCTGCGTCTCCGGATCACCGAACCGGCAGTTGAACTCGACCACGCGCGCGCCGTCCTTCGTCAGCATCAGCCCCGCGTAGAGGAGCCCCGTGAACGGCGCGCCGCGCGCGGCCATCGCCGCGAGCATCGGTGCAAAGACACGGCGCTCGGCGTCGGCCACCACCGCCCGCGTGCCGATCGAGATCGGCGCATACGCGCCCATGCCGCCGGTATTCGGTCCCCGGTCGCCCTCGAGCAGCCGCTTGTGGTCCTGCACGCAGATCATCGGCAGCGCGCGCACGCCATCGCAGATCGCGAAGAGCGAGAGCTCCTCGCCTTCCATGAACTCCTCGACGAGCACCTCGTGGCCTGCGGCGCCGAACGCATTGCCCTCGAGCATCATGCGAACGGCGGCCTCGGCCTCGGGCATCGTCATCGCGACCACGACGCCCTTGCCCGCAGCGAGTCCCGACGCCTTGATGACCACGGGCGCGCCGAGGGCGTGTGCCGCGCGCAGCGCCGATGGCACGTCGGTGTGGGTGGTGGCGCGCGCGGTCGGCACGCCGGCCTCGACCATGACCTCCTTCGAGAAGCGCTTCGACGCTTCCACCTGCGCGGCCGCCGCGGTGGGCCCGAACGCCGCGAGCCCTTCGGCGCGGAACCGGTCCACGAGTCCCGCGGCGAGCGGCGCCTCCGGTCCCACCATCGTGAACGCGACGCGCTCGCGCCGCGCGATCGTCACGAGCGCATCGAGGTCCGACGCACTCGCCGCGAGGCAGGCGCCGAGCGCCGCGATCCCGGGATTGCCCGGGGCGGCCAGGATCTCCGCGCCTTCGCCGTGCAGCTTCCACGCGAGCGCATGCTCGCGCCCGCCACCTCCGATGACGAGGACCTTCATCGCGATCGGAGGGGCGGGTCAAACCTCACGCGCCGTTGCCGCCGCGCTTGTTCCACGCCTGCTGGAACGCGTCCTTGGCACGTCCGACCGCGGCCGTCACTTCATCCACGGCCTGCTTCGCCTGCTCCTTGTAGTAGCCGCCGGCTTCCGACATGTCGTCGGCGAGCGGGCGCTTCGGGTCGCCACGGCGCTCGTAGTTGCCGGCGAGAATCTCGCGGTACTGCTCGCTCGTGGACCAGCGCGCCACTTCAGCCGCGCGCACGGTGCCGAACGGATGCGAGCGCCAGATGGTGTTCATGAGCTTGAGCGCCTTGTCCCACGCGCCACCGTCGGTCTCGTATTCGGAGGCCTGCTGCAGGAACGCGTCGACATCGATCGTGTCGTCGCCCCCCTTGCCGCCCGACAGCTTGAGCTGCGCCGAGGCCGCGACGCGCAGGTCCTGCACGCCAAGGAGCCCCGCGCGGTCGGCCGAGAATTCGGCCTTGCGGTACCACTCGAGCAGCGCCATCTGGAACGGAAGCAGCGCCACGCCGGCCAACATGGGCAGCGAGCTCAGGCCCACCGCCATGATGAGCTCGGCGATCGTCGTGTACGTGACATGCCCGCTCATGACGTGGCCCAACTCGTGGGCGAGCACGTTGCGCTGCTCGTCGCGGTCGAGGATCGAGAGCGCGCCCGAGTTGAGTACGATGAACGGATCCTCGAAGCCGTAGGCGCCGGCGTTGGCACGCGGGTCCTGCGTGACGTAGAGCTGCGGACGCGTCGGCCAGTCGAGCGTGGCGATGACTTCGGTGTAGAGGGCGTCGAGCTTGGGGCGCTGGCGCGGGCCCACGCGCACCGCGTTCGCCGTGAAGAAGTGCCGCGCACCGCGGTCGCCGATGAAGCCGGCGATCTTGCGGATGACATCATCGAAGCCGGGCAGGGCCCGCATGGCGTTGAGCGCGGCACGATCCGCCGGGTGTTCCCAGGCGGTGGAGTCAATCAGCGGAAGCGGGGTCGGGGCCATGGCTCGTGGGTCCGGTGAAGGAGGATGTGCTCCTTACGACGTGTCGCGGGCGGGAGTTACAGCCCGGCAAACGCCTGATCGAGGTCGGCGATCAGGTCGGCCACGTCTTCCACGCCGCACGAGAGGCGGATGAGCCCGTCGGTCAGCCCCATCTTCGCCTTCACGTCAGCCGGCACGGAGCCGTGGGTCATGCTGGCCGGGTGCGAGATGAGCGACTCGACGCCGCCCAGGGACTCGGCGAGCGAAAAGACCTTCATCCGGTCGAGGACGTGCTTGGCGTTGGCCTTGGAGCCGGTCTCAACGGAGATCATGCCGCCGAAGCCCGACATCTGCTTCTTGGCGAGGGCGTGCTGCGGGTGCGATTCGAGCCCGGGGTAGATGACGCGCTCGTGACCCCAGCGCTTGGCGAGCCACGCCGCCACCGCGCGCCCGTTCTCGTCGTGGCGGGGCATGCGCAGGTGGAGCGTCTTGGTCCCCCGGAGCGCGAGGAAGCAATCCATCGGACCCGGCACGGCGCCTCCAGTGTTCTGCAGGAACTGCATCTGCACCGCCAGATCGTCCCGGTTGGTCACGACCATGCCGCCGATCATGTCACTGTGACCATTCAAGTACTTGGTTGTGCTGTGCATCACCAAATCTGCGCCAAGTGCGAGGGGGCGCTGGAAGAATGGAGATGCGAACGTGTTGTCGACCACCAGCAGGGCTCCGGCCTTCCTGGCGATCTGGCCCGCCGCCTCGAGGTCGGTGAGCCGCATCAGCGGGTTGGTGGGCGTCTCCACCCAGATCAGCCGGGTGGCGGTGGAGACGGCGTCAGAAATTCCCTGCGAATTCCGGGTATCAACAAAAGTGAAGGTGATGCCGAAGTTCTTGAGGACGCGATCGATGAGCCGGAAGGTGCCGCCGTACACGTTCTCTCCGCAGACAACGTGGTCGCCGGACTTGAGCAGCTTCATGATCGTGTCCGTGGCTCCCACCCCCGAGGCGAAGGCAAAGCCGTGTGTCCCTCCCTCGAGGATGGCCACATTGCGTTCCAATGCCTCGCGGGTGGGGTTCTTGCCACGTGCGTACTCGTAGCCCTTGTTCTCCCCGAGCGCATCCTGCACGTAGGTTGACGTGAGGTACACTGGCGTCATGATCGCCCCGGCCAGGGGTTCGGGCCGTTGGCCGGCATGAATGGCCTGCGTGCCGAACCCAGCCGATCGATCGCTCTCGAAGACCTTCGTCATTTGCCTTCAATCCGTTGGACGATGATCCTCAAGATACTCGGTCGACAGGGCAGGGAGCGAGCGCAGCACGCGCGCGTTCGCCCGGAGGGTTTCCTGTGGGGGTGATCACGATGGATGCACCGACGATGCGCCCCGCACTGCCAACGACGATTCCACCGGGCTCCACCTGCCTCGTGGTCGACGATGAGCCGCGTATCCGGCAGGTGCTGGCGCGCCTCATGAAGGCGGACGGGTTCGAGTGTCGCGAAGCGGGTTCGGGCACCGAGGCGCTGCAGGTCCTCGACGAGGCGCCAGCTGACCTCGTCATCTCCGACCTGCGCATGCCGCAGATGGATGGCGTGGAACTCCTGCGCCATCTGCGCGAGCGCCATCCCGACACCGCCGTCATGCTGATCACGGCGGTGGCGGATGTCGACGTGGCCGTCGGCTGCCTGTCGACCGGCGCGATGGACTACCTGACCAAGCCGTTCCATCTCGACGAGGTGCGGGCGCGCGTGGCCCAGGCGATGCAGAAGCGCCGCCTGATCATCGAGAATCGCAGCTACCAGGAGCGCCTCGAGCAGCGCGTGACGGTGCAGGCCACGCGCATGGAGGAGCTCTTCCTCGCGGGCATCCAGTCGCTCGCCGAGGCGCTCGAGGTCAAGGATCGCTACACGCGCGGCCATTCGGTGCGGGTCTCGCAGTACTCGGTGGCCATCGTGCGCGCGCTCGGCCTCGACGACAACGTCGCGCGCCAGGTCGAGCTCGGCGGGCACGTGCACGACATCGGCAAGATCGGCGTGCGCGAGTCCATCCTCAACAAGCCGGGCCCGCTCACCGACGAGGAGTACGACCACATCATGCTGCACCCGATGGTCGGGTGGCGCATCCTCTCGCCGCTCCTGCAGGACGCGCCGATGGCGCTCAACATCGTGCGCTCGCACCACGAGCGCTTCGATGGACGCGGCATCCCGGACGGGCTCTCGGGCACGGCCATTCCGCTCGAGGCGCGCATCGCGGCCGTCGCCGATGCGTTCGATGCGATGACGAGTGGCCGGCCCTACCGTGCCGAACGCCGCTATTCGGTGGACGCCGCGCTCTCGGAGTTGCGCCGCTGCCGCGGCACGCAGTTCGATCCCCTCGTGGTCGACGCCTTCATGAGCTCGATCGACGAAGGGATGCTCGCGATTCCCGACTTCGACCTCTCCGAACCCCCGACGGGCTCGGCCTGACGGCGCGGTCGGGTGCGTTCCACGCGCCCGGCTCGCGCCCTCGTCACGGCGGTGCCGGAGCCACGCGGCTCACCGTGACCACGTGCGCGCCCGCGAGCAGCGGGCCGAGCAGGCCGTGCACGAGTCCGCTCGCACTCGCGAACGGCGCGAGCGCGAGGACCTGATCGCCGGCTCGCACGGTGCGTGCAACCACGCGCGCGCGCGCAAGGAGCGCGCGATGCGTGATCGTGTCGCTCGCGGTTCCACCCCCGTCATCGCGAGCTCGCACAAGGACGCACGGTTCATCCGCGCCCTCTTCGTCGGCGTCGCCGTCGAGACGAAGCGCGTCATGGCCGCTGAGCGTGACCACGCGCGTCGCGTCACCGCTCACGATCGTCGCGCGCGCGGGCGTGTCGTCGAGCAGCACGTGCGCCACCCCCGCCGGCAGCAACGTCGCGAGTGCGCTCACGGTGAAGACGGCGCCCACGTCGGCGCTGGCCAGTTCGCGCGCGATCACGTCCGCGCCCGTGCTCGGGTCGAGCAGCAGCGCGGCGCGACCATCACTGGCGGCGAGCGCGCTCAGGTACGCCGCGGAGGGCGCCAGGAGGATCGCGCTCTGGCGGCCGTGCAGTGCGCGCACGATCGTCGCGCTCGTGCGCAGCAAGGTGACGCCTGCCATCGTGAGTTGCACGGCGGGCACGTCGTCCACCGAGCCACCGTGCGCCGCAACGGCGAACGGGACGTACGCGAACGGATTGGTCACAACTCGAAG
>JANYHJ010000021.1 GCA_025359135.1 Gemmatimonadota bacterium | reverse complement strand
GGTGGCGACGCACCATCGCGAACCGGTGCCGACCGAGCGCGACCCGCTGAGCGAAGTGCTGTTCGTCGCCGAGCGGATGGACATCGCACGGCAGAAGGCGACGCCGTTCGAGGCCGAGACGGCCTGGAAGGTCGGGGAACTCACCGGCAGCATGGACGACGCGGTGCGACTCGCGGACGCGGAGCGCCGTCAGCAGGCAGCCTGAGGGTGAGCGCCGGGTAGTTTGGGGGACGCCACCCCCCTGCCCGCCCCGTCATGCGCCAACGATTCACCTTCGTCGCGTCGCTTGCGGCCTGCCTGATCACGTCGTCACTCGGCGCGCAGCGCACCCCGCTCACGATCACACGCATCACGATGGGGGCGCCGCTCGCCGGCACGCCCCCCACAGCACCGACGTGGTCGCCGGACTCGCGTTCGCTCGCATTCCTGTGGAGCGATTCGGGCGGGACACGGGACGTCTGGCGCGTCGAGCGCTCGGGCGGCGCCGCGCGACGGTTGACCCGCTTCGCCGACTCGACACGCGCCGTCAGCGAGCTCGCATGGGCGCCGGACGGGCGCGCGATCGCCGTGATCGCGGGGGACGAGATCGTGCGGGTCGATGCCGCGACTGGCGCGCTGTCATCCCTGACGCACGATGCTCGCGGCAAGAGCGAACTCACGCTGTCACCCGACGGCCGCCGCGTCGCGTGGCTCGCGGACGGTGATCTCTGGATGGTACCGCTTGGCGGCGGCGCGACGGAGCAGCTCACGCACGTGGGCGTCGCACCGATCGGCGCGCTGCCGTACGGCACGTACCATCGCAACGACGTGGAGGTCGGCCCCGGCATGTGGGGCGGCGCGCAGCCGTCGTATGCGTGGGCCCCCAATGGGCGACAGATCGCGGTGCACGTGGTGGATCGTCGCATGGTGAAGACGCTCGACATGCCCTTCTACCTCGGCGGTGCGGCGACACTGCAGCGCGTCAGGCGCGGCGCACCGGGCGACATCAACGAATCGCGGACGATCCGGATCCTTGACGTGGCATCGCGCACGCTCGATTCGGTGCCGCTCTCGGCGCCGCAGCGGTTTCACCTCGTGGCCATGGCCTACAGCGCGAGCGGCGCGTTGCTGCTGGACCGCGAATCCGACGACGCGACCGTGCGGCAAATCAACGTGCTCGATGCGGGGGCCGCGACGCCGCGCCGCGTCTGGGAAGACACTCGCGCCACGCGCATCTACAACGACGTCACCTCGTCGTGGGGAGCCGGAGGCGCGTTGCTCGTGACGACGGACCTGGATGATCGCTATCGGGTGTGGCGGCTGGATCCGGGTGCGAGCGAGATGAAACCACTCACGCCCGCGACAAGCGACGTGCAGGGGGCGGCGATTCCCACCGCGGATGGCCGCGCGTTCTTCTTCACCTCGACGGCGCCCGACCCATCAGAACGACAGGTCTGGCGCATGGACGCCGCGGGTGGCGCCGCCACGCAACTCACCACGCGCGCTGGCACGCACGCAGCCACGCCGTCGCCCGATGGGCGGGCACTCGCGCTCCTCAGCTCCGACGACGTGACGCCGACCGAACTTGCGCTGATGGACGCCACGCCGGGCGCCCCCGTGCGCAACGTGACGCATTCGCCGAGCCGCGAGTTCGCGACGCATCCGTGGGTGCGTCCGCGCTACGTGTCGGTGCGGCACATCAACGACGCGTTCACGCTGCGCGCCCGCGTCTTCCTGCCGCCGGGCGTCGACACCACGAAGCGTCATCCGGTGCTCTTCGGACCGGTGTACTCGAACACGGTGCGCAACGCCTGGAGTGCGCGTTGGAGTCCCCTCATGCAGTTCCTCGTGATCGAGAAGGGATACGTGGTGGTCCAGGTGGACGTACGCGGCTCGACGGGCTACGGGCGCGCGTTCCGCGAAGCGTTTCTGGGCGAATGGGGCCGTAGCGATCTTGGCGACCTCGAGAGCGTGGTGGCCTGGCTCAAGAAGCAATCATGGGCCGACACCCAGCGCATGGGGATCTGGGGCTCGAGCTACGGTGGCCTGCTGTCGGTGTATGCGCTGCTCGGAAGGCCGGGGCTCTTTCGCGCTGGCGTGGCCGGCGCGCCGGCCGTGGATCCGCGCTGGTTCGGCAGCGACGACGCCGCGATCGCGCGCACGCCGGTCGAGGCACCGGCCACGTTCGAACGACGCGCGGCCAAGGACGCCGCCAACCTGCGTGACCACCTCCTGATCATCCACGGCATGCAGGACGACGTGGTGCCGTTTCACACGACGGTGCAGCTGCTGGACGCCTTCATCGCGACGGGAAAGGACGTCGAAGTTGCGTTCGCGCCGGCCGCCACGCACGGATGGGCGGCGCGCCCCGCGGTGGCCCGCTATCTCTTCACGCGCCTGGTGGACTTCTTCGATCGCTGGGTGGCGGGCCGGTAGCGGAGACGGACCGAGTGTGACGGATGGACCCATCCGGACCCGGCACGGTAGAACCGGGACTGCACGGCCGTCCGAACGCCCTCTCCCACCCCGGAGCATCGGTATGTCGCCTTCGTTGTCTGGTCTGCGCGGCTCGTGCAGCATGCTCTCCCTCGTCGTGACCGCGGCCTGCGGCGGATCGAGTAGTGGCGGCACGGGCAACACGCCTGTCGTCACGCCTGCATCGGTGACCATCACCCCACCGGGGTCGCCGATCGTTTTCGGCGCGCTCGGTCGCACGCGCCAACTCGCCGTGGTCGTGCTGGGGACCGACAACAACCCGATCAGCTCGCCGGCAGTGACGTGGCAATCGTCGAACACGGCCACCGCGACCGTGAACGGCAGCGGACTCGTGACAGCCGTTGCGAACGGCAGCACCAACATCACGGCCACGATCGGCGCGCTCGTGTCCGTTCCCGTGGTTGTGGGAGTCACGCAGCTCATGACATTGATCACGGTCAGCTCGCCGAGCGGCCTGGTCGACTCCTTGCGCACCGCGACGCGGACGCGCCTGTACACTGCGGTGGCGAAGGACTCGACGGGCAACGCGGTGGCGGGGCAGGTCTTCACGTGGGCGAGCACGATCCCGGCGGTGGCCACGGTCGGTGCCGGCACGGGGCTCGTGACGGCAGGCACGACGACCGGCACGACGTCGATTCAGGCCACGTCGGGCACGATCTTGGGCGCGTTCCCGTTCGCGCTGGCACTCTTCCCCGCGACGATCACGGTGGCGCCGCCTTCAGCGACGCTGACGTTCGCGGGTGCGACCCAGCTCTTCAGCGGCAGCGCGGCCGACAGCGTCGGTACGCCAATCACCACGGCGCTCTTCTGGGTCACGCGCACACCGGCGGTGGCCTCGATCTCGAACGGCTCGGGCGCGACGACGACGGCAAGCGCCGTCGCGAATGGCACGAGCCAGATCGTCTTCTCCGCGGGTTCAGTCCGGGACTCGGCGCTCGTGACGGTGAGCGGGTTGCCGTCGAGTGCGCCGAACACCGTCGCGGTGACGGTCGGCGACAACTTCTTCCGCAGCGTCAACAACAATTCGGCAAACGCCGCGATCGACACTCTCGCCGTGGGCGGGACGGTGACATGGACGTGGGCCGGGTCGGGCACGCACTCGGTCGAATCGCTCGGCTCGCCATCGTTCGCGAGCAGCACGACGAAGACCAGCGGCACCTACGCGCGCACGTTCGGCGTGGCGGGTACGTACACGTATGACTGCGTGATCCACGGCGGGTCGATGACGGGGACGGTCATCGTGCGGTAGCGGCGCCGACGCCGTGGGCGGGGTACTCCCCTTCCCACCGCGCCATGACGACGGTGGCGAGGCAGTTGCCGAGCAGGTTGATGCTCGTGCGCGCCATGTCCATGATCGCGTCGACGCCGAGGATCACGGCCACCGCTTCGAGCGGCAGTCCGAACATCGCGAGCGCACCGGAGAGAATCACGAGGGAGGAGCGCGGCACCGCGGCCACGCCCTTCGAGGTGAGCATGAGGGTGAGCATCATCAGCAGCTGCGCGCTGATCGGCATGTCGATGCCCCCAGCCTGCGCCGCGAAGATGCTCGCGACGGCGAGGTAGAGCGTCGAGCCGTCGAGGTTGAAGCTGTACCCGGTGGGCAGCACGAAGGCGATGATGCGCTTGGGCACCCCCATCTTCTCCATCTGCTCCATGGCGAGCGGGAGTGCAGCTTCGCTCGACGCCGTGCTGAAGGCGATCACCCACGGCGCCTTCACGTATGACCAGAAGGTGCGCACCGGCACCTTGGCGAGAATCGCCACCGGAACGAGCACGGCAAGCACGAAGATGATGAGCGCGCCGTAAAGGGTGCCGACGAGCATGGCCAGCGACTTGAGCACGCCCAGTCCGCTCTGGCCGACGGTGACCGCAATGGCCGCACCGATGCCGAACGGCGCGAAGGCCATCACGATGCCCACGAACTTGAACATGACCTCGGAGAGCGACTCACAGAACTTGAGCATGAACTCCTTCGCCGGCCCCTGCACCCGGGCGAGCCCGATGGCGAAGAGGATGGAGAAGAAGACGATTTGCAGCACCTCGTTGTGGGCCGCTGCGTCGAAGAACGACGCCGGCACCATGTGCTCGATGACGCCCGCGAAGGTGACCTTGGTCTGCGAGAATTCGGCGCCCTTGGCCGCCGTCGCGCCCGTCAGCGAAACGCCGACCCCCGGCTTGATGAGGTTCACGGCAATCAGGCCGATGGCGAGCGCCGCCGTCGTCACGACCTCGAAGTAGAGGATCGATCGCCACGCGAGCCGGCCCACCTTCTTGAGGTCGTCGCCGTGCCCCGCAATGCCGACCACCAGCGTGCTGAAGAGCAGCGGCACGATCAGCGACTTGATCATCCGCAGGAAGACGGCGGAGATGGCCTTGGCAAAGGTGTTGAACCCTTCGTACTCCGTGGCCGGGAAAACCGAGCCGAGAATGATGCCCACGA
>JANYHJ010000217.1 GCA_025359135.1 Gemmatimonadota bacterium | reverse complement strand
TCCTTGATCGCGTCCAAAAAGGAGTCCACCACGCGGGCGCAGTCCTTCTTGGAGATCATCGGACCTGCGGTCTTGGCAATTTGCTCGGTGACCCGTTCGACCAGGTCGGCCTTCGTCATCGACATGCCTCTCGCTACCTCGCCCGGAGGGTGGTTGAGGGCAGATAGTAGGACCTTACCCCTTGTGTGTCAAGCGTTTGGCTCGTGTTACGCTGAACGCTCGGCGACCGTCCGGAGATACTGCGGGAAGAGCGGACGGGCGTCGTGGGGCCCCGGAGCTGCCTCTGGATGGAACTGGACCGCGAAGATCGGCAGCGTCCGGTGCCTGAGCCCTTCGAGGGAGCCGTCGTTGCAGTTGATATGCGTGGCGACCAGCTCCGGCGCCCCGGGAATCCCCTGCTCGTTGCCCTCGACGGCGAAGCCGTGATTCTGGCTCGTGATCAGGATCCGCCCTGTCTCGATATCGCGCACCGGATGATTTCCCCCTCGGTGGCCGTACGGCATCTTCACCGTGCGCGCACCGAACGTGACGCCGATCAGCTGGTGGCCAAGGCAGATGCCGAAAATCGGCATCCGCGCCGCCGCGAGTACGCGGATGTTGCCGGGCGCGTAGGTGACCGCAGCCGGGTCGCCAGGGCCGTTCGACAGAAAGACGCCATGCGGCTGCATCGCAAGCACTTGCGCGGCCGGCATGTCGGATGGCACGACCGTGATCCTGCAGTCGTGATCCTCGAAGAGACGGAGGATGTTGCGCTTGATGCCGAAGTCGTAGGCCACGATGTGGTGCGGCGCCTTCGCATCGCCCCACGTATACGGGGCCTTGGTGGACACGCGCGAGGCGAGGTCGAGGCCTTCCATGCTCGGGCATGCGGCCAGCGACGCGTTGGCGTCCTTGTCCGGCGCCGCTCCCGCGGCAATGACGCCACGCATGCTCCCGGCGGTTCTCAGGTGTCGCGTTAGCGCGCGCGTGTCAACGTCCGCGAGGATCGGCACTTGGGCCGCACCGAGCCAACCGGCGAGGTCGCCAGTGGCGCGCCAGTTCGAATACGTGGACGATAGCTCGCGAATGACGATGCCGGCGACCTGTGGCTTGGCCGACTCGGGATCGTCACCGTTGATGCCGTAGTTGCCGATCATGGGCGACGTCATCACCACGATCTGCCCGTCGAACGATGGATCGGAGAACGTCTCCTGATATCCCGTCATGCCGGTGGTGAACACCACTTCGGCGACGGTTGGCGCCACTGTCCCGATCAAGCGCCCGCGAAAAAGGGTTCCATCCTCGAGGAGGAGGAACCCCGGCGTGCTCGACGTGCTCACCTTGGGCGCGATCTACTTCGGCGCCGCCGGCGAAGCTGCCGGGGCTGCGGGCGTGAGCGGAACAACCGAGGGTGCGGCCGCCTTGGTGCCGGTCGCTGGCGCAACGGGCGCCGGCTTGTTCGAGAACGTCTTGTCGAGGACCGACGTCCGTGCCGCCGTGCGCGACGACATGATCTGCAGCACGAAGGCGAGGCCGATGAAGAGACCGCCGCCCCACCAGCTGATCGTGGTCAGGATGTTGCCGGCCTGCCGGGTACCCATGAGCGCGTCGCTGGAGCTCGCGCCGCCAAAGCTGGCCGCAAGGCCGCCGCCCTTGCCGCTCTGCAGCAGCACGGCCGTGGAGAGGACGATGGCGTCGATGATCAGGACGATGAGCAGGAACGTGTACATCTTGAGATGCCGGACTGGGGACCAGGACGTTCGTACGTAACCCCGAAGTTTAGAAGAACTTGCACGCGGGGTCAATCGTGCTCAGGTCGCCACGATCGAGCTCCAACCCTCGGCGTCCAGACTCGCGCCGCCCACCAGCAGACCGTCCACATGTTCGGCAGCCAGCAGGCTCGCTGCCGTCCCCTTGCTGACGCTGCCGCCGTACAAGATGGGTACCGCGAGGGCCTTCTCGCCCAGCAAGCCGCGCAGGTGTGTGCGGATGACCGCGTGCATCGCGGACGCGTCCGCCGGCGTGGCCGTCTTGCCGGTGCCGATGGCCCACACCGGTTCATAGGCGATCAGCATGCTGGCCACCGACGCCGTGCTGAGTTCGGCGAGCCCGAGCGTGAGTTGCTCGAGCACGACCGCTTCGGCCTGCCCCGCTTCGCGCTGCGGCAGCAGTTCGCCGACGCAGAGCACGGGCGTCAGTCCCGCGCGCGTCGCAGCCGCGCACTTCTTCGCCTGCATCGCGTCGGTCTCGCCGAATACGTGGCGGCGCTCCGAGTGTCCGACGAGCACCACGCGCGCGCCGGCGTCACGTGCCATCGCCGCCGAGCTCTCGCCCGTGAACGCGCCCTTGTCTTCCCAGTGGATGTTCTGCACGCCCAGAAGCAAGTCGCTGCGGTCACGACACGCCTCGGCCGCTGCGCTGAACGCGAGATCGCTCGGAAAGAACATCACGGTCCGGTCGTTGCGCCTCGGGCTCAGCGTGAGGTAGCGGCGCATGAACTCGCGGGCCTCGGTGGGCCCGTGGTTCATCTTCCAGTTTGCGGCGAGGACGGGATGTTGCATCGAGGACTTGGGTTCAGGTTCGTTCGTCGAGGATCGCGACGCCGGGGAGCACCTTGCCCTCGAGGAACTCGAGCGACGCACCGCCGCCGGTCGAGACGTGGCTCATGTCGCCATCGAGGCCAAACTGGGTCACCGCGGCCGCTGAGTCTCCGCCGCCGACAATCGTGGTGACGCCCTTCTTGGTGGCGGCCGCCATCGCCTTGGCGACAGCCAACGTGCCGGCGTCGAGCGGCGGCTTCTCGAACACGCCCATCGGTCCGTTCCAGACCACCGTCTTGGCCGACGCAATCGCTCGCGCGAAGCTCGCCGCCGTTTCCGGTCCGATGTCGAGCATCGCCTCATTCGCCGGGATCTCGTTCTTCTTCACGGCGTGCGCCTTGGCCGCGGCGTCGATCGACGGCGCCACCGTCGCGTCGTGCGGCACGATGAGCACGGAGCCTGCCTTGTCGATGAGCGCCTGCGCCATCGCGACGCGATCGGTTTCCACGAGTGACTTGCCGGTCTCGAGGCCCATCGCACGGTAGAACGTGCAGGCCATCGCGCCGCCGACGAGCAGCGCATCGACCTTGGGCAGCAGCGCTTCGATGACGTCGATCTTGCCCGAGATCTTCGAGCCGCCAAGGATCGCGACGAACGGACGCTTCGGGTTGTCGAGCGCGTCGCCGAGATAGTCGAGCTCCTTCTGCATCAACAACCCGGCGACGGCGGGCTTGAGGTGGCGCGCCACGCCTTCGGTGGATGCGTGCGCACGATGCGCGGTGCCGAACGCGTCGTTCACGTAGAAGTCGCCGAGGCGCGCCAGCTCTGTGGCGAGGGCGTCGTCGTTCTTTTCCTCGCCGGCGAGGAAGCGCGTGTTCTCGAGCAGCAGCACGCTGCCATTGGCAAGCGCATGCGTGGCGGCCACGGCGGCGTCACCGATGGTTTCGCCGAGGAAGTGCACCGGGAAGGTGGCCAGCTCCGTGAGGCGGGCCGCCACGGGTGCGAGGGAGTACTTCGCCTCGGGCGCGCCCTTGGGCCGGCCCAGATGCGACAGCAGGACGACCTTGGCGCCGCCCTTGACCAGCCCGTTCAGTGTCGGAAGCGCCGCCGTGATGCGCGTGTCATCCGTGACGCGACTTCCGTCGAGCGGAACGTTGAAGTCCACGCGCACGAGGGCACGGCGTCCGCGCAACGCGGACGGCGCGAGGTCGGCGATGGTCATCTTCGGCATCGATCGGATCAGGAACGGGAGGCGCGCACGAAGGCAAAGACGAGCAGGGCCACGCCCGCAATCACGAATGAGACGCCGGCACCCTTGAGGTCGTCCGGGCGCTGGGCACTGCGCAACGCCTCGGCCCACTCCTTGGTGGCCGGTACGCCTTCGGCCTGCATGTCGTGCCGGAGGCTGGCGGCGCGCGCGATGGTGCCCGCGCCGACCAGGACGACGGCGACGCCCACCCCGAGGGCAAGTCGACCGCCGCCGTCCTTCGGAAAGTTCACAGGCTCTTGGCCAGGTGCCGCAGCAGGTCCACGCAGCGCGAGGCGTAGCCCCACTCGTTGTCGTACCAGCCCGACAGCTTCACCATCGTGTTGTCGATGACGTTCGTGTTCTTGGCATCGAGGATGCACGAGTGCGGATTGCCGATGTAGTCGGAGCTCACGAGCTCCTCCTCGGTGTACGCAAGCACGCCCTTGAGCGGACCCGACGCGGCGGCCGCCTTGAACGCCGCGTTCACCTCGGCGATCGTGGTTCCCTTCTCCACTTCGACGGCCAGCTCGGTGATCGACACGTCGGGGGTCGGCACGCGGATCGAGATCCCGTCGATCTTTCCCTTCACCTCGGGGATCACGAGCGCGGTGGCCTTCGCGGCGCCGGTCGTGGTCGGGATGAGGCTGAGCGCGGCGGCGCGGGCGCGGCGCAGATCCTTGTGCGGCAGGTCGAGGATCGACTGGTCGTTGGTGTAGCTGTGGACCGTGACCATGGTGCCGTGCCGGAAGCCGAACGCATCGCGCACCACCTTCACCATCGGCACGAGGCAGTTGGTCGTGCAGCTCGCGTTGGAGATGATGTGGTGCTTGGCGGCGTCGTATTTGTCGTGGTTGACGCCCATGACGATCGTGATATCCTCGCCCTTGGCCGGCGCGGAGATGATCACCTTGCGTGCGCCTGCGGTGCGGTGCTGCTCGGCCTTGTCGGCGTCGGTGAAGCGACCGGTGGACTCGAGCACGATGTCCACGCCGAGCGCCTTCCACGGCAGCTTGGCCGGATCCTTCTCGGCGAGGATCTTGATGACCTTGCCGTCGACGGTGATGCTGTCCGCCCCGGCCTCGACGGTGCCCTTGTACGTGCGGTGCACCGAGTCGTACTTGAACAAGTGGGCGAGTGTCCTGGTGTCCGTGAGGTCATTGACCGCCACGAACTCGATGTCGGTGACGCCCTGCTCGCGCGCTGCGCGCAGCACCTGGCGGCCGATGCGGCCGAACCCATTGATACCGACCTTGATTGCCATTGCTCTCACATCCTCTCAGGAAGCGAACCGGTCTCGCAGTGCGCGGGCCCGTCCAAAAGTCACGTAGCTGACGATGCGCACACCGGCCGCGACGAGCGCGTCGGCACACGCGTTGAGCGTGGCGGCGGTCGTGACGACGTCGTCGACGAGAATCACGTGAGCGCCGCGCAACTCCGCACGCCTGAAATCGGGCGACACGAAGCAGCCTTTAACATTGCCAGATCGGTCGGTGGGGGTCAACCGCGTTTGGCTCTCGGCGCGCGCGCCGCCGCGTGTGCGCCCGAGCACGTCGGTGCGCAGCGGAATCCGCCAGTGTGGTGCGAGTGCGGCCGCCAGCCGTTCCGCCTGGTTGAATCCGCGCGCACGCTCGCGTGTCGGCGTCATCGGCACCGGCACGACGCACGTGCGCTCCCGCGCCACGTCGGCGGGCCAGTCGAGGCGCGCGATGCGCTCGGCCATCGCCTCTGCTACGGCGTGCCAGCCGCGGTACTTGAGTGCATGCACGATCGCGCCACCGGCGCCGCCACCGCCCACCCAGCACCACGATCGGACGGCACGCACGTGCGGCGGCAACAGGGCGCACCAGTCGCAGCCGGTGGTAGTGGCGGGCCGGGGATGTCCGCACCGATCGCATTGGAGCGCCGAGAGCCGTGCCGCGCGGCTCCAGCACGCGCCGCAGACCAACCCTGCCTCGTGAGCGCCCAATGGACGCTGACACGCCGCGCAGGCCAGCGGAAAGGCGAATGCGACGGCTGCCTCCCACGCGTCGGTGAGCAGCACAGGCGTACGCGGCGCGTTCACGCGAGACTCGCGCGCATCGCCTCGCGGTCCGGCGGCACGCCGAACCAGCGCTCGAACGCGAGCGCGCCCTGTGCGAGCAGCATCGGCAGGCCGTCGACGGCGCGATGCCCGCGCAAGCGCGCCGCACGCACCCAGGGCGTCTCGCCGACGCGATAGACGAGGTCGAGCACGGCAGCGTCGGGCGCAAGGAGTTCGAACGGCACGGGAAAGTCGTCGCCAATCATGCCGATGGGCGTGGCGTTGACGATGAGCGTGGAGCCACGCACGGCGTCGGCCAGGTCCGCCACGGATTCCACCGTGCCGTCGAAACGGTGCGCCAACATCCGCGCCTGCTTGGGGCGGCGACTCCAGCAGCGCATCGGTGCGCCGCGCCATGACTCCGCCGCTGCACAGACGGCCGCCGCCGAACCGCCGGCGCCGAGTAGCGTCACGCGCGTGCGCGAGGGCGGCGGGCCGAGCAGTTCGTGCACGGAAGCGTTTATGCCGCCGACGTCGGTGTTGTCACCGACCAACCCGCCCGTCTCGTTGGTCCAGAAGGTGTTCACCGCCCCGACACGCTCGGCAAGCACGGTACGCTCTGCGCAGAGCGCGGCGAAGGCGACCTTGTGTGGAACCGTCACGTTGCCCGCACCGGCCTGCTCCGCCAGCAGGGCAGCCATCGCGCCGAGCTCGTTCGGCGCGACGTCAATCGCCTCGTACGTGAGCGGAATGCCTGCCGCGGCGAGCGCGGCGTTCTGGAAGCGCGGCGACAGTGAGTGGGCGACCGGATGCCCCAGCAGCACCAGCCGCCCGGGCCGTACTTTCACGGGCGCGACTCGCGCTCGGAGAGCGCCCGATCCACTGCGCTCCGGATCTGGCGGTCGAGCTCCTCCCAGGTGGCGCGATAGACGTCGAGGTCGCCACCGAAGGGATCACTCACCGGATTGCGCGATGCTCCGCGCGTCGCATAGTCGGTGAGCAGGAAGCTCTTGCCTTCGCCGCCCAGCGCTTCGGCCGCCTCGACGTGGTGTGGTCCCATCGCGAGAATCAGGTCGGACTGCGCGACGATCTCGCGGGTAAGGGTACGCGCGCGGTGGCCGCTCAAGTCGAGGTCGTGTTCCAGGCCGACGAGGAGCGAACCGTCCGACGCGCTCGCGCCAGCCCACGCCGACGCCCCCGCACTCGAGACCGTGACGCCGTCGAGTCCGCGCTCGGCCGCGACCGCACGTGCAATCGCCTCGGCGAGCGGACTGCGGCAGGTGTTGCCCGTGCAGAGGAACAGCACGTGCATCAAGCGTCTCCAACAAGTTCGGGCACGGTCTCGCGCAGCGTCGCAGCGCTGATGGCGCCGGGACGGATGACGCGTGGACGGCGGCCCATGCAGTCGATCACAGTGGACGGGAGCGAGGGTTCGAGGCGTCCGCCGTCGAGCACGCGCAGGCTGCCCCGCGCGACGGCCGAGCCCCACTGCTTCACAATCTCCGTGGCCGTCACCGCGGGAGGAAGTCCGGGCAGGTTCGCGCTCGTGCTCGTGATCGCGTCGCCGAACGTGCGAATGAGGCGTGAGAGCGCCTCGTGTGGCGTCCATCGCACGGCCACGCCGCCCTCCGGCCCTCGTAGTCGTGGTGGCACCCGATGCGTGCCACCGGGGAGCACGAGCGTGAGCGGACCCGGCCAGTGGCGCGCCGCGAGGCGCGATGCGGCCGGCGTGAGCGTGAGACCGAGGCGCGCGAGCATGTCGCTGCCGGCGATGAGCAGGAGGAACGGCTTCGCGGGCGGCCTGCGCTTGAGCGTGACGAGCGACTCGACCGCGTCGTGCTCTGCGCTCGTTCCGAAGCCGTACACCGTTTCGGTGGGATAGGCGAGGATGCGTCCGCTCCGCAGGTGATCGATCGTCGCCGTGAGGCTCGCCTCGATCTCGGCCGGCGACCAGAATGGAATCGAGCGGGGTTCCGCGGTCACTCGGGTCCGTCGGCGAGCGCGGCAGCGCGATCAAAGTCCGACTCCTCGGTGACCTTGAGCGCCTTCTCGCTGCCGCGCACGACGTGCACCGGCAAGCCGAGCCGCTCGCAGAGCGCGGCATCGTCGGTGGCGGTGATGCCGTCGCGCTTGGCGGCGCGATGGGCGTCGAGCAGCATCTCCTTCGGGAAGCCCTGCGGCGTCTGCGCGCGATGGAGCCCGTCGCGCGCGACGGTTTCCGTGACGCGGCCGTTCGCGTCCACGCGCTTGAGCGTGTCGGTGACCGGCAACGCTGGGATCGCGGCCACGCCGCTCCGTGCCTTGTCGATGACGCGCGCGACCATCGCATCGGTGACGAGCGGACGCGCCGCGTCGTGGACGAGCACGACCGTGGCTTCGTCGGGCACGTCGCCCAATCCGTTCCACACCGAATCAGCCCGCTCCTTGCCACCGTGCGCGATGAGCAGCCGCTCGGTGTCGCACTGGAAGAGCCACGGTGGCGGATCGCCCGCGTATCGCTGCGGCAGCACGACGATCACCACGCCGACGTCGCTTCGCTTCTGGAAGGTTTGCACCGAGTGCAGCAGCATGGGCTTGCCCGCCACCCAGCGGAACTGCTTGAGCTCCGTGCCGCCGACACGGGAGCCACTTCCAGCCGCGACGATGATCACCGCCACGTCGGCCGTGCTGCCGGCCGCGCCGCTCACGCGAACACCTGCTGAAAGAGGTCGCCCACGGTGCGCACGGCGTGCGCCTTGATGCCGTGCGGGATCTGCCGGGGGACGCCGCGTTCCGCGAGCCAGGCATGCTTGAGCCCCATGCGCGCCGCTTCCGCCAGCCGGCGCTCGGCTTGCGACACGGGACGGATCTCGCCGCCCAGACCGAGCTCGCCGAGGAAGACGTGGTCGCGCGAGAGCGCCTTGTCGTAGAGCGAGCTCGCGAGCGCCGCGGCCACCGCGAGATCGCCCGCCGGCTCACCGAGGCGCACGCCACCGACGACGTTGAGAAAGACGTCGAGCGGGGCGAACGAGAGGCCCGCGCGCTTGTCGAGCACCGCGAGGAGGAGCGAAAGGCGGCGCGCGTCGAAGCCGGTGGCGACGCGCTGCGGCGTGCCGTACCCCGCCTTGGCCGCGAGCGCCTGCACCTCGACGAGCACCGGACGCGTGCCCTCGAGCAGCGCCGCCACGGCGGAGCCCGAGGCGCGGGCGTCGCGGTCGCCCATGAAGAGTTCGCTCGGGTTGGCCACCGCCACGAGTCCGCCCTGCGTCATGCGGAAGACGCCAATCTCGTCGACCGGTCCGAAGCGATTCTTCGTTGCGCGCAGTACCCGATGGTCGAGCGTGCCGTCGCCCTCGAAGTAGAGCACGGTGTCCACGATATGCTCGAGCGTCTTGGGGCCCGCGATGCCGCCGCCCTTGGTCACATGCCCAACGAGAAAGACCGTGATGCCCGTTTCCTTGGCGAGTCGCATCAAGCGCGCGGCACACTCGCGCACCTGTCCGACGTTGCCGGGCGCGCCCTCGAGTTCCTGCGTGAACACGGTCTGGATCGAGTCCACGACCATCGCCGCAGGCCGGAGCTCGAGCGCCGTGGCCACGATCGTCTCGAGCAGCGTCTCGCCCAGGAGCGACACGTCGCCCGCATGCGCCTCGAGCCGGTCCGCACGCAGCCGCACCTGCAGCGGCGACTCTTCGCCGCTCACGTAGAGCGTCGACTTGCCGGAGGCCTCGAGCAGCGCCGCCACCTGCAACAACAGCGTCGACTTGCCGATGCCCGGCTCGCCGCCGACGAGCACGACCGATCCCGGCACGATGCCACCGCCGAGCACGAAGTCGAATTCGGCGAGTCCCGTGCGCCAGCGGTCGGTTTCGCCGCCCACGACGTCGCGCAGGCGCGGTGCCCGCACCGCCACGCCGCCCGAGGCGAACCCCTTCGAGCCGCCCGCGCGCTTGGCGCCCTTCCCGCTGCCGAGTGGCGCCGAGGCAGCCACGGGCTCCTCGACGAGCGTATTCCACTCGCCGCACGACTCGCACCGACCCGCCCACTTCGGAAACGACGCGCCGCATTCGGTGCAGCGGTACGCCGTCCGGGCTCGCGCCATCACGTCTCGGCGCCGGGCGCCGCGGGCGCGCCTCGCTGGGTGCGATTGTCGAATCGCGTGTACTGCTTGTGGAAGAAAAGGTCGACCGAGCCCGTCGGACCGTTGCGCTGCTTGAGGATGATCACCTCGGCGTGCCCGTCGATCACCTGACCGTCCTTGTCGCGCGCCACGCCGGTCGCGTCGCGTTCCGCGTAGTAGTCCGGCCGGTAGAGCCCCATCACGACGTCGGCGTCCTGCTCGATCGCGCCTGATTCGCGCAGGTCGGAGAGCTGCGGCCGGCCGCGTGATTCGCCCGTGCGCTGTTCAGGCGCACGCGAAAGCTGCGAGAGCGCGATCACGGGCACCTGCAGTTCCTTGGCGAGCGCCTTGAGCGAGCGCGAGATCGCGCTGATTTCCTGCTGCCGGTTCTCGGACGACGCCGGCCCCTGGATGAGCTGGAGGTAGTCGACGATGATGAGCCCGAGTCCCGATTCCGCCTTGAGGCGGCGCGCGCGTGATCGCATTTCGAGCAGCGTGATGCCCGAGGCGTCGTCGATGTAGATCGGCGCGTTGTTGAGGATGCCGACCGCGCGCGCGATGCGCGGCATGTCGTCGTCCCGCAGCATGCCGCGGCGGATCTTCTGCGCGTCCACGCGCGCCTCGGATGAGATGATGCGCTCCATGAGCGAATCCTTACTCATTTCGAGGCTGAAGAAGGCAACCGGAACGTTGCCCTCCAGAGCCGCGTGTTGCGCGACGTTGAGCACGAAGGCCGTCTTGCCCATCGACGGACGCGCCGCGACGATGATCATTTCCGAGTTCTGGAACCCCGACGTCATCTCGTCGAGATCCTTGAAGCCCGACGGCACCCCCGTCACGTTCTTGCCGCCCCGCTGGAGTTGCTCGATCCGCTCCATCGTCGGCCAGAGCAGCTCCTTGATGCGCACGAAGCCACCCGAGCCCTGCGCCTGCGACACCTGGAAGATCTTCTGCTCGGCGTCGTCGAGGAGTTCGGCCGCGGTGAGCTTGGCTTCGAAGGCCTCGCCCACGATCGTCGTCGAGACCTCGATGAGACGGCGCAGCAGCGCTTTCTCGCGCACGATGCGCGCGTGATACTCGGTGTTCGACGCGGTCGGGACCGCATCGAGCAGCGAGCCCATGTAGTCCTTGCCGCCGGCGAGCGCGAGATCGCCGCGCCGCTCGAGCTCGTCCGCGAGCGTGAGCGGGTCGATGACCGCGCCGCGCTCGGTGAGGGCAATCATCGCCCGATAAATGCGGCGGTGCCCCTCCTGGTAGAACATGCTGTCGTCCAGCAGCTCGGTCGCGCGCAGGACCGCGTCGGCGTCGAGCAGCATGGCGGCCAGCACCGCCCGCTCCGCATCGGGCGCCCAGGGCGCCTTGCGGTCACGGTACGGGTCACGCGCCGGAGGCGCGATCGAGAATTCGACGGGCGAGCTGGACATCTTCCCAGGTTGGGCGCTTCCAGGAGGGATTACGGAGGAGCGCCGCGGGGTGGTACGTGGCAACCAACGGCACCCCGTAGTACCGGTGCATCTGGCCGCGCAACTTGCCGATCGGCGTCTTGGTTTCGAGCAATGTCTGCGCGGCGAAGGTGCCGAGGGCGAGAATCACCTTCGGGCGCAGCAGTTCAATCTGCCTGCGGAGGAACGGCGAGCAAGCGGCGATCTCTTCGGGCAGGGGGTTGCGGTTATTCGGCGGGCGGTGCTTGATCACATTGCAGATGTAGACGTCGTCGCGGCTCAGCTTGATGGCCTCGAGGATCTTGGTGAGCAGCTGACCGGCCTGACCGATGAACGGCCGACCGCTCTCGTCTTCATTCTGCCCCGGTGCCTCACCCACCAGGACGAAGTCGGCGTTCGGGTTGCCCTCGCCGGGCACGGCGTTCTTCGCGCCCTTCACGAGTCCGCAGGCGCTGCACGCGCGGACCATCTGCGCAATGCCGTCGAGCGTCTCGACCGCGTCCAGTGCGCCGCCGAAGATCGCGCGCGCACTCGTGCCGACCGTGATGCCCTGCGGCGTGTCCTCGAGTGACGGTGGTGGCGGTGACGACGGGTCCGGGGATGTCGGCGCGGTGAAGGTGCGGCCGCCCGTGGCGAGGGGTGGCGTTGTCGCGGCGGCATCTGGCGAAGACGTCGCTGGTACCTGCGCAGCTGACGGCGGGCGTGTTGGCGGCACGGGAACCGCCTCGACCTTGGGCGCCTTCGCTCCGGACGACTCCGATTTCGCGTCGAGCACCTTGCGCCAGTCACCCTCGGCCGCACCCGGCGCGTCCGCACCGCTCGACGTCGACCGTTCCGGCGTCGTGACGTCGCGTTCGCGGGCGGCCGTCGTGCGCGGCGCACTGCCGCTCACCGTGCCCATCATGCGCAGCACGTCGTCCACGGCGAGCCCGTCGAGTACGAGGTCACGCTCGCCCATGTCGCGGCGCTGTTCGAGGTAGCGACGCAGCTGGTCCCTAGCGTCCACGGATGAGCGCCTCCACGCGATCGAGAATCGCATCGGCCACGACGTCCTTGGACGCCAGCGGCAGCGCGTCCGGTGCGCCCGTGCGTCCGATGATCGTGACGCGATTGGTCGGCGTGCCGAAACCCGCGCCTGACTCGGTCGCGTCGTTGGCGACGACAAGGTCTAGATCCTTGGCGGCGAGCTTGCCCTGAGCGTGCTCGAGCACCTTCTCCGTCTCGAGCGCGAAGCCGACCACCACCGTGCCCGGACGGCGCGCGTCGCGCGTCGTCTTGAGGATGTCCACCGTCCGCGTGATGGCGATCGAATCCGGCGCGCTCTCCTTCTTGAGCTTCTGCGCAGCCGGTGCCGCAGAGGTGAAGTCTGCCGGCGCTGCCGCCATTACGAGCACATCTGCGTCCGCCAGTGCAGCACGCACCGCCGCCGCCATCTCCGCCGTGGTTTCAACCGCGACAGCATGTGCGCCGCGCGGCGTCGCCATCTCGAGCGGCCCGTGCACGAGCGTCACGCGAGCCCCGCGCCGATAGGCCGCCGCTGCGAGCGACACGCCCATGCGGCCGCTCGAGCGGTTCGAGATGAAGCGAACCGGATCCACCGGCTCACGGGTCGGCCCTGCGGTCACGACCACGTGCCTGCCCGACAACACGCCGGACGGTTCGAGCAACCGTGCGGCCTCGGCCATGATCGACTCGGGCTCCGGCAGGCGCCCTGCGCCCGCTCCCTCCGTCGGCGACGCGAGCGGTCCGACCTCAGGAGACATCACGTGGTAGCCCAGCGCCGTGAGATGCGCAGCGTTCGCCTGCACCTGGGCATGGCTCCACATCTTGTCGTTCATGGCCGGCACCACCAGCACGGGCGCACGTGTCGCGAGCAGCACGGCGGTGATCAGGTCATCAGACTGACCGCTGGCGCTGCGCGCGAGCAGGTCCGCGGTGGCCGGCGCAATGATCACCACCTGCGCCGTACGTGCCAACGTGAGGTGATCGAGCGCGCGGCCCTCCACGATCAACTCCGTGTGGACCGGGCGTCCCGTGACCGCCTCGAAGGTGATCGCGCCGACGAACTCCCGTGCCGAACGCGAGAGCACGACGTCCACCTCTGCCCCTGCCTGCGTGAGCAGGCGGGCGAGCCAGACCGACTTGTAGCTGGCGATTCCCCCGGTGACGCCGAGGCAGACGCGTGCACCGTCGAAGGGACGCATCGGTCCCGGCTCGGCCGTGCAGCCTTACTCGGTCGGGCGCTTGCGCGGCACCACGCGGTACTCGACGCGGCCGCCGGAGAGCTCCTCGAGGGCGCGCGTGGTCAGCTTCTTTTCCTTCCCCGTGGACAGGCGGGGGAATTCATTCACCATCCGCGCGAACTTGGCGGCGATGAGGACGCCGAGGTACTTGTTGGCGGAATACTTCGTGAGCTCGTGGGGCGTGAAAACGCGCATGATGACTACCGGTTGGCGTAGCGACGGATTTCGGACTTGAGCTGCGACACGAGACTGCGGGTGGTCTTGTTGACGCTTGCCACCCGTTCGTGCCGGACCTCCTCGGCGTCCACGATGGCCGAAACGCGGCGGACCGTGGCGTCGAGGTCGTCGTTGACGACCACATAATGATAACGAGGGACCTCCTCAAGTTCTTCGAGGGCGGCCCGCAGCCGGACCAGGTGGGCCTCCCGGCCCTCCGTGTCCCGCTCCACCAGCCGTTTGAGGAGGACCTCGCCAGACGGGGGGAGGAGGAAGATGAGCACCGATTCCGGGAAGGCCGCCTGGAACTGCCGCGCCCCCTGAACATCGATGTCCATCATGACGTGCCGGCCGTCCTTGAGGATCCGCCGGACCTCGGAGCGCAGCGTGCCGTACATCCGGCCATGCACCTCCGCCCACTCGGCAAACTGCTTGCGGGAGCGCCGGCGCCGGAACTCGGCCATCGAGAGGAAGTGGTAGTCCCGGCCGGTGACCTCCCCGTTTCGCGGGGCCCGCGTCGTGGCCGATACCGAATACCCGATGTCGGCGCGCGTCGCGAGCAGGCGCTTCATGACCGTCGTCTTCCCACCGCCCGACGGCGCGGAGAGGATGATCGGGAACGGGTTCACTCGAGGTTCTCCACCTGCTCGCGGATCCGCTCGAGCTCCTCCTTGATCACCACGACATCAGCGAGCATCGGTGCGTCATTCGCCTTCGACCCGGTGGTGTTGGCCTCGCGCAGCAACTCCTGCAGCAGGAAGCCGAGCCGCTTGCCGACAGGCTCGCCGCCGGTCGTCGCGAGCGCGTCGGTGAACGCCGTGAGGTGCGAGCGGAACCGGTCGATCTCCTCGTGCACGTCGAGGCGATCGGCGAGAATCGCGATTTCCTGCGCGAGCCGCTGCGGGTCGACGGCCACGCCGCCCGCGAGTTCCTGCACGTTGCTGCGCAGTCGGTCCCGGTGGGCGATCATCCGCTCGGGCGCACGGATGGCGATGCGCTCGACCGCCGCTGCCACCAGCGAGAGTCGCTCGCGGAGCACGTCGGCCAGGCGGCCACCCTCTGCGGCGCGCGTGGCGTCGAGCGACGACACGGCCGCATTCACGAGGGCCACGAGTTCCGCGGCGCTTCCGCTCTCTTCCTCGGGTGGCCTCGCCACGATCACGTCGGGCAGGCGCAGCACGGTGCTGACGTCGATCTCCCGAGAAAGACCGTGCTTGGCCTGCAGCTCGCGGAGTCGCTCCACGTACGCCCCGAAGCGGGCGTCGTCGATCACGACGGCCGCGTCAGTCGTCACGTCGGTAGCCGAACCGATGACGCGTGCGCTGAGCGAGACATGCCCGCGCGCGATCCGCACGCGCAGCGCCTCGCGGACGTCGCCCTCCCAGCGCCCGTAGGCGCCCGGCAGCTTGATCGACGGGTTGAAGAACCGATGGTTCACCGTGCGCACTTCCAGCGAGAGGCGCTGCGCACCCACCGCCCCGTCGGCGGTGCCGAACCCGGTCATGGATCGTATCATGTGAAGCCTGTAACCTACGACAGGACAACGTGTTGGTCAACTTGGTCCAACCCGCGCTCACGCACTCAGTTGCGGAAGTCCCAGCGGATGCCGTAGACCGACACCGAGCGCACCATCTGCGCGCCGGGAATCTGCGTGAATTGGTCGCCGGCAAGGTTGAGGATCCGGTAGCTCACCACGCCGCTCATGATCCGGATCTCGAGCTTCGCGTTCACGCTGCGGCTGAACGTCGACGCGAGCGGCGTGGTGCCCGCGACGAACGCCACCGGTTCGCGGTACTCGTGTGCGACGCTCATGAGCAGGCCGAAGACGCCGCTCGGAAAGCGCGAGAGCCAGCGCGTCTGGAGAAAGAGCTCCGTCCGCGTCTGGTAGCGCGGGCGGTAGAGCCCGGTCTTGTCCCACGACGTGGCCACGACATCCGCGAAGATGTCGCTGTAGACCCGGCCCCGCAGTCCCACGAACGTGCCCTGCGCGCTGGGCACGAGGGCGTTGGTGAGCGTCGAGTCGAAGCGCGCCGGAGCGCGCAGGAACGCGGAGTCGCGCCCGATCACGCCGCCCGTCAACCACAACTCCTCCCGCACACGAATACCAAGCTCGCCCCGCCAGCCGAATCCCTTGATCGACTGACCACTATCGTTGCCAACGCTCATGCGGCCGTAGCTCCCGGCCACCGCGAGCCACGAGCGCGGCAGCAAGCGCATGCTCACGTCCGCGCGTGATGTCGCCTGGTCCGTTGCCCGCTCAGCGTATGCCGTCATGGTTACCCAGCGACGATCGTAGCTCAGTCGCAACTGTGGGCTCGTGTAGCCGATGTTGCTGCGTGACGTCCAGCGCATGCCCCCGCTGAGCCGCAGGCCGTTCCACTCGCTGCCCGCCTGAAGCGCATAGATCGCATCACGCCGGTCGAACACGCGGTTGCTGTCGCTGGTCGTGGCATTCAGTGCGGAGGAGAGCGAGGCGAACGCCTCGGTCGCGGCCATCGCCTGCACCCAGGTGCCCTGCTCCGGATCACCCCAGGCCACGCGTGCGTATCCGAGGCTCGCCGCTGCGTCCAGCGCCGGGAGGTTGGTAAACGTCGACAGTCGCGCCTGCGAGTTGCGGTTGTTGTCCGCGAACTGATGCGTGATATCCACGCTCCACGAGCCGCGCGCCCAACCCAGGCGCACCATGCCGGCGCGGCGCGATCCGTCGCCCCCCGTGCGCGTGTTCGAGAGGCTGAGGTTCTCGCCGGCCGCCTGCACCCCGAGGCCCGGCCCGAACCGCTGCGCGAAGAAGCCGCGAAAAGTGTTCGCGTCCTGATCGCCGGTGAACACGTCCACGCGCGATTGCGGGATCGTCTTGTCGTATCGCCACGAGCGCAGGTAGACCCTGAGCTCCTCACCGGCGCGCTCCACGCGACAATGCTCGAACGCCCACAGCTGGATGGCCGTGAGGTCGAGCGCGCCACGGCCGTCGCGATCGGACGGCGCGTACGGCAGCCCATCGACGAACACGCGCATGCGCGCGAAGTCACCGAGATACGACGACGACTGCTGGTCGATGAGCCACGCCGTCCGGAAGCCCGTCGCGCCCGGCACGCGATCGAGCAGGTCGGCAAGCGTCTGCGCACCGCTCGCCATCAGCTGGTCACGATCCCACTCATACGGCGCACCGATGTCCGTCGTTCTCGGCGACTCGGCTCGCGCAAAGGGCGCGCGCAGTGTGTCACCCGCCTTGAACTTCTCCAGCGAATCGGCGAGGAATGCCGCCCGCGCGGCGGAGTCGGTGGCTGCCTTCGTCTTGCCCGTGTCCGCCTTCGACTCGGAGGAGACGCTCATCCGCAGCGTGTCCCCGGCCGGAGGGCGCGGCTTCGCCCCGCCCTGCTGCGCCACGAGGGTGAACGGCAAGACGGCCCCGGCCACCAGGCCGAGGCCGCCCCGCCACACGATCCTTCCGATCTGAATCAGCTGGCGCGTCCCCGAACGAAGTGCACGAAAGTACCCACCGGAATTCCCGTGGGTCCCTTCGGGAGCGCTACCAGATCCGACTCCGAGTACGCAGTGCCCGCGATGTCGAGATGCACCCACGGCGTCCCGGCCGGCACGAACTCCTTGAGGAAGAGCGCTGCCGTCACCGAACCGGCCGGACGACCGCCCGTGTTCTTGAGGTCGGCCACGTCAGAACTGATCTGGTCCTTGTAGTCATCCCAGAGCGGCAGCGGCCATGCCTGCTCGGCGCCGCGCTTGCCGGCCGCGATCACCTCGTCGAGCACCCGAGTGTCATTGCCGAAGGCCCCGCTCGCATGGTGGCCGAGGGCAATCACGCACGCACCCGTGAGCGTCGCCGCATCCACGATCACCGAGGGGTTGTAGCGATGCGCATAGCCGAGCACATCGGCGAGGATCAGGCGGCCCTCGGCGTCGGTGTTCGTGATCTCGATCGACTTGCCCGTCATCGCCTTCACGACGTCGCCCGGATTGATCGCGGTGCCGCTCGGCATGTTGGTGGTGGCGCCGAGCAGGCCGACCACGTTCACCTTGAGTTTCATGCGCGCGATCGTCTCCATCGCGCCGAGCACGCCGGCCGCGCCGGACATGTCGAACTTCATGAACTCCATGCCGGGCGCCGGCTTGATCGAGATGCCGCCCGAGTCGAAGCAGACGCCCTTGCCCACGAGGGCAATCGGCGCCTGCCCCTTCTTCCCCTTCATGTATTCGATGGCGACCAGCTTGGGATCCTGGGGGGTGCCCTGCGCCACGGAGAGGAATGACCCGCAGCCCAGCTGCTCCAGCTCCTTTCGTCCGAGCACGGTGACGGCGAGATCATGGCGCTTGCCGATGGCCTTGGCCGTGTCGGCGAGATGCTGCGGCGTGCAGAGATTACCGGGCATCATGGCGAGCGTGCGCGCGATCGCTTGGCCTTCGCCGAGCGCGACACCGGCGTCGAAGGCGGCCTTCGCCTTCTTCGCGTCCGCCACCACCACGCGAATCGTCTCGAGCGCCGCACGGCGATCGGCCTCGGGCACCGGCGACTTGAGCGCCGCGTACTCCCACGGACCTGCCATCAGGCCCGCCACGGCCGCCTCGAGCTCGTAGCCCGTGTTCACCCCAGGCGCGTGAAACGCGAGCGCCGGAACGCCAAGCGCCTTCGCGCGCCGCGCCGCGAGCGCGCCGGCACGACGATAGGCCATGACCTTCTGCGTGGGCGTGCCGGTGCCCACGAGCAGCACGCGCCGACTGCCCTGCGCTCCGCCGGTGAGGTGCAGTACCTCGTCGCGGCCGCCGCGGAATTCGCGCGCGGCAATGGCGCGACTGACGCAACCGCCCATCGCCGTGTCGAGCGCGTTCACGAAGACGCCAAGGCGCGTGTCGGGGCCGAGCGCAATCGCCACGAGTGGCGCACTCAGGAGGGACTCTTCGCTGTCGTGCAGGCTGACGGACAAGGACATGACTTGGCGAGCTACGAGTGGAGGAAGGTGCCCGGGCGAACGACGGCGTTGCCGTCCGCCCGAGCCACGACGAATCAGGCCATGCCGGCGATGATCGCGTCGCCGAAGCCCGAGGTGCTCACTTCCTTCGCACCGGGCATCTGGCGCGCGAGGTCGTACGTGACCGTCTTGTTGGCGATGGCGCGCTCGAGCCCGCGCATGATCAGCGCGGCGACCTCGCCCCATCCGAGGTACTCGAACATCATGACGCCGGAGAGAATCACCGAGCCGGGATTGATCTTGTCGAGACCCGCGTACTTGGGCGCCGTGCCGTGCGTGGCCTCGAAAACGGCAACGCCATCACCGATGTTCGCGCCCGGCGCGATGCCGAGCCCTCCCACCTGCGCGGCGGCGGCGTCGGAGATGTAGTCGCCGTTCAGGTTTGGCGTCGCGAGCACGGAGTAGTCCGCCGGACGCAGCAACAGCTGCTGGAACATCGAGTCGGCGATGCGGTCCTTGATGACGATCTTGCCGCCCGGTCCCTCGGGTCCGACATCGCTCTCGGCGATGACCTCTTGCGCAAACTTCTCCTTCGCCAGCTCGTAGCCCCAGTCGCGGAAGGCGCCCTCCGTGAACTTCTGGATGTTGCCCTTATGCACGAGCGTCACGCTCGAGAGCTTGTGCGCGATCGCATGGCGGATCGCGGCCTCGACGAGCCGCTTCGAGCCGAAGGCGCTCATCGGCTTGATGCCGATCGCGGAATTCTCGCGGATCTTCTTCTTGGAGAGCTTCTCGGCGAGCTGGCGGATCTCGGTCGCTTCGGGCGTGCCCGCCTTGAACTCGACGCCCGAGTAGACGTCCTCGATGTTCTCGCGGAAGATCACGATGTTGACCTTTCCCGGTTCCTTGACCGGCGCGCCGACCCCCTCGAAGTAGCGCACGGGGCGTACGCAGGAGTAGAGCTCGAGCTCCTGGCGCAACGCCACGTTGAGCGAACGGATACCGCCGCCGACCGGCGTGGTGAGCGGGCCCTTGATCGAGACGCGGAATTCCTTGCAGGCCTCGATCGTTTCGCTCGGCAACCAGTCCTTGAATTGCGTGAACGACTTTTCTCCGGCGAAGATCTCCATCCACGCCACCTTCTTCTTGCCGCCGAACGCCTTCGCGACCGCAGCGTCGAAGACGCGCACCGACGCCTTCCAGATGTCGGGTCCGGTGCCATCCCCTTCGATGAAGGGGATGATCGGGTGGTCGGGGACCTGCAGGACACCGTTGGCGTAGCCGATCCGGTCGCCGGCGGGGACAGTCGCGTGCGAGTAGGTGCTCATCTGCGGAGTGGGAGAGTGGGTTCGCAAAGCTACGGGTCGAGACACGCCCCCCTCAAGAGCAGGTTTGCTCCCCGTCCGTACGGGATGCGCTCAGGCGACCCGGTCGGGCGGTTCCTGCCCCGCGAAGTAGGCCACGAGGTTGGCGGTCGCGCGCTCACCCATCGCGAGGCGCGTCTCGACGGTCGCCGATCCCAGGTGCGGCAACAGCACCACGTTGTCGAGCCCGAGCAGACCCGGGTCCACGGCCGGTTCTCCCTCGTAGACATCAAGCCCGGCTGCGGCGATGTCGTGTCGGGCGAGCGCGACTGCGAGCGCGGTCTCGTCCACGACGTCGCCGCGCGACGTGTTGACGAGAATCGCGTGCGCCCGCATCTGGCCAATCGTGCTCGCGTTGATGAGATGGCGCGTTTCAGGCGTGGCGGGACAATGCAACGACACGAAATCGCTCGCGCCGAGCAACTCAGCGAGTGTCGCACAGCGTCGCACCCCCGGCGCCGCGTCCGCGGCGGCCAGCAACGACGGATCGTACGCGATGACCGACATGCCGAAGCCCAGCCGGGCCCGCTCAGCCACGGCGCGGCCGATGCGCCCGAAGCCCACGAGGCCCAGCACCTTGCCCGTGACCCGCGTGCCGAGCAGTTGGGTCGGACGCCAGCCGCTCCAGCTGCCGGCGCGCACCAGGCGCTCCCCCTCTCCCGAACGGCGCGCCGCGGCCAGCAGCAGCGTCATGGTGAGATCCGCCGTGTCATCGGTAAGCACGTCGGGGGTGTTGGTGACCACGAGGCCGTGGTGCCTGGCCGCGACAACGTCGACGTGATTGAAGCCCACGCCGAAGTTCGCGAGGATGCGCGCGCGGCGCGGCGCGGTCGCCAGCACGTCCGCCGTGAGACGGTCGGTCACCGTGCAGAGGACACCGTCGCCTTCGCGGAGCGCCCCGGCGAGTGACGCCGGCGTGGAGGGGATGTCGGTGGGATTGAGCCGAACGTCGAAGAGCGCGCTCAACTGCTGCTCCACCGGATCGGGCAGCCGGCGCGTGACGATCACGAGGGGACGCGACATGAGGCGACTCTCCTACGTGCGCGCGGCGCGCAACGATTCCTCGGCCGCGGCCACGCCGGCGCCCGCCGTCAACGCGAAGCCCGCATCGCGCATCGCCATCTCGGCGCCTGCGATGGCGCCGACGAGCATCAGTTCGTTCACGTCGCCCAGGTGTCCGATACGGTAGGCCTTGCCGGCGAGGCGGGCGAGGCCGCCCCCGAGCGAGAGGTTGTAGTTGCGATACGCGTGCTCGATGACCTTGATGGCGTCGAGACCGTCCGGCACCATGATCGTGGTCACCGTGTCGGAGGCGGCGCTCGGTACCTGGCAGCAGGTCTTGAGACCCCACGCCGTCACGGCAGCTCGCGTGGCATTGCCAAGACGGTGATGTCGCGCGGCGACGTTGGGCAGCCCTTCGGCCTTGAGCAGGTCGAGCGAGGCCCGCAATCCGTGCAGCAGGCCGACCGCCGGCGTGTACGGGAAATAGCCCGTCGCGTTCGAGGCGATCATCGGACGCAGGTCGAAGTACGCCCGCGGCGCGGTGGAGGTGCCCACACGTTCAAGCGCGCGCGGAGAAAGGCAGAGCACGCCGAGACCGGGCGGAAGCATCAGTCCCTTCTGCGATCCGCTGATGAAGGCGTCCACGCCCCAATCGTCCATGCGGCACGCGAGCGAACCGACCGAGCTCACGCCGTCGACGAAGAGCAGCGCAGGATGGCCGGCGGCATCGATGGCTGTCCGAACGGCGCCGATGTCGGACGTGACGCCGGTGGCCGTTTCGTTGTGGACGACGAGCACGGCCTTGATCGCATGCGCCGCATCCGCTCGCAGCGCGGCCTCGAGCTCACCCGGTGGCGTGGGCATGCCCCACGGCACGTCGATCGCGTCTACCTGGTAGCCGAGTCGCTGCGCCGCGTCACCGAAGAGCTGGCTGAACTGCCCCTTCCGCGCCACCAGCACGCGCGAGCCGGGCTCCAGCGTGTTGACGAGCGACGCTTCCCACATGCCGCTGCCCGACGCGGCAAAGATGAAGCCCTGTCCCTTGGTGGAGCCGAAGATCGCGGGCAGGTCGGCGAGCAGGCCGCGCACCAGCTTCGGGAAGTCGGGCGAGCGATGGTCCTCCATGTTGCGGTGCATGGCGTTCTGCACCGCCTCGGGGACGTTGGTGGGACCCGGTACGAAGAGATGATTGCGGCCGGCCATGATGAGACGAGGCGAAAGGAGGCGTCAACAATGAAAAGCGCGCCGCCTGCCCGGGACCGGGAAGGCGGCGCGCCAAGGAATCCCGGGAGCGCTAGTGCTCGGCGGTCTTCTCGACCGGCGCGAGGACGTCGTTGGGGCTCTGATAGGTCTTGCTGTGCACGGTGTACGCGATACCCACGCACGCGATCGCGAGCAGCGTGGTGGCGATCGCAGCCCCCCAGCCCTGCGCGTTGTTGTTGACCTTGTCGGACGACGTCGCCATGTCGGTTGCAATCCTCGGGGAGTCGTGAATGGTTGGCGGCGGGAAAGATGCCGTGCCGACAGCAGCGATTCAAGCGGCAGCAATCAGATCAGAGCCAGAATTCCCAGCGTTGGGTAAGCAGCACGAAGATCGCGAGCAGAAGGTTCGTGAGCCCGTGCGCGGCCATCAGGTCGCCGAGGCTGCGGGTGTGCTGCATCCAGAGGTTGTACGCGATGCCGGCGAGCAACCCGACCTCCCAGAAGGGGCCGTGCTCCGCCGCGAAGAGCAGCACGGTGACCACGAACGAGGTTCGGGAGAAATGGCCGAGCGGCAGCGTGCGGAAGTCCTTGGCGTCGAGCATCCGCGGCAACCAGCCACGCCAGAACAATTCTTCGAGGATGGGCACGAGCAACGCAGCGCGAACAATTCGCAGCGTGAGAACGAGGGGGTCGGCACGCGCGGCAGGTGGGAGCGAGACCGTGAGCTGGCCCGTGATGGCGTTCTGAAACAGGACATGGCTGCGCCAACCGGGAATGATGAGGTCGGGCGCGACCCAGAGCGCAAAGACCGCCGCCCCGACGGCGAACGTGCCGATGGGATAGTGAATGCGGAAATCGAGGACCGGCCGGCTGACGGCGAGTATCGTGACGGTCAGCAGGCCAACCCGGACGATGGCGTCGGTGCGCGGTGCCAGATCCATGCTGGGCATGGAAGCCAGCAGCACCATGAAGACGGCGAAGGGGGCAACCCAAGGGAGCGCGGGCCAGCGGTCGGCGAGTCGCAGAATGGCTACCGGTTGTGGGAGCGAGGCAGGAAGTGCGCTCGAAACGTTCAGGGTTGAGCGCACGGCGCGGCCCAAGGTTACGATGTGAGAAGCGCGTGCGCTGGGCGCATGATACGGGTGCGTCACGATCGGGACGCGGCTCCGCGCGTGGTACGAAGGGTGCGTGTTGGTAGGGATGCTCGGATCATCGAGCCGTGGTGTGGTGACCGTGCAACATGACGATGCACCGCTGCGAACTGGCGATCGGGATGATGGCTGACCGAGACGCTGACAGTGCTCTAGTAGATTGGTAGATGGCTCGACATAATACGTTGTTTTGATTATACTTAAGCATATGAGCTACATGTTTCGAACAGACACGACCCGGGTCAGGAAAGTTGGCATGCTTCCTGCTTATGTATCCGCCGAAGGCTCTGGGCACTTCCAGACCTCACTCAGTTTGGTTGGCGTCTCCTCTCAATTTTTCGGAGTTCACGACATGCGTCGCTTGCGTACCGCCGCTCTCTCCCTGGCCGCGACCCTGCTGGTCGCCGCTGGTGCGAGTGCCCAGCCGGCCAAGACGAACATGCAGTTCACGGGACTGGGCTCGCCGAGCGTGGTCATCGGCAACGTCAACGGTGGCGTCTACACGGCCAAGTGGGACGGCCTCGTGGACCCGAACCCGAGTGTCTTCGTCGGGAGCAGCACGGTTGACATCGTCTGCGTGGACCTGCTGAACAGCGTGTCGAGCGGCCAGCAATGGACGGCCTACGAGACCAACCTGGGCGCCGCCAGCATCGATCGCACCTACCTCCGCTTCGGTGGCTACGGTGGCACGTCGGGCAACGACTGGCTCACGCGCTATCGCGCCGCGGCTTACCTGTCGCTCCAGTTGAAGAACACGGCCTCGTCGCAGACGACGACGCTGGCGGCCCTGCACACCGCGATCTGGCGCACCATGACCGAGAAGGCCGTCTACAACGTGCCGGTCTTCTCGAACACGGTATACACCGGCACGGACAACGACTACACCGGCACGGGATACGGCTCCGCGACGACTTGGGGCTCGGGCGCTACGGGCGTGGTCGCTCTCATGACGGCCGCGAAGAACTACGCCGTCGCCAATGCCAGCAACACCGCCTTCTGGTCGCAGTTCACGATTCTCTCCGACGCGGCCATGATCCGCTCGGGCGTCTCGACGGGCACGTGGGCCCCGCTCACTGGCGGCACGCAGGAATTCATCGCCTTCACGTCGGTGCCGGAGCCGGCCTCGCTTGCCCTCATGGGCACGGGCTTGGTCGCGGTCGCCTTCGTCGGCCGCCGCCGCAAGAGCAACAGCAAGAGCGTCAGCGTCGCCAAGATCAGCGAGTAACCTTCGGGTTGCTCCGCACGCCGAGGGCCGACCGAATGGTCGGCCCTTTGCTTTTGCGGCTACCGGCGGCTGGCGCGCAGAAGCGGTCCGCGCCTACTTTCCACCCGTCCTGAGCCAGTCGCATCCACTCGGTCCCTGCCCCGTGCTTTCTTCGTCAGACTATTTCGATCGAATCGCGCGCCCGATCTACATGATCGCGCTGCTGCTGGTGCTCACGCCGCTCGCCGACTTCGTCAGCAGCGTGTGGCCCCTGCAGCCCACCGAAATGCGCTGGCGCTTCGCGAGCACGGCGCTCGTGGCGGGCTTCCTGTTCACGCCGCTCATCGGCTCCCTCATCGGCGTGCTGCTCTCGACCTTTCTCGAGCAGAAGATGGTGCTACGCGTGATCGGAGTCTTGAACGTGACCGCCGCGGTGCTTCTCTTCGTCATGCTGGCCGTCTTCGCGTTCGACACCCTGCAGCTCAAGCGGGCCGTCCCGCCGGACTCACAGGGCCAGTTCAAGCTGTCGGCGGTTCGCGGTGGGTTGAAGTTGATCGTGTCGATCGTGGCGACCAGCTGGCTGGGGCTCGACGCGATCAAGCTCAGCCGCACGCTCGGCAACGTCCAGGCGGCGCGCCAGAAGCCGCGCATGTCGGGACCGATCGTCACTGGCTCGGGCCGCTAGAAGCCGCTGGCGGGCCCACCCTGGGCCCGCACCGAGCTGAAACGAAGGGGCGACCACCAGGTCCAATGGTGGTCGCCCCTTCTCGCCTGCAGTGCCCGGAGTGGGAATCGAACCCACAAGAGGTTGCCCTCGGGGGATTTTGAGTCCCCTGCGTCTGCCGGTTCCGCCATCCGGGCCTACCCGGCATTCGCACGCCGGACACCAATCATCTCGCCGCGCGGCGCTGCGCGCAACGGGTCGGTGGCCGAGGGCGTAAACGCCGCGTACCTTTGCGCCCCGTGATGACAACCAGCGTTCGTCCCATCGATCCGTCCCGCCGCGTCAGGGTGGGTGTCCTCGGCGCAGGCGCGTGGGCGCGCTTCGCCCACATCCCCGGCTTCAAGCGAGACGACCGCTGTGAGGTTGTCGCGATTGCCGACCCCAACCGGGCACTCGCGGAAGCGGCGGCGGCCGAGTTCGGCATCCCCGACGTCTACGACCGTCACGAGCCGCTGCTCGAGCGTTCGGACATCGACTTGGTCGACGTGTGCACGCCGAGTGCGACGCACTTCGCACTCTCGATGGCGGCGCTCGCGGCCAACAAGCACGTGCTCTGCGAGAAGCCGGTCGCGTTCGACTTTCGCGAGACGCGCCGCGCCGCGATGATCGCGCGCAGCAAGGGGCTGCGCACCAAGCTTGGCTTCACCTTCCGCTACGCCCCGGCGATGCGGTACATGAAGCACCTCGTCGACCAGGGGTTCATCGGCACGCCGTTCATTTTCAACGGCTACGAGCAGAATTCGCAGTGGCTCGATCCACAGAATCCACTGCGACAGGTGGATCCGGACGCGGACCAGTCGGTGCTGCAGGTGTCGTCACTCGAGGGCTACGGCGCGCCGATCATCGACATCGGCCACTGGATGGTAGGCTCCGGCTACGACAAGGTGGTGGGGACGATGCGCAACTTCATTCCCGAGCGCATGGTGCGGCAGACGGGGCGGATGATGCGCATGAACATCGACGACGGCGACATCTTCATTGGCGAATTCGCCAATGGCGCGCTCGGCTCCGTGCAGACCTCGTTCGTCACGGTGGGCAACTATCCCGGCATCGAAGCGCGCGTCTACGGCTCCAAGGGCGCGTTGATCTGCCGGCTGGTCGAGGAGGAAGGAATCTGCGAACGCCTCACCGCCGCGACGGCCGACCAGGTGGAGTTCCGCCCCGTGGTGGTGCCGCCGGAGTTCTATCCGCCGGGCGGGAGCCCGCGCGAAACGTGGCGGTCGCTCTTCTACGCCAACCTTACGGCGAGCCTGATCACCGAGCTGCGCGACCCGAGCCTGCCGAACGAGGGCGACTTCGAGGACGGCGCGAAGGTGCAGGAGGTCATCAACGCCGTGGAACTCTCGTTCCGTGAGCGCCGCTGGATCGACCTGCCGCTCGGCGGAGCCAAGGCGTGATCGCACCGCCGCCGGCCCCGGCAGCCGACGCGGTCTCTGCTTTCCTGAGCGCCTTCTGGGCCCGTCATCCCGTGACGGGCAGCTTCGCCGGCGTTGCGGACAACGACCACGTCTATCCCGACTGGAGCCCCGAAGGGCTGACTGCGAGCGTTGTGGCGCTTGCCGCCGAGCGCCAGGCGCTGGCGGGTACACTCGAGCACGCGGAGCGCACCTTGTCCGGCGTTGCGTGGCCGGCGAGCGCGCCGCTCGTGGACCTGCGCCTCGCCGACATCACGCTCGAGATCGAGATCGCCGAACGTTCGGGCACGCATTTCCATCGCCGGAATCCGGCCCTCGCGATCGGCGAGGCGATCTTCGGCGTGATCGCGTTGATGCTGCGTCGCGACCTGCCCCTCGAAGTGCGCTGGAGCAGCGCCGCTCGCCGCGTTGCGGCCGTGCCCGCCTTCCTCGACGGCGCGCGCCGCTCACTCACGGAGGCGATTCCGGCGGCATGGCGTGAGCGCGCGCTTCGCGAGTGCGAAGGCGCCACGATCTTGCTTCGCGACGGACTGCCGATCTGGTTTGGCGGTGCGAGTGATGGCGCAGCGGCGGAGGCGCTGGCCGCGGTACCCGAGGCCGTGGCCGCGATCGCAGCGTACGAGCGCTGGCTCAGCGCGGACGCCCGCATCGACGAAGGGAATGACGTGGCTGCAGGGGAGCCGATGCTTGCGGCGCTCATTCGACGCGGCCACTGGTCGTCGGTTTCGCTCACCGACTGGAAGCACAGCCTGACGGAGCGCTTCGCCGACACGAAAGGCCGGCTGGCTGGAATGGCTGGCGCCTTGGCTCCTGGCGGCTGGCCAGACGTCGAGGCGCGGCTCGCGGCGGATCTTCCCGCGCCGGCGGACTACCTCGCATCGCTCGAGCAGTGTTGGGCGGACTGCAAGTCCACCGCCGAGTCGATGCAGTACGTGATCTGGCCCGAGTCGCCACTCAGGTTCGCGTCGACGGCGCCGTGGGCGCGCGCGGCCGCTCCCTTCCTGTACTACCTGCCCTATCGCTGTCCGCCGCCATTGGTACCGACGGCGACGCACACGCACGAGGTCGCGCCGCTGATGGTCGACGTGGCTGGCGTCGAGCGGGTCAGTCCGGCGATGACGCGCGCCCAGATCAAGCTCAACCACGTGGTCCATCACGCGGCGCTCGGCCACCACGTGCAGAACTGGTACGCGGCGCGCTCGGCCTCGCGGATCGGGCGCGTCTCGGCGCAGGACGGTGCGAGCCGGATCGCGATGTTCATCGGTGGGTCGCTGGCCGAGGGGTGGGCGTGCTATGCGACGGACCTGATGGAGGAAGCGGGCTTCCTGACGGCGGCGGAACGCGTGGCCGAGCAGCACACGCGACTTCGTCTGCTGGCGCGCGCGCTGATGGACATCGACCTGCACGCCGGGCAACGTTCATTGGACGAGGTCGCGCGCTTCTACGAGGTCGAGGTCGGCATGAACGGAGCCGCGGCGCGCAACGAGGCGGTGAAGAACTCGATGTTCCCCGGAGCGGCGATCATGTACTGGCTCGGACTCGATGGCATCCACCAGGCGCGACTGGCACGTGCAACGCGCGACGGCGATCGCTTCGACCTGCGTGCATTCCATCAGGAAATCCTCGCGATGGGCGCGATCCCGGTGCCGATGATCGTCGAGCGGATGAACGCGGGCGCGGCGCGATGAACGTCGTGCGAGGCGTGCACCGACTGGCGCGACGTGGCCTGTTCGGCTTCATGGCCGTCGTCGTGGCGAACTGCGGCGGCGAGGGTGGCGGTGGATCGGGTCCGTCGAACGAACTGCTGATCGTGGGCTACGACCGGGAGCCGGACACGATGAACCGGTTCTCGACGCACATCCTCGAGGACATCCAGACGTGCATCGTGGAAGGCCTCACGGTGACCGACGAGAAGATGGCCGTGCAGCCGCTGCTGGCGCGCGAGGTTCCGACGCTCGCGAACGGCGGCGTCGTGCTCCGCAAGGACGGCGGCATGGACGTGACGTGGAAGCTGCGCGACGGCGTGACGTGGCACGATGGCAAGGCGTTCACGTCGGCGGACGTGAAGTTCACGGTGGACGCGATCAACGGGCCGAACTGGAAGCCGGAGAGCACCGACGGCTTCGACCGGATCACGTCGGTGGACACGCCCGACTCGCTGACGGCCGTGGTGCACTACAAGGAGCACTACGCGGCGTACGCATTGCAGTTCGTGCGTGGTGCGTTGCCCAAGCACGTGCTCGAAGGCAAGGACATCGAGCGCGCCACCGAGTACAGCCGCAACCCGCTCGGCACGGGGCCGTACCGCCTGACCGAATGGAAGACGGGCGAATACGTGATGCTCGAACGCGTGCCGCACTACTGGCGCGGCGATTCGCTTCCCAAGATCAAGCGGATCATGTTCCGCTTCGTGCCGAACACCACGACGCGCGTCAATCAACTGCTCGCCGGTGAAGTGCACGTCGTGGCGCTCCTGCCGTGGGACCGGGCGCGCGACCTCGCGCAGGCCAAGGGCACGGTGGTGGCGAAGACGATGGGCAACGCGTACGAGCACGTGACGCTCAACGAGAAGGCGGTGCCGGCGTTTCGCGACGTGCGCGTGCGCAGGGCCCTGTTGGTGGGGATCGACCGCGAAGCCATCACCAGGCAGATCCTCGACGGCCTGGCGCCCGTGGGACATGGCCCGGTGCAACCCGTGAGCTGGGCCTACACCGATTCGATCACGCACTGGCCGTTCAATCTCGCGCTCGCGCGGGCGATGCTCGATTCGGCGGGCTGGAAGGCGGGCGCGGATGGCATGCGCTCGAAGGACGGGGCCCCACTCCGCTTCACGCTGATGACGCAGGCGGGGTTCGTCGTTCGCGAAAACGTGGCGCAGGTGCTGCAGCGTCAGTGGCACGACCTCGGCGCCGACGTCAAGATCCAGCTGGTGGACGGCACCGCGATCAGCACCAAGTGGTTCTCGGGCGACTTCGACGCGATGTTGCACTGGTGGCAAATGCCGGCGGATCCGGACTTGCTGCTCTTTTTTGCAGCGGACCGCACGCCGCCCGCAGGGCGCAACATCAACTATTTCGTCGATAGCGCGCTGACCAGGATGCTCGTCGCCGCCGATCGTGAGGTGGACCAGACGAAGCGGCGCGCCCTTCTCGTTCCCGTGCAGCAGCGGATCGCCGACCAGGTGCCGGAGCTCTGGCTGTACAACGTGACCCGGCTCGATGCGGTGCCGACGTCGCTCAAGGGATTCAAGGGCAACCCGACGAACACGGGCATCTTCTGGAACGTCGCCGA
>JANYHJ010000181.1 GCA_025359135.1 Gemmatimonadota bacterium | reverse complement strand
GTCGTGGCCGGCGCGTTGGTGGCGCTGGGCGAGGTGCTGGATGTGGTGCTGATGTCCAAGTACGCGACCAAGTACGGTGGCTCGAAGCGCGCGGCGTGGGGGGCGATCATCGGCGGACTCGTGGGGGCGTTTGCGGGCGTGCCAGTGCCGGTGGTGGGGTCGATTGTCGGGGCGTTCGCCGGTGCGTTCATCGGCGCGCTGGTCTTGGAGGCCACCGTGCACGGCGACCATCAGCGGGCCGCGCGCGCCGCGTGGGGCGCCGTTGTCGGGCGAGCGGTGGCCGCGGGCGCCAAGGTCATCCTCGGCTGCGTCGTGGCGGCCATCCTGATGGTGGCGGCGCTGGCGTAGCGCGCTGATGCGCCCGAGGTCGTCGCGATTTGACCCGACGCCATGCGGCGGGTAGACTTTATCAACGCCCGGGGCAACGCCCCTGGGCGTTTTTTCGTGCCCGGTTTCCGGGCTCTGCCCCGCTCTCAAACGCTCGAGCTTTGCACATGTTCGATAGCCAGACCCGCACGCTCGTGGTGGTCGGCGCCCAGTGGGGCGACGAGGGCAAGGGCAAGCTCGTGGACGTCCTCGCCGAGGGCGCCGATTGGGTGGTGCGATATCAGGGCGGGGCGAACGCGGGGCATACCGTGCACATCGGGGAGCGCTCGTTCGTGCTGCACCAGATCCCGAGCGGCATCCTCAATCCGGGCGTGCGCTGCGCGATCGGCAACGGCGTCGTGCTCGACCCCGACACGCTGTTCACGGAGATCGACGAGCTGGTGCGGGACGGCGTCGACGTGGAGGGTCGCCTGTACGTGAGCGACCGCGCGCACCTCGTGCTGCCGTACCACAAGCTGATGGATGGCGAGAGCGAAGCCTCGAAGGCGATCGGCACGACCGGGCGCGGCATCGGGCCCGCGTACGAGGACAAGGTGGGGCGACGCGGCGTGCGCGTGCTCGACTTGCGTCACGCGGAGCGGCTGCGTCAACTCGTGGGCGCCGGCGTGGCCAACGCGAACGCGAAGTTGAGCGCGATGGGGAGCGGCAAGCGCGCCGACGCCGACGCGACGATGGCGCTGCTCGAACGCCTCACGCCTCGGCTGCTCGCGGTGGCGGATGATGTCGGGCTCTCGCTGCACCGTGCGCGGAAGACGGGCGCGGCCATCCTGTTGGAAGGGGCGCAGGGGTCGTTGCTCGATGTCGACCACGGCACGTATCCGTTCGTGACGTCGAGTTCGACGACGAGCGGCGGCGCCGTGACGGGCACCGGGCTGCCACCGACGGCGCTCGATGCGGCACTGGGCGTGGTCAAGGCGTACACGACGCGCGTGGGCAACGGCCCGCTGCCCACCGAGCTCGAGAGCCCGCTCCACGAGGAAGTGCGGCGCCTCGGCAACGAGTTCGGGGCGACGACGGGCCGTCCGCGCCGCTGCGGCTGGTTCGACGCGCTCGTGGTCAAGTACGCGGTGCGCGTGAACGGACTCACGGGCTTGGCCGTGACGAAGCTCGACGTGCTCGACACGCTCGACAAGCTGGCCATCTGCACGGGCTACGAGGTGGACGGTGAGGTGCTGGAGGAGTTTCCGGGCGACATCACCGACCTGGACCGCATCACGCCACGCTACGAGTGGTTCGACGGGTGGAAGGAGAGCACGACAGAGGCGCGTTCAATGGACGCGCTGCCCAAGGCGGCGCGCATCTATCTCGATCGCGTCGAGGCACTGGTGGAGGCGCCGATCCGGTTCGTGAGCGTGGGCACGCGACGCGATCAGATCATCGGACTCGCGGCGCCGACCGCGACGCGTTGAACCGCACGTCCTGCGCGTCCTGCGCGTCCTGCGCGTCTTGCGCATTCAGCGCGTTCAGCGCGTTCAGCGCGTTCGGCGCGTGGTGAGCCGCGTGCTCGACCTCGCGATCATCGGAGCGGGCCCGTGCGGGCTCGCGGTTGCGGTGGCCGCCAAGGCGCGCGGCCTGAGCGCGGAGGTGATTGAGCAGGGGAGCGTGGTGAGCTCGATCGCCGCGTACCCCACCTACATCACCTTCTTCTCGACGGCGGAGAAGATCAGCATCGGCGGCCTTCCGTTCACGGTGGCGGAGGAGAAGCCGACGCGCCGCGAGGCAATGGCGTACTACCGCGGCGTGGTGACACAGGCGGAGCTCATGGTGCGGCCGTATGAGAAGGTGGAACGGGTCGTGCGCGACGCGGGCGACTTCGTGCTGCACTCGCGCACTGTGGAGGGCGCACGCGAGACGCGCGCACGGGCCGTGGTGATCGCGACCGGCTACTTCGCGACGCCGCGCACGCTGGGCGTTCCGGGCGAGGAGCTGGCGCACGTGACCCACTACTTCCGCGAGGGGCACGACGCCTTTCAGCGCGACGCGTTCATCGTCGGGGGCGGAAACTCCGCCGTGGAGACGGCGCTCGACCTCGTACGTGCCGGCGCGCGCGTGACGGTGGCGCACATCGGGCCGACGTTCGACCGGAACATCAAGCCGTGGGTGCGACCGGAGTTCGAGGGATACGTGGCCGACGGGACGATCCGCATGCTGTGGGACACGCGCGTGACGGCGATTCGCGCGGGGTGGGTCGACGTGAGCGGGCCAGCCGGTGCGAGCGCGGTGCGCGCGGACCACGTCTACCTGATGACCGGGTTCAGTCCGAGCTCCGAGTTGACCGGTCCCCTTGGCGTTCGCTTTGACGCGGAGACCAACGTACCGGACCACGACCCCGCGACGATGGAGACGAACGTGCCGAGGGTGTATGTGGCGGGAGTGCTGGTGAGCGGCAACGACGCCAACCGGATCTTCATCGAGAACGGGCGTGATCACGGTGAGCTGATCGCGGCGCACCTCGCGGCGGTGTGGGCGTAGCTCAGCGGCTCGCCACGATTCAGAGAAGACGCGCTGGTACCTGGTGCGCGAGCCGCCTACGCCTTGAGGCGGGGGCGGGCCACTCGCCATCTTTCCCGGTTCACGCCCCACACCGAACGTCCCCGGCACGCCGCACCCAGCGGCGTGCGCTCCCGGATCGTATCATGAGCTCCGAAACGAACCACCCCGATGTGATGGACAAGCTCGTGTCGCTCGCCAAGCGACGCGGCTTCATCTTCCAGAGTTCCGAGATCTACGGCGGCACGGGATCGGTGTGGGACTACGGCCCACTCGGCGTCGAGCTCAAGAAGAACATCAAGGATCGCTGGTGGAATGCGATGGTGCGCGAGCGCGATGACATCGAGGGACTCGATGCCGCGATCCTCATGCATCCCAAGGTCTGGGAAGCGAGCGGCCACGTGGCCGGCTTCACCGATCCGCTCGTCGATTGCAAGGCGTGCAAGGCGCGCTTCCGCGCCGACAAGCTCGAGGATGGCCAGTGCCCGCGGAAGCCGAGCAAGAAGCCGGGCGAGCACACCGATTGCCAGCTGACGGAACCGCGGCTCTTCAACCTCATGTTCAAGACGTTCATGGGGCCGCTGGAAGATTCCGCGGCCGTGGTCTACCTGCGTCCCGAGACGGCGCAGGGAATCTTCGTGAACTTCCTGAATGTGCAGCAGGCAAGCCGACAGAAGGTGCCGTTCGGCATCGCGCAGATCGGCAAGGCGTTCCGCAACGAGATCACGCCGGGGAACTTCACGTTCCGCACGCGCGAATTCGAGCAGATGGAGATGCAGTTCTTCGTGGACCCGCAGGCGCCCGACGGCCAGAAGAGCGACATGGAATGGTTCGAGTTCTGGAAGCACCAGCGCATGGCGTGGCATCGTGCGCTCGGGCTCACCGAGAGCCGGTTGCACTTCCATCAGCACACGCCGCAGGAGCTCGCGCACTACGCGCGCGCGGCGTTCGACATCCAGTTCGACTTCGGCGGCACGCTCGGCTTCCAGGAAATCGAGGGCGTGCACCACCGCTCCGACTTCGACTTGGGCGCCCACCAGGCGAGTTCGGGCAAGCGGCTCGAGTACGTCGATCAAGTGGCGAACCGCCGCTACTTGCCCTACGTGATCGAGACGAGCGTGGGCGCGGACCGCGTGACGCTCGCCGCGATGGTCGACGCGTACCGCGAGGAAGCGGTGCCGGGTGAGGCGGAAGGTCGCGTCGTCCTCGGCTTCCATCCGACCATCGCGCCGGTCAAGGCGGCGGTCTTCGCCCTCGTCAAGAAGGACGGCCAGCCGGAGTTCGCCCGCAAGCTGCGCGACGAACTGCGCTCACGGTTCACCGTCGACTACGACGAAACCGGCAGCATCGGCAAGCGCTACCGCCGGCACGACGAGATCGGGACGCCCTTCTGCATCACGGTGGACCACCAGTCGGTGGCCGACGGCACGGTGACCGTGCGGCATCGCGATACCCTGGCGCAGGATCGGATTGCGGCGAGCGCGGTGACGGCGTATCTGGACGAACGGATCCGCTGAACGCGCTTTCGTCGTGCGCTGCGGCGCGCGACGATCGTACGCCGGCGGTGTAGCGCGGCGGTCGTTCAGCGCGGCGGCGACAACCTGCCGGCCAACCACGCGCCCGCGCCGATGCACGGGAACGCCGACAACGGGATCGAGAGCGCGTACCAGAGCGGCCCCATGGCGTCGCCGCCTTTGGCCCAGACCATGATCCCGAGCGCTCCGGTGATCGTGCCGATGGTCGCAAGCGCCATCGCGTGACGCATCGGCGCGCGTGGCGCGAGACGCGCCGTGGTGTAACCGCCCAATACGGTAAAGACTGCACGGTACGCGCCGGCCAGCGCGAAGAGCCCGTCGCTCATGCGCACGCCAAGGGGTGGAAAGACGTTGGTGGCGTGCAACACGGCATCGGTGGCGACCGAGAGGATCGCGGTCACGACGAAGCCCGCGATCACGGCGAGGACGCTGCGGCCCTTCATGACGCGCGCGCCTCGAGCAGCGCGGCGAGCTTGCCAAGTTCCATGACCCAGCCGGAGGTGGCGCGCTCGGTCCAGATGTCGTCGTGCATCGCGTCGATGGTGAGCACCAGGCGCACGCCGCCCGGAACGGCAAAGAGTTCGAGCAGCGTGTTCGTGTCGTACGCCGGCACGCCCGGTACGAAGTCCACCGTGTGCGCATAGGCGAGACGGCGGGGCGGCGTGACTTCGTGGAAGGTGATCCGCGCAGGCGTCGATGTCGGCATGTTGTTCTGCGCCATGAACGCGATCATGGCTGGCGCGACCGCGGTCATGGTGTAGCGGAGCTCGCCGCCGGCGCGCAGGTCGAGCGCCTGCACGGTGACGCTGAAGCCGTCGGGCCCCCACCAGGCCTCGATGCCGGCCTGCGTGGTCCACATGGTCCACACGTCGTCGAGCGTGGTGTCGGGAAAGGTGCGCTCGATCGGAATGCGACGCGTGCGCTCGGGAGTGCTCATCGGCGGGGCTCCGTGAGGTGGGATCGCTTGGCGCGCTGCTGCTCGAGGGCGCGAGCGAGTCGGTCGAGGCGCGATTCCCAGTGGCGCCGATAGCCGTCGAGCCAGGCGTCGAGGTCGCGGAAGGGTTCGGGGCGCAGCGAGTAGAGCCGGCGCTGGCCGTCGGGACGGACCTGCACGAGGCCGGCATCGTGGAGAATGCGGAGGTGGCGCGAGACGCCGCTCTGCCGGATCGCGACGCGCTCGACGAGGTCGCCGACGGCGCACTCGCGGCCGCGCATGGCTTCGACGATGCGGAGCCGGGTGGGATCGCTCAAGGTCTGGAAGAAATCAGCGTTCACGCGCATGTATATACATAACAATGTATATAACAGGGTGCAAGGGCTCGGGCGCGCGCCGGCGCACCCCCGACCCGCGCTCCCGACCGCACCACACACGCCGTCGCCTCGGGGGACGGCTACGTTTGTCCGATGCGCTCAGCCCAAGTCACCGCGCCGGACTGGACGGCCGTGCAGGTGGAGACCGTCGCCCACCTCCAAGCGCTCATCCGCATCA
>JANYHJ010000107.1 GCA_025359135.1 Gemmatimonadota bacterium | reverse complement strand
GGGTTGCCGGAGGCGACACTGGTGGCGAAGCCCGCGAGGCCAACGGCGACGAGCGCGAGGAAGATCGGGAGCATGAGCGCCGCGGCGGGCGCCTTGAAGTCGATTTCGCGGAACACGGTGTGAACTCCGAAGGGGTGACATCAAAATGATAGCACTACGCTATCGGTGTGTCAAGCAATCACTGGACAGCCCACAAGGGATACCCCTATGTCGCGGTGTCACAAGGAGTTGCATCGTCACCCATGGGACAGGAGCTGGACCGCGATTCATTCACCGACGAGGAGTTTCGGGAGTTCGCACAGCGGACACGCGAGCAGTTGAAGGCGCTCGACAGCCTGCTCGCCCGCGAGGACTTTGGTGAGGGCGCGGCGAGTGTGGGAGCGGAACTCGAGCTCAACATTGTCGACGCCGACGGCCGGCCCCTCCGCATCAACCGCGCCGTGCTCGCGCAGGTGCTCGACCCGCGCTGCGCGCCCGAGCTCGACCGGTTCAACCTCGAGATCAACCTCACTCCCGTCGTGGCATCAGGGACGCCGTTCTCGCAGATCGGCGCCGAGATGAAGTCGCTGATGCACACGCTGGGCGAGGTTGCGGCACCACGCGGCGGACGCATCGTGGCCGTCGGCATCCTGCCCACGCTCACGGCCACCGACTTGCAGCGCGACGCCCTCACGGACCTGCCGCGCTACCGGGCGCTCTCGAACGGGCTGCGCCGCTGGCGCGAATCGCCGTTTCGCCTAAACATGGACGGCGCCGATCCGCTGGAGGTGACGGCAGACGACATCGGCTTCGAGGGCGCGAACACGTCGCTGCAGTTCCACCTGCGCACGCGCGTCGCGGACTTCGCACGCACGTACAACGCCGCGCAGCTGGTGACGCCGATCGCGCTCGCGGTCGGCGCCAACTCGCCGGTGTTCTGCGGGCATCGGCTCTGGGACGAGACGCGCGTCGCGCTCTTCAAGCAGTCGCTCGATCATCGCGACGCGGAGGCGGTGCGGCGCCGGCTGCCCGCGCGCGTCTCGTACGGCTACGGGTGGGTGCGGCAAGGGCCCTGGGAGCTCTTCGCGGAGGCGGCGTCGCTCTATCCACCGATCATCCCGCGACTCGCTGAGCCACGCGAGGATGCGCTCGGCCTCGTGCGGGCCGGTGGCGTTCCCGTGCTGCGAGAATTGCGGTTGCACCAGGGCACGGTGTGGCGCTGGAATCGCGCGATCTATGACCCGGGGATGGGCGGCCACGTGCGCATCGAGTTCCGCGCGCTGCCTGCGGGACCGACGACGGCCGACATGATGGCGAGTGCCGCCTTCATGATCGGACTCACGGTGGCGTTCCGCGATCGCGTGGACGCTCTGCTCCCGACGATGCCCTTTCTCTACTGCGAGACCAACTTCTATCGCGCCGCGCAGGACGGGATCGAGAGCACACTGCTGTGGCCGGAGCCGGATGCGCCGAGTCCGCGGATGGTCAGCGCGCGCGAACTCGTGGGGCGCCTCTTGCCGCTGGCAGCCGAGGGACTCGCCACGCTCGGTGTCGAGGACGCGGAAATCGCACGCTGCCAGGACCTGATCGAGGGGCGACTAGCCACGCGCACGACCGGTGCACGCTGGCAGCGGCGCGCGCTGGCGAGTCTCGGAGAGGGCCAACCGACAGCGGAGATGCTGCAGCGGATGCTCGAGGGGTATGTGCGAGAAGCGCGCACGGGACGGCCCGTGCACGAGTGGCGGGAAGCGGTGTAGCGCTGCGCCGTGAAGCGAGGGGCGAGCTGCGCCCGCCGCTCCTCGCTGCGATCAGGACGACATGCTCAGGATCGTTTTCTCGACCACGTCGCGGGCCGCCTGCGATGCGGCCGAAGCGCGTACGAGCGCCTTGGCCACCGCCGTCGTGAGCGGTGCGCCACGTGGATCGTTGCCGAGCGACGCGACGTTGATGCGCACGTTGTAGGCCGCACCGCGCGCGCCAGCCTCGGCGAGGAGTGCAGCGACGCCGGCGTCGCTCACGGCGTTGCTGTTGCCGTCCTGCGCAACGACGGCGGCGAGCTCGGCGGCTTCGGCGCACGCCTCGGCGGTCTCGAGCGGCACGCGCGCCGCTTCGATGAGCGCGTCGGCGATCTTCGCGGCGCGCGTCTCGCTGCCAGGGCCTTCCTTGGGGATCTTGTACGCGTTGCTGACGCCCAGATACGCGTCGGCGTCCTGCTGCACGAGTGCGGAGCAGCGCGTGACGAGCGCGGCCGCCTTGATGGCGAGCGCCTTCATCTCGGGTTCGACGCTCGCGTACTTCTTGCGGCCGACGGTGAGGCCCGCGACCATCTGCGCGAGTGCTGCGGCGAGGGCGCCGGCGTGCGCGCTCACGGATCCGCCGCCCGGAACCGGCGCCGGTCCGGCGATGTCGCCCAGGAAGCCACTGAGTGACGTGCCACCGCTGACGGCCTCGCGCACCTTGCGATCGAGTACCTGTGCCGTGGTGAACTGCGTGAGCTGGAGGTGTCGAGCGGCGGCGTCGAACAGCGCCTTCTCGGGCACGAGGCCGACGAGCTCGCTCCACGTGACGTTCACGCCGCGCGCCTCGGCTTCCATCTTCACCAAGTCATACGCGCGGTGAAGCGGCGTCTTGTCGGTGTCGACGAGATTCATGGAGACCTGCGCCTGGCCATCGACTTCGAGGCCCAGTCCCTTCACGTAGCGCAGGCCACCGCTCGAGCCGCGCACGGCCTTGGCGACTTCCTTGGCGACGGGGAGGTTCTTCGCGTCGCCCAAGTACACGTTGTACGCGACGAGGAACGGGCGTGCACCCATGACCGTGGCGCCTGCCGTGGGATGCACGGCGTTGGGCCCGAAATCGGGGACGCGGTTCGGATGCGTTCCGATCTCGGTGCGCGCGAGCTCGAACTCGCCGCGGCGGATGTCGGCGAGATTCTCGCGATCGGGGCGCGTCGCGGCGCGTTCGTAGAGGAAGACGGGGATGCCGAGCTCGTTGCCGACGCGTTCACCCAGAGTACGTGCGAGCGCGATGCAGTCGTCCATCGTCGCGCCTTCGAGCGGAATGAAGGGGACGACATCGGTGGCGCCGATGCGCGGGTGCTCGCCCTGGTGCGTGGTGAGGTCGATGAGGTCGCGCGCCTTGGCGATGCCGGCGAACGCCGCGGCGACGGCGTGTTCGGCGCCGACGACGAAGGTGCAGACGGTCCGGTTGTGGCTGCCGTCGCTCGAGACATCGAGGATGACAACGGAGGGGACGGCCGCGATCGCGTCACGGATGGCGGCGATGACCTCGGGGCGGCGCCCCTCGGAAAAATTGGGGACGCACTCGATGAGCTTCATGCGGGAGAATCTACTGCGCCGGCGAACGGCATGACACGCGCGCGGACGTCGGGCCCACGAGCGCGTGGCACGCGCGCTCAGTGCCGTCGCGGGCGGTTCGCTACGGGTCAGCGAGCGTCGTGAGCAGCCACTCGTGCAGCACGCCGTTCGAGGCGACGACGCTCGTGTGCGCGACCGGACACTCGGCGCCGTCCTGCGTGCTCACGCGTCCGCCTGCCTCGCGCACGAGCAGCAGCCCGGCGGCGATGTCCCATGGCGCGAGCTTGAGTTCCCAGAAGGCGTCGAAGCGACCGCAGGCGACGTCGGCCAGGTCGAGTGCGGCGGCGCCGGCGCGTCTCACACCGGCCGTGTTCGCGAGGACGCGCGGCAGCTGCGCCATGTAGGCGGGCAACTGCTCGCGGTGCTTGAAGGGGAACCCGGTGCCGACGAGGGCGCGACCGGGATCGCGCTCGGGCGACACATGAATGGGCTGGCCATTGCGCCGAGCGCCGCCGCCCGCGGTAGCAGTGAAGAGTTCGCCGGTGGCGACGTTGAGGACGACGCCGGCGGCGAGCGCGCCATCGACCAAGGCGCCGATCGAGACGGCGTACCACGGGAAGCCGTGGAGGAAGTTGGTGGTGCCGTCGAGCGGATCGACGACGAACGCGATGCCCTGCGCAGGGAGCGGGGCATCGGGCGAGAACTCCTCCCCGATGACGACGGCGCCCGGATGGCGTTCGAGCAGGAGCGTGCGGATGAGTCGTTCCGCGCCCTCGTCGGCGGCGCTGACGAAGTCGGCGCGGGCCTTCTCGGTGACGACGAGCTGGTCGCGGCGCGACGCGTGTTCACGCAGGAGATCGGCCGCCTGTGCGGCGGCGGAGACGGCGCTCGCGAGAAGTGCACGATGCGGCGTGCGACGTGACGGCTGGTTTGCTTGCTCCATCGGGATGCGCTCCCTACCTTGCGCCCATGTCACGCATCTTCAGCGGCATCCAACCATCGGGAGAGCTGCACATCGGGAACTACCTCGGGGCGGTGAAGAACTGGGTGGCCATCCAGTCGCTCCACGAGAGCTTCTTCTGCATCGTGGACCTGCACGCGATCACCGCGCCGTACGAGCCTGCACAATTGCGCGAGCGGACCCAGGCCATGGCGCTGACGCTGTTCGCGGCCGGACTCGATCCGTCGCGCACGTCGGTGTTCGTGCAGAGCGCGGTGCGTGAACATACCGAGCTGCAATGGATCTTCAACTCGGTGACGCCGCTCGGCGAGCTCGAGCGCCAGACGCAGTACAAGGAGAAGGCGGCGCGGCAGGAGCAGGTGATGGCGGGGATCCTCAACTATCCCGTGCTGCAGGCGGCCGACATCCTGCTCTACCGTGCGGACGTGGTGCCGGTGGGCGAGGACCAGGTGCAGCACCTCGAGCTCTCGCGCGTGGTGGCGCGGAACTGGAACGCGCGCTTCGGCGCCGACTTCTTTCCCGAGCCCAAGCCGCTGCTGACGCCGACGCGCCGCCTGATGGGACTCGACGGGCAAGCGAAGATGTCCAAGTCGCTGGGCAACACGATCGGCCTGATGGAATCACCCGAGCAGACGTGGGCCAAGCTGCGTCCGGCGGTCACGGATCCCGCGCGGGTGAGGAAGACGGATCCGGGCAATCCGGACATCTGCAACATCTTCCAGCTGCACAAGGCGTTCTCGCCGGAGGCGACGGTCGTGCACGTGGATGCGCAGTGCCGGAGCGCCGGTTGGGGTTGCATCGACTGCAAGAAGGTGCTGCACGAGCACATGACGGCCGAGCTGACGCCGATCCAGGTGCGTGCGTCGGAGATGTCGTCGGTGCCGCACCGGTTGGCCGAGGCGTTGGGTGATGGCGCCGCCAAGGCGCGCGTGGCGGCGTCGGACACGATGCGCGAGGTGCGCGCGGCGATGGGGCTCGCGACCGGATGATCGCCGACGGGGTGATGCCGCGCGCGATGGACGAGATGATCGAGCTCCTGCGACTCGACCTGACGCTGTCGCTCGTGCTGGCGGTGATCATCGGCGGCGCGATCGGCATGGAGCGGCAGCTCGCGGGCAAGCCGGCGGGCTTGCGCACGAACATCCTGATCTGCGTGGGCGCGACGTTGCTTGGTGATCTCTCGATCCGGATGGGGGCGTTGCCCGGGAAGTCGGGGCCGAGTCCGTCGATGGTGGCGGCGCAGGTCATGAGCGGCATCGGCTTTCTCGGTGCCGGGACGATCATGAAGGATGGGGGCACGGTGCTCGGACTGACGTCGGCGGCGACGATCTGGATCGTGGCCGCGATCGGACTCGCGCTCGGCGCGGGGCACCGGCTCGAGGCGGCGGGTACGGCGTTCATCGTGCTGTTGACGCTGGCGGCGCTGGGACCGGTGGAGCACAAGCTGCTGCGCTCGACGCGCGTGGTGCCGGCGACGATCCGCGCGCATCCCGGCACGGAGTTGGGCGTCCTCACGGAGGCGCTCGAGTCGTATGGCGTGCGCGTGCGCAAGGTGACGACGTACGACCACCCGATGGACCGGGTGTTCGAGATGGTGCTCGCCGGCCCGGCCTCGCAGATCGAGATCATCGAGCAGGTGATGCGTGAGCGCCCGGATGTGTTCTCGGCCCGCATCGGGTAGTTTGAGAGGCCATGGAACGGATCATCAAGGCGGCGGTGGATCGCGGGGCGACGGACCTGCACATCAAGGCGGGGGACGTCTTCCGTGCGCGCATCAACGGCCAGCTGGTGCCGCTCACCAAGCAGGCGTTGACGCCGGAGCAGACCAAGGCGATCGCGCTTCGGCTGATCTCGAACGAGGAAGACCGGTCGCGGATCGACCGGATTCTCGACTACGACTGTTCGTGGGGTGCGAGCGGCATCGGGCGCTTCCGGGTGAACATCCTCCGGCAGCGCTCGAGCTTCATGATCGTGCTGCGCGTGATCCCCTTCGAGGTGCCGTCGTTCGAGAAGCTCGGGTTGCCGGCGTCGCTGGCCGACGTGGCGCTCGCCGACCGCGGTCTCGTGGTGGTGACAGGGCGCCGTGGCGCGGGCAAGTCGAGCGCGCTGGCGGGGATGCTGCACCACATCAACCAGAGCGTGAACCGACACATCGTGACGCTCGAGAGTCCGATCGAGTTCCTGCACCGCGACCTGCAGTCGAGCGTGACGCAGCGTGAAGTGGGCGTCGACACGCCGACCTTCCGTGAGGGAATGCGCGCCGCGCTGCGCCAGGATCCGGACGTGATCGTGATCGGCGACATGCGCGACACGGAGTCAATGGACACGGCGCTCAAGGCGGTCGAGATGGGGTATCGCGTGATCACCTGCCTCGATGCCGTCGATGCGACGAGCGCGGTGCAGCGCATGATCGCGCTCTTTCCCGCCGACGAACAGGAAACGGCGCGCCTGCGCCTCGCGGAAGCGTTGCACTCGGTGATCGCGCTGCGCGCGGTGCCGCGGCCGGACGGCCAGGGGCGCGCGACGGCCATGGAGCTGCTGCTGCTCACACCGATGATGCGCGACATCCTGATCGAGGGCACGCGCATGGGCGAGCTGCGGGAGTTGATTGCCGGCGCGCGCGAGCAGTGGGGCATGCAGACGTTCGACCAGCACCTGCTCGAGTTGGTGGACGCGAACCTGATCACCGCCGACTCGGCGCTGGCTGCCGCGTCGCGCCCGAGCGAGATGGAGTCCAAGATCGGGCACCTGCGCCGCCGCACGCCGATGAGCACGCGCGCGGTCACGCCTCCGGCCGGCATCCCCACGTTTCTCGACGACGAGCCTCCCGCCGAGCTCGCCGAATAGCGAGTCCGGCCTTCCCGCACGCGAGACGATGATGACGAAGCAGCTGCAAGGCGTGATGGCACCCGTGGTGACGACGTTCACCAGCGATGGCGCCCTCGACCTCGAGGCGTTCCGCGCCAACGTGCGCGCGCACCTCGCGGCGGGCATGGACGGCGTCGTGCTCTGCGGCTCCACGGGCGAGAATCCGCTCGTGCTCGACGACGAGCGGCGGGCGCTGATCGAAGTGGCGCGATCGGAAGTTCCAGAGTCCAAGTGGCTGATCGTGGCCACGGGGGCGGAGAGCACCCGTCAGGTGTTCTCTCGCAACGCCGACGCCGCTCGCCTCGGCGCCGACGCCGCGCTGGTGGTGTCGCCGCACTACTACACGCCGAACATGACGATCGATGTTCTGCGCGCGCACTACACCGCGGTCGCGGACCACGCGCCGCTGCCGATTCTCGTCTACAACATCCCCAAGTACACGCACTTCGTGTTCCCGCCCGCGCTGATCGGCGATCTGGCGGGGCACAAGAACGTGATCGGCATGAAGGACTCGAGCGGCGACCTCGAGTTGCTCAAGCAGTACCTCGTGCACCAGTCGGACACGTTTGCGGTCATGACGGGGAGCGGCCAGGCGCTGGCCGAGGGGATGGCCGCGGGTGCGCGTGGCGGCATCCTCGCGGTGTCGCTCTTTGCACCGGCGCTCTGCCGCGCGACGTACGATGCGATGAAGGCGGATGACACGGCGTCGGCCGCGAAGAGTCAGGCGACACTCTTCCCGATGGCGAAGGAGATCGTCGGCGTGATGGGCGTGCCCGCGGTCAAGGTCGCTATCGATCGCGTCGGACTGCACGGTGGCCCGCTGCGCGGTCCGCTGCTCCCGCTCGGTACAGACGGCGTGGCGCGGGTCGAGGCGCTGCTCGCCGAGGCGGGGCTGATCGTGGGCGCGACGGCGTAAGCAGCACCCGAGCCCGAGGCGACTCACGCCATGCGCCCCGCGCTGCTGATCTCGGCCACCGTCCTCGGCGTCGCATTCGTCGTGGCGAGCGAGCAACTGCCGACGGTGGTGACGCGCGAGTCGTGGGGTTTCCTCTTCGGCGTACCGTTCGCGCTCGGGTTCATCGCGCTGCGCGCGCAGAAGTCGCCGACACGATTGGCGGCGACGTTCGCGCCATGGATCGCCCTCGTGCTCATCGGGGCGCTTGTCTTCTTCACGAAGCGCGAGAGCGCCCTCGGCGTGGCCATGGCGTTGCCCGTTGCGCTGCTCGGCGGGAGTCTCGGGGGGTGGGTGGCGCGCGGTCGAGCCAGTCTGCCGCGCGCGCTGATCGAGGGAATTGCCGTGGTGGCGTTGCCGCTCGCGATGATGGCGCTCGAGCTTCGCGTCAGTCCGGTGGCGCAGGAGGTCGAGTCGATTCACCGCGTGGACGTGGCCGCGTCAGTTGCGAAGGTGTGGGACGAGGTGGTGCAGGTGGATTCGATGCCGCCCGACGGTGAGCGCCGCAACCTGGCGACGGCGTTGGGTATGCCCGCCGTTGTGGCCACGACCCTCGACATTCCGCAGGAAGGTGGCATGCGCGCGGTGCTGCTGGATCGCGGTGCACCGATCGAAGAAGTCGTGGTGCAATGGGAACCGGAGCGCCGGTTGGTGTTGGCCGTGTTGCCGGCACGTCCAGCCGACACGGCGTCGACGGGCCGCGCTGCGCACGAGCTTGACGTGAAATTGCTCGAGGACACCTACGACCTCGAACGTCTGGACGATGCGCACACGCGCGTGCGCATGACCAACCAGACACGCGTGACCTCGCGGCTCGGATTGTACGCGACGTGGTGGGCCCGTCTGCTACTCCGGAGCGCACAGCAACACGTGCTCGGCAGCATCGAGGGCCGCAGCGAGGCGACCGATCGTGCGCCGAAGGAGCGGATCCGCGCAGCGACGGCCGCGCGCGCGTTGCGCGAACTCGCGGATGAGCGTGCGTCCAGCTCGATGGGCATGTCGTGGTCGGTGGTCGCCGCGATGAACGGACGCACGGACGTCTATGCCGACAGTGTCGTGGCCCTCGTGCACGACGGCGACCTGCTCGAACAGCGGAGTGATGCGCCGCAGGTGCTCGACTCGGTGACCGCCTCGATGGCGAGCGAGAGCGGCAAGAGCTGGAGCCCCGGGGCGCCGAGCCCCGCGCTCGTGCTCGAGTGGCACGGGAAGGTCGGTGAGCATCGTTCGCTCGGGCCGATGCGACGCTTCACCATTCCGCGCGAGTCGGGCGCGTCGCTCGACGGACGGTGGGTGGTGTTCACCCATCACCTGAGCGTGCCGAAGACCGCGGACAATCCGTACGGCCTCGCGTGGACCTATACCCACGCCGCGCGACCGGAACCGGGAGCGCCATGAGCATCCGACCTGCCTCGCAGACCGCGCGCGCCGCAGTCGGTGGGCGCAGCGGCGAAGCGCCTGGCGCAACCCTGGATACAGCGGGAGATCCGGTGCTGAAGGCGTGGCGCACGAACGCGCGTGTCACATCCTATTTCGTCGAGGCCGTCCCGCAGGCGATCTGGAGCGCCGTGATTCCCGGCATGCGCAAGACCGTGCGTGAGCAATGCGCACATCTCCACACCAGCCGCCGGTCATGGCTGCGCGTGAAGGGCGCGCCACTCGGCGTCGCGGTACCTGACGCAGTCGACCGGCGTCGGGTGACTCGCAAGCAGTTGCTCGCGGCGCTCAAGCGCAGTGGTACCGCGATGGAGCAGTTGCTGGCACGGGGCATCGCAGCGGGTGGCGCGATTCCACCAACCAAGGCGTACGTGTGGCGCAACCTGCCGCTCGACGTGTCACACGTGCTCACGTACTTCTCGTCGCACGAAGCGCATCACCGGGGACAGCTGCTGCTGATCGCGCGTCAGCTGGGGCACCCGATTGACGTACGCGTGCGCAACGGCGTCTGGCATTTCGTGCAGCGCTCGGCGGAAGCGGAGCGCGGCGTCCGCGGCTGAGTGTGCGTGCGAGATGGAGCGCGGCGGTGTGCGCTGCGCACGCCGCACCTGCGCGTCACGCGGACCTGCGCTTCACGCCGCACCTGCGCGTCGCAGGCCTGCAGTGACTACGCGCTGGTCGGCTGACGCAGAAATCGCTCAGCCACTTGTTCCAGCCGGTCATCCTTCTCCGCGCGCGCCTCGACCAGGATCCGTTCGACGAACGGGCGCAGCTTGGCCTCGCCCCAGCGATAGCCGGTGTCGTCTTCGGCGGCCATGATTTCGCTCACGCGTGCGCCCTCGAGGAGGGCACGCGCCGCCGCTTCGTCGTACGACGGATCGTCGCGCGGCGGCAGGCGGTGGTTGAGCTGTGGGCGAAGATCCGGGGGATCATCGCGCAGGAAGGCGCGGGACATGCCGGAAGCTAGCCGAAATCGGGCGCGGCGCTGTCGGACACGGCGCTGTCGGACGCGGCGCGGCGGGCACGGCGTGCCCGCAGGCGTGCACGACGCTACGGCGTTGCCGCGGCGTAACGAGAGCGGATGCGCACCGTGCGCTCGAGGTCGTCGGCGTACTGGAGCACCTTGAGCGTGAGGTCGCGCGGCAGGCGTGGATTGTCGGCGAGATACCGGTTGACGATGTCGAGGGCCGACTCCGAGTGCTGGCCGCCGATGAAGGCGCCGAGCCAGCTGCCGAGGAAGAAGATGCGGCGGTTGGCCTGGATGTAGGGGAGCGAGTCGAGTGCCGTGCGCAGCCAGGGCATCGTGCGCGCAGAGTGTTCCTGCGCGTTGAAGGCACCGAGCGAACCCGAGGCCCAATCTTCGTTGAGCGCCTTGTCGGCGAAGTAGCGCGTGAAGTACGCACGCTTGGTGGCCGAGTCGGGCCGCGCAGCGCCGGCCGTGAAGGCGCGGCGACGTCCATCGGGCGTGGTGTCGCGCGCCGATTGTGCGGCGAGCGCAGCGTCGGCACCGGGAGCGCCCAGCACGAGCAGCCGATTCACGAGTTCCCACCGCGTCGGGTCGCGGAGCGGCTCGCCCGCGAGCGAGTCGGCGGTGAGCAGCTGCTCGAGCGTGACGATGCCGCCCGGCGTTGCAGCAACGGCGATGAACGCATCGGCGCCGGCGCGGCGCAGGCCGAACGGCTTGCTGGCATCGCGCGCGAGCGCCCAGAGCGTGCGCTCGGCATCCGCTCGCAGTGATTCACGCGCGGAGTCCGCGACGTACGTGGTGGTGGCCCGCACGAGACGGCCGAGCAGCTGCGGCAGGAGCTGTTCGTCGCGCTCACTGTCGGCCTCGCGCAGCACGAGGCGTGCATAGCGCGCAGGGTCGAGTCGCGCATCGCGCACCTGGTCCCAGAGCGCGCCCCAGAGCATCGAGCGGAGGAACGGATCGCGGACCTCGCGCAGGGCGCCCCCTTCGAGGGCGGACGTGCTGGCACTGTCGAGGTACGTGAGGAAGTAGCCGTAGTCGTCGGCGTTCGCGAAGACGAAGCGCGGTGCGGGGCGTCCGCGCGCGGCATCAACCAACGTGGTGCGTGCGGTGAGCGCGACCGGGATGCGCACGCTGCTGTCGGGGCCGTACCAGAGGAGGAGTTGCGCCTTCATCGGCCATGGCGCGCTGCCCGAGAGCTCCCGCACGGGTGATTGTGTGAGCGCGAGGCGCGCGATGCGACCGTTGGTGAGCTCAAGCGACTGTTCGACGGCCGGCATGCCGCGGCGCAGCATGAAGTTGTCACCGAAGGCGCGCATGGCCGGCGTGAGGCCGTCGCGGTCACGTGATGCACGCGAATCGGCAGCCGCACCGATGGCGCCGAGCAGCTGCTGCCAGGTGGCGTTCGCGTAGGCGTGTTCGCGCAGGAAGGTGCGCACGCCGCGCTGGAAGGCGTCGTCGCCGACGAGGTAGTTGAGCTGCTTGAGGACGCTCGGCGCCTTGTTGTAGACGATCGGGCCGTAGTTGCTCTTGGCCTGGTCGAGATTGCCGAGCTCTTGCCAGAGCGGCGTCGTGCCCCGCGTCTGGTCGACGCCGTAGGCGGCGGGCTTGTTCTGCTGGTAGAAGGTCTTCCAGGCGCCGCTCGTGGAATCGAGTGTGACCTGTGCCTTGGCCGCCATGTACGTGGCGAACCCTTCCTTGAGCCAGAGATCATCGAACCAGCGCATCGTCACGAGATCGCCGAACCACTGGTGCGCGGTCTCGTGGAGGATCGTGGCCTGTCGTCCGATGCGGCGCGCGAGCGTGGGGCGCTCGCGGAAGATGAAGGAGTTCTCGTTGTACATGATGACCCCGGGATGCTCCATGCCGCCGAACGGGAAAGCGGGGGAGAGCACGAGGTCGAACTTCTCGAACGGATACGGGCGGTCGAAGTACTGCTCCATCCACGCGATGGCGCGATGCGAAAACGCGAGCAGCGTGTCGGCGTCGACTTCGGTGCGGCGCGAAGTGCGCACGTAGAGCGCGATCGTGCGACCGTTGCTCGTGCTCGCGACGCGTGACCACGGGCCGGCGGCAAACGCGATGAGATACGTCGAGAGCGGCTTCGTCTCCGTGAAGCGGTGCGTGATCGTGGCGCCCACGCTGTCGGTGGAGTGCTCGCTGCCGTTGGCGATGGCGAGCCAGGCGCGCGGCGTCGTGAGTGTGGTGGTGACGCGCGCCTTGAGGTCGGGCTGGTCGAAGCAGGGGAAGAGCTGGTTCGCGTCGGCGGGCACGAGCAGCGTGTAGAGGTAGTCGCTGCCGTCGGGGTCGTGCGAGCGGATGATGGACGCGCCCGTGGGCGCGATGTCGGTGACGAAGCGCGCCGTGACGGTGTTGTCGCCCGGCTTGAGCGCACTCGCGGGCATGACGATGTGCGCCGCGTTGGCCCACGTGAGCGGTGCGTCCGCACCGTTGACGCTGAGCGCGGTGAGGCGGCGTCCGCGGAAGTCGAGCAGCGCCTCGCGCGAGCCCGTGCGGGTCCAGCGCACGGTGACGACGCCCACGGCTGAATCGCGCGCGGTGAGGTCGAGTGCGAGGTCGTAGCGCACGTCGTGCACGCTGCCGGCGCGGAGTCGCGCGAGAGCGAGCGAGACGCCCGGGCCGTCGAGGCGCGCAGGCGCGGTGTGCGCGGACGCGGTTTGCGCGGCGGGCGCTTGCGAAGCGAGAGGCAGGGCGATGACGAGGGCGGCAAGCGTCGCGCGGAGGGCGCTGGCGACGACCGGGGCGTGCAGGCGGCGTGACGGCATGCGGGAAGTATCCGCCGTGTCGCGTCCGTCAGCCAGCGTGCACGGGCTCTCAGGCGGAAACTGCGCGCGCGCTCCGGTCGTAGTGTGAGTCATGGAACTCATCCTGCTCGCCGTCGCGCTGTTCGCGGGACTGGTGCTCATTCCGGTGG
>JANYHJ010000147.1 GCA_025359135.1 Gemmatimonadota bacterium | reverse complement strand
GGCGGCTACGCATGCGCGTGGAGGCGCATGCGGCACGGGATCAGCGCGGAGGGGGTGGTTCCGGCGCGATGGCGCGCGAGTCGAGCGCCGTCCGCACACTCGCGTGCGCCGCATCGGCCGACAGCACCACGGGCACGTCGGTGAGTGTCACGGGGAGCGCGACGGCGGCCGAGGCGCAGGCGGCCATCAGCGGACACTCGCTCGTGGCGCCGTGATGCGAGGGCGGTGGGGCGTGCCGGGGCGCGGAGGGCAGCGAGTCAGCGGCCGGTGCGAGCATCATCGCGTGATGCCGCGCGTGGTCCATCTGGCCCATCTGGTCCATCTGGTTCATGGAGGCCGGCTGAGCGTCGGGCGCCCGCTCGTGCACAGCTGCTTGCGCCGCGACACCGCGCGTCGCGACGGCGTTCGCCGCGCCGCACCACACCGCCGCGCGCGCCGCTTCTCCGGGCAGGAGCAGCAGCGCGGCGAGCAAGGCAGCGAGGCGGCGGCGGGTCATGCCTCTACGGCCGACAGGAGACGCCGCGATCGAACACGCCGCTGTTGGTCGTCACCTGGGTGAGCGTGATCGAGCCGGCGCCGACGATGTGCGAGATGTAGACGTGTGCCGCGCGATCATTACCCACGGCCGTGAAGGCGATGCGGCTCGCGGAGAGCCAGCAGACCGAGAAGTCGTTGAGCGACGTCGCCTGGAAGGCGAAGGGCAGGGTCGTGATGGTGACGATGCTGACCTCGCCCGTCCCGTCGGCGTTCATGATCTTGAGCGTCGTCGAGTTGAGCTGGTCGGCCAAGTCGTAGTTGAGCGCGAGGAACGCGAGCTTGGTGCCGTCGGGCGAGAACTGCACCCCCTGAAAGAGCGGGCCGATGCCGGAGCGCGGGTCGGTGCGGAGCTGCACCCGGTTGGCGCCGCTCGGATAGTCGAGCGCCCAGATGCTCCAGCCGAGGGAATTGCGCACCACGTAGCCGACGCGTCCCGTGGCGTTGACCGCGATCGGCGAGTCGATGTTCCAGGCGTTGCTCTGCGAGTCCGGCAGGATGAGGCTGTCGCGCGCCGCGCCGGCGGTCGGCGCCTGGTGCACGAACACCGTGAAGCCGTTGCCGCGGTAGTTGTAGTAGATCGAGGCGCCGTCGACCGACCAGCCCGGGTAGTTCTCGACCTCGACCCCGGAGGTCAGGCGCGTCTCGATGGAGTCGGTGAGTCGCGTGGCGTAGAGATCGAAGAGCGAGTTGCCGGAGGCCGTCTGTCCTCCGTACACGAGCTGCCCCGAGGTCGGGTGCTGCATGGCGCGATCGAGCGCGCGTCCGGCGAGCAGGCTCTGCACGCGGCGCGCCGTGCCGTCGATGACATAGATGCCGCGGAAGCTGCCCGCCGTGGTCGCGAAGCGCTGGAACGAGAGGCGCGCGCCGGCCAGCGAGTCGTACGGCGCATTCTCGAGCGCAGGCAGGATGCTCGTGTTGGTGCTGCCCGGATCGTCGATGATGGTGCTCGCGAAGCAGCCCGTGAGGGTGAACGCGGTGGCCGCGAACGCAAACAAGCGAAAACGCATCAGGAACGCTCCAGGGACAGGTCGAGAGGGTCACGTCAACCACCTCGTACCCTCGCGCATGCGCGGAGGGTCCCGCAAGTTAGCTGGGCGCCCCGTTCAACCGCAGGGTGTCGTCTTCGCGTCCGTCCCGACCAAATCCATCGCCACATGCACCGCCACATGCACCGCCGCATGCCACGCTTCATCCTCCGCTCGCTCACCCTTGGTGCCACCCTCGCGCTGGCCACGTGCCTCGCGCTGCCGGCCAGCGCCCAGCGCGCCGTCACGGCGGGCGATCTCGCCGCCCTCACCTTCCGCACGATCGGCCCGGCCGCCATGAGCGGACGCATCACCGATCTCGCGATCGTCGAACGCGACCCCAGCATCATCTACGCGGCGAGCGCCACCGGCGGTCTCTGGAAGTCGGGCGACGCCGGCATCACGTGGACGAGCGTCTTCGATCGCGAGTCCACGCATTCGATCGGCGCGGTAGCCGTGGCGCAGGCGCGTCCCGCCGACGTCTGGGTGGGCACCGGCGAAGCCACCAACCGCCAGAGCTCGGGCTGGGGCGACGGCATCTACAAGTCGTCCGACGCGGGCAAGACGTGGCGCAACGTCGGGCTCGGCGACTCGCACCACATCGCGCGCATCGTCGTGCATCCGACCAATCCCGATGTCGCCTACGTGGCCGCGATGGGACACCTCTGGGGCCCCAACAACGAGCGCGGCCTCTACAAGACCACCGATGGCGGCCGCACCTGGACGCGCGTGCTCTTCGTCGACGACGAAACCGGTGTCACCGACATCGCGATGGATCCGTCGAGCCCCGACATCCTCTATGCCGCGACGTACCAGCGCAGGCGCCAGGCCTTCGGCTTCGTTGGAGGCGGTCCTGGCAACGCGCTCTGGAAATCGCTCGACGGCGGCGCCACCTGGAAGAAGCTCACCACCGGACTTCCCACGGGCACGCTGGGCCGCATCGGCATCTCCATCTACCGCAAGAATCCCGCGACCGTCTACGTGAGTGTCGAGCAGGGGCTCCGCTATACGTCGTCGATCTCGTACGACAAGCGGCTCGCCGGCGTCTATCGCTCGGCTGACCGCGGCGAATCGTTTCGCCACATGGGCGACTGGAACCCGCGCCCCGCGTACAGCTCGAAGATCACCGTCGACCCGAACGATGAGTCGCGCATCTACATGGTGCAGTACTCCGTCTCGGACGACAGCGGCAAGACGTTCAAGGAGCCACGCCAGACGCTGCACGGCGACGACCGCCTCGTCTGGGTCGATCCCTTCGACTCGCGCCACCTCGTCAAGGCGGATGACGGCGGCGTCGGCATCTCGTGGGATCGCGGCGTGAAGTGGCTCTACGTGAGCACGCTGCCCGTGAGCCAGTGGTACCACGTGCGTGTCGACAACGCGCGCCCGTACAAGGTCTACGGTGGCCTGCAGGACAACGGCTCGTGGGAAGGCCCGAGCGCGACCTATTCCACCAACGGCATCGAGAACGACGACTGGTGGCGCATCGGCGGTGGCGACGGCTTCCTCTCGATTCCCGATACCAGCGATGGCCACACCGTCTACGTCGAGTCGCAGTACCTGGGGCTCGAGCGACTCGACCGCCGCACGCGCGAAAGCACCAACATCCGGCCCGTCGGCCCCGAAGGCGAAGGACCGAAGCTCGGCAACTGGGGCGCCCCCGAGCCGCGCATCGGCAAGAAGATCAAGCCGGCCAACTGGAACGCGCCGTACCTGATTTCGCCGTTCGACAAGAACACGCTGTATGCGGGCATGAAGGAGCTCTACAAGAGCACCGATCGCGGCCAGACGTGGACGTCATTGGGTGATCGCACCACCGGCACCAATCGCCGCTCGCTCGCGATCATGGGACAGCTGCCAGCCGACACCACGCTCTCGCTCGATGATGGCGTGAGCTACTGGCCCACCATCTCCGCCCTCGCCGAATCGCCCAGGCGGAAGGGGGTGCTCTGGGTCGGCACCGACGACGGCAACCTCCAGCGTTCGCTCGACGGCGGCACGTCGTTCACCAATCTGGCCGACAAGCTGCCCGGCATGCCGAAAGGCACGTGGATCGCGGCGGTCACGCCGTCGCGCCACGCTCCGGCGCGCGTCTACGTGGCCGCCGATGGCCATCAGCAGGACGACTACACCAACTATCTCTGGGTGAGCGAGGACGACGGCGCGACCTTCACGCCGCTCACGAGCGATCTGCCGCCGGGACGCGTCATCCACGCCGTCGTCGAGGGGCTCGCCAATCCCGACATCCTCTTCCTCGGCACCGAGTTCGGACTCTTCGTGAGCGTCGATCGTGGCGCACACTGGCTTGCGATGCGCAACAACATGCCGAACGTGCCGGTCAACGACATCACCATCCAGGCCCGCGAGCGCGACCTCGTGCTCGCGACGCACGGACGCGGCGTCTGGATCCTCGATGACATCGCCGCGATCCGCGACCTCACCCCCGCCGTGACGGCCAAGGCGGCGCACCTCTTTGCCCCGCGTGAAGCGGAGATGAAGCGCCTCGCCAACGAGCGCCCGCACACGGGCGACATGTACTTCCGCGGCGAGAATCCGGTCAATGGCGCGCCGATCACGTACTGGCTGAATGAAGCCGCGACGCCCGCCGCACTCACGCTCACGGTGCACGACGCCAAGGGCGCGCTCATCGCCACGCTTACGCCCACTGGCAAGGCGGGACTCAACCGCGTGAACTGGAACCTGCGCTATCCCGACCTGCCAGGGCCCGCATCAAGTGGTGATGACGACGAAGGGCCGGGTGCGCCGCGCGGGCAGTGGGCGTTGCCGGGCACATACACGGTGCGCCTCACGGTGCAGGGGAGCGCGCAGGAACAGAAGCTCGTGGTGGTCGATGATCGCCGACTCGCGGTGACCGCCGTCGCGCGCAGCGGGTGGCATGGCACCATGCGCGCGATCACGGCGCTCTATCTGGGCGCCGACTCGCTCGATGCGCGCGCGCGCACCAGCGCGCGTGCGGCGGTCGGCGATGCGGGCAAGGCGGAGCTCGCGACCGCGGCCGCCGAACTGCGCGCACGCGTCGGTTCGCTCTACCGCAACGTGCTGCGCGTGACAGCGCCGCCAACGAGTGCGCAGCGCGCGCAGCAGTCGTACTTCACGGTAGTGCGCGATTCACTGCGGGCCCTCATTCACTGACGTCGTCCTGAGCGAAGCAAAGGACCTGCTTCCGCAGTTTGGTCAACCGCGACTGCACGAGAAGGTCCGTCGCGTGGCGCAGGACGACAACTGGCATTTGCCCCCGCCCGGCGCGACTATTCCCGCATGGTCAGCGCCGACGCCGCCCTCCTCTTCCGCCGGTCCTTTGGCGACGACCCCGACGTCGTCGCCTCGTCCGCTGGCCGGGCGAACCTGATCGGCGAACACGTCGACTATGTCGGCGGACCCGTGCTGCCCATCGCGATCGACACGCGCACGGCCGTCGCCGTCCGACTCCGCACCTCGGGCGAGAGCCGAGCCGTCAGCCTGCAGGATGCGGGTCTCGTGCGCACCTTCGACACGAGCCTGCGCGCCCGCACCGGCGCGTGGACCGACTACATCGCCGGCATCACGCGCGCCCTCGAGGTCAACGGCGTCGAGATCGCGGCCATCGATGTCGCCGTCGCGAGCGACGTGCCGGTCGGCTCCGGCCTCTCGTCGTCCGCGGCGCTCATGGTCGCGGCGGCATCCGCCATCTCGCACGCCACCGAACAACCGACGCAACCGCTCGTCTGCGCCGGTCTCGCGCTGCGGGCCGAACGCGAGTTCGTGGGCGTGCCCTGCGGCATGATGGACCAGTGGGCGTCGGCGCTGGGCCGCGAGGGCCACGCGCTCCATCTGGAGTGTGCCACGGGCGCGACCCAGCAGGTGCCGTTCAGCGATGCGGTGCTCATCGTGCACTCGGGGGTCGAGCGCAACCTCGGCGACTCGCCGTACAGCGCGCGCGTGTCCGACTGCGCCGAGGCGTTGCTGGGGCTCCGCCAGGTCGTGCCTCACATCGACTTCCTCGCGCAGGCGAGCGAGGCGCAGGTTCGGTCTGCACCGATGAGCGAGCGGGCGCGGAAGCGCGCGCTGCACGTCGTCGGTGAAACGGCGCGCGTGCGTGAGGCCGTCGCGGCCATGCTCGCGGGCAAGGGGTTTCCGGGCGAGCTGCTCACCGCGACGCATGCCTCGCTGCGCGATCTCTTCGAGTGTTCGACCCCCGACCTCGATTGGTTGGCCGAAACTGCGGCGGCCATGGACGGCGTGCGCGGTGCACGACTGACGGGCGCCGGGTGGGGCGGTTGCGTCATGGTGCTCGGTGACGCGGCGGCGCTGCCGGGCGTGGCCACGCGACTCGCGCGCGACTACGGGCGCCGCACGGGCCGCGTGGTGCGCAGCTGGATCTCCAAGGCCTCCGGCGGCCTTGCCCTCGACCTCACGCATGTCGGGAACCGGCATTAGGCAGCGGCTCACCGCGGCGTCGCTCCTCGAGCGGCGCTTCGAGGTGACGCGTGCGCTCATCCCCTGTGCGGGGGCCGGCAAGCGGCTGCACCGCGTCACCAAGGGTGCGCCCAAGGAGCTGCTCGAGGTCGGTGGGCTGAGCGTCGTCGAACATGCCCTGCGCGAGTGTGCGGCGAGCCTCATCACGCACGCGATGGTGATGGTCGCGCCGGGCAAGGAGGCGATCGCCTTCAAGGTGCTCAAGCTCGCGGGCACCGCGGGCTACCCGGCGGAGATCACGCTGCTCGAACAGCCCAAGCCGCTCGGCCTGGCCGACGCGATCGGTCGCGCACGCGACACCGCCCCTGAGCAGCCGCTCGCCGTTCTGCTGCCGTCGGCGCTCTACAAGGGCGACCGACCCGCGCTCGCGCAGGTCATCACCGCGTATCGGGCGTCGCTCCACTCGGTCATGGGCATGGTCGAGGCGCGCGCCGCGATCGCCGCCACCAAGCTGGCGGTGCCCGTCATCGGCGGCGTGCTGGTGGGCGAGGAAGTGAAGATCGACTCGATCCCCGATGCCGACGCGGTCGCGACGTTGCCGCCGGGCTCGGTGCCGTACACCTCGGGCGGACGTTTCGTCTTCTCGCCCGACGCGTACGTGGCGCTCGACGCCGTGCTGCGCGCCGCGGTCGTGAGCAGCGACGAAACCGACATCACGCCGGTGCTGCAGCGCCTGCTCATGCGCGGCCAGCTCGTCGGCAAGATGATCCGCGGGCGTTACTGCGACCTCTCGGTGCCCACCGGCTACGACGACGCGGTGGCGGTGTTCGCGAAGGGCTGAGTCCGCCTCTCGCTACTTGCTCGTGACGTCGATCGTGCGCTCGGCGTGCAGCGCGTAGGGCTGCCCCTTGAGCTCGATGTCCACCTCGATGCGCCAGACCCCCTTGTTGAGGGTCGAGAGGTCGAGCGCTACCGCACGCGAGGCGCGGTTGACGCCGGGCGTGGTCTGGTCGCCGATGGAAATCGACACCGGCTCCGTGGCCTTCATGAGGTTGAGTCGCCGAGCCTGGCGGGTGAAGAAGCCGGGTGCATCCTGCTGGTCGGGCACGACCGTGATCGTGACGGTGGCCTGCTCGCCCGCGGCGTCGACGCCGTAGAGCTCCCAGTAGAGCCCGACCTTCTGGCTCGCCTTGACCTTGAGCGTGCCGAACGCGACGGCCGCCGCTTCCTCGAGCGTGTTCGGCGGATCGTCGCTCGGCTTGTAGAGCAGCAGGTCGCTGAGCGTCACCCGTGAGCCCACCGCGAGCGGCGGTTGCATGCCGTAGCGGCTGCGCGCCGCCCACGACGCCTTGTCGTTGCGCAGTTCAGCGGAGAGCAGCACGCCGCCCCACGTGGTGCGTGCGGTGAGCACGCCGTGCGTGCCATTCATCGTGGCGTGCGCGACACCCGCGCGCAGTCCGCTGTCGCTCACGATGATCGAGGCGTCGAACGGGCCGGCCGGCGGCTTCTGGTCGCTCGCGTCCCACGCCACGACGACCACGGCCGTGTCGCCGCGTCGGAAGAGACCCGCCTGGTGCATGAGCGGCACGAGCGCCTTCGCATACGACGGCCCGTAGCGCCCGTAGGCGGGACGGTAATCCGGCGCCCAGAGCGACGAGTCGGTGCGCCACGGATAGTCGAACATGCCGGTGAGCGGCACGAACGGGTACGCGGGCACGCGCTCATGCCCGACGATCTGCTCGCTCGGGCTCAGGCCGCTCTGGCGGTTCTTGCTCCACGCGCGCGACCAGCCATAGCGGATGAGCATCTCGCGCTCATCCTTGTCGAACGAGTTCTGGTAGCCGCTGATGGTGCCGTCGAGGATCTGGGCCATCGTGAGGCGCGCGTGGAACTCGGTGCGCGCGTCGTTGGGGCCCAATCCATAGAAGGGGCGCGCCAGCCACCAGAAGCGCTGCTCGAAGGCCGCCTTCTGCTCGCACGTCATCTTGTTGTAGCGACCGCGCAGTGCGTCATCGAGCAGCATCACGATGTCGCTCCAGCGGCACTTCTCGAGCTGGGTCATGGCCGTGATGGCCTTGCCGAACGCCGCTTCCGCGCCCGCGTAGTTGGACGCTTCGTGCAGCGCGAGTCCGATGAGCTGCGGGCACCACGGCCCCGTGGCTGTGCAGGCGCGCGCCGCCTTCTCGGCGTCCGCCAGCCGGTCGGTCTCGAGCAGGTAGCGCACGCGTTGACCCGCCACCCAGCGCTCGCCAGGGTAGGTGAGGGCAATCGAGTCAAGCAGGGCGAGGAGTCGCAGGCGCGCCTTGCCAACGGCCGGATTCTCGACCGGTGGCGGCGGTGCCTTGGCGTCGTACCAGTAGCACCAGCGTCCGATCGTTTCGTCGCACTCACCCGAGCCGCGCCCGAGGTTCGAGTCCTTGAGCCAGAAGAGGCGGTAGTGTTCGAAGTCGCGCTGCGCCACGCGCGCGTCCTCGGGCGATGGCGGGACGGTCATGCCGGTGTCGCGCGCGCCGGGCGCCTGATTCGTGTCCAGTGGGCCGGGGCCCATCTGGCGCGGGGGCTGTGGTGGGAAGCCGCCGCGACCGCCGCGGCCCATGCCCCGTTGCGCGAGCGCGAGGGAGGAGGTGCCGGCCAAGCCGAACAGCAGGACGAGAACGGTTGTGCGAAGGCGAGGCATTCGGGTCGGTCGGGGACTGACAGGTGTCGGGGAGGCGGGCACGGGAGCCGCCTGCGCACTTCCCATACACGCGAGAAGGGTAATCTGTTCGCCGGTCGCCCCTTGCGGGGTGCGCGAGGGGTGGCGAGCATGGGAATTCAATGCCATTCGTCATCTTCGCCTGCCCGATGTTCTCCCCTGCCGCGACGCACATGATCGCGGCGGCCGCCGGTGTCCCCGGCGTGACGCTGGCCGTGATCTGTCCCGAGCCGTGGGAACGGCTCGAGGAGCCGGCCAGGAGTCGCATCGCGGGACACTGGCGCGTCGACAACCTCTTCGACGTCGCGCAACTCACCGCGGCCGTGCAGTCGCTCTCCGCGCGGCATGGCCCCGTGCATCGGCTCTACGCGGCCCTCGAGCAGCTGCAGGTGCCGATTGCGCAGGTGCGCGAGCAGCTGGGGATCACGGGGATGGGCGTGGAGGCCGCGAAGAATTTCCGCGACAAGCACCGCATGAAGGCGCTCTTCCGCCAGCATGGGTTGCCCTGCGCCAAGGCGGAGCTTGCGCACAACACGGAAGAAGCGGTCGCGGGTGCGAAGACGATCGGCTTCCCCGTGGTCATCAAGCCGCCCGAGGGTGCGGGCGCGATGGCCACCTTCCGCGCCGACAACGAGGCCCAGCTCCGCGAAGGACTCGCCGCCTTCCGCTTCGGCTCCTCGCCGACCTTGGTCGAGGAGTTCGTGCAGGGCAGCGAGCACTCCTGCGAAACGATCACGATCGGCGGCGCCACGGTCTGGCAATCGGTGTCGCACTACGCGCCCACGCCGCTCGAGGTCAAGTCGACGCCGTGGATCCAGTGGGCCGTGCTGCTGCCGCGCGATCAGGCCGACCCGGCGTTCGACGACATCCGCGCCGCAGCGACCAAGGCGCTCAACGTGCTCGGCATGGACACGGGACTCTCGCACATGGAGTGGTTCCGCCGGCCCGACGGCACGGTCGCCATCAGTGAAGTGGCCGCGCGGCCACCGGGCGCGCAGTTCACGACGCTCATCTCGCGCGCGCACGACGTGGACTTCGTCGAAACGTGGTCACGGCTGATGATCGAGGGCGCCGCCGAGATGCCGCCGCGCAAGGTCGCGGTCGGCGCCGCCTACCTGCGCGGCCAGGGACGTGGGCGCATCGTCGCCGTGCATGGATTGCGCGACGCGCAGCGCGCGGTCGGCGCCCTCATCTCTGACCACAAGCTGCCCGTCGTCGGCGACACGCCCAAGGACACGTACGAGGGCGACGGGTACATCATCGTCCGGCATCCGGATACCGCCGTCGTCGAGCAGGCGTTGCGCACGCTCATCACCAAGATCCGCGTGGAACTCCGGGATTGATCCCTCACACCTCTTGGCGCCCATGAACGTCCTCTTCGTCGCTCCCGGATATCCCGCCGAAATGCCGTTCTACGTGCGCGGCCTGCGCGCCGCGGGCGCCACCGTGCTCGGCCTCGGCGACCAGCAGCCGCACGAATTGCCCGCGATGGCGCGCGAGAACCTCGCCGACTACGGACGCTTCCCGGGCATCTTCCTCGACAACGCCGACCTCGCGCCCGTCAAGGCGTGGCTCGGCACCCGCACGATCGATCGCGTCGTCTGCCAGTGGGAACCGGGCGTGCTGCTCTGCGGCCGGTTGCGCGACTTCCTCGGCGTCACCGGCATGGGCTACGAGGCGCTGCTGCCCTTCCGCGACAAGGCCGTCATGAAGGACAAGATCCGCGAGGCCAAGCTGCGCACCGCGCGCAGCGAGCGCGCCGACACCGAGAAGGGAGTGCGCGATGCGGCCGCGATCGTGGGCTATCCGCTCATCGTCAAGCCGATCGCGGGCGCGGGCTCGATGGACACCTTCCGCTGCAACAACGCGGCGGAGCTCGACTCGGCGCTCGCGAAGATGAAGCACATCGACGACGTGGCCATCGAGGAGTTCATCGAGGGTGAGGAGTACACCTTCGACACGATCTGCCACGAGGGCGAGGTGCTCTTCTGGAACATGTGCGTCTACCGGCCGCGGCCGCTCATTGCGCGTACCGTGGAATGGATTTCGCCGCAGACCATGGTGCTGCGCGACGTCGACAATCCCAAGTATGCCACCGGCAAGCAGCTCGGCTTCGACGTGCTCAAGGCGCTCAAGTTTCGCACCGGCTTCACGCACATGGAGTGGTACCTCAAGGACAACGGCGAAGCCATCTTCGGCGAGATCGGCGCACGCCCGCCCGGCGCGCACACCGTGGACATCATGAACTGGGCGAGCGACGTCGACCTCTTCCTCGGCATGGGCGAGGCCGAAGTGAAGGGCACCTTCAGCCAGCCGCTCGAGCGCAAGTACAACTGCACCTGCCTCACCAAGCGGGCGCAGGGGCAGGGGATCATCCGCCGTATCGATGGTGTGGACAAGGTGCGCCGAGCGTTGGGCGACCAACTCGTGGCCGTGAACCTGCTCAACCTCGGCGACCACCGGCGCGACTGGAAGCTCACGCTCCTGGGCGATGGCTGGGTGGTGATCCGCGATCCGGACGTGAAGGCGTGCATGGACGCGAGCGACTACGTGGGGCAGACGATCCAGATGTACGCGATGCCGTGAGCGCGAGGTCGACACATCGCGCGGTCACGGGCGATGCGTCGCGCGCTAGACGCGCGCTGCGCAACGCGCTGCGCAACGCGCTGCGCAACGCGCTGCCAAACGCGCTGCCAAACGCGCTGCCAAACGCGCTGCTACGCGCGCCGCGCCACGTGCCACGCCACCCCACCCAGCAGTTTGATCCCGCGCGCCTCGATCACGAACCCGAGGCGCGCGAGTTCGTTCTCCCACTCCGCGATCGTGCAGAAGTGCGCGATGCTCGGCGCGATGTACCCGTACACGATGCCGTGGCCGTGCCACGCGAGGCCGACCAGCTCACCGGCCACGCGCAGGTAGGCGAGTAGCAGCACGCGCCACGCGGCATTCGACGGGCGATAGAAGTCGAGCGTCGCGAGATGACCGCCCGGCTTGATGGCGCGCGCGGCATCGGCGAGCGCGGCGCGCCAGTCAGGGGTATTGCGGTAGCCGTAGCCGGCGGAGATGGCATCGAGGCTCGCATTCGCGACATCCAGCGCGCCCAAGTCACCAACCGAGAACGTCGGACGCGGCCCGTGCGATGTGGATGCCGCGTGCGCTGTGGCACTGGATGCACCAGCGACCGACTGCGCCAAGGCGATCATCCGCGACGACGCATCGACTCCCGTGATCGCGAGGTCCGGACGACGCCCCTGCAGCTGGAACGCGAGGTCGCCCGTGCCGCACGCGCCGTCGATCACGCGACCACCGCGCGCGATGCGCGGCAGAGTGGCGTCGAGCAGCTCGCGCTTCCACCCCACATCCATGCCGAACGAGAAGAGGCGCGTGAACGCGTCGTAGCGCGGCGCGATGATGTCGAACATCGGCGTCACGAACTGCTGCTTGCGCGCAGGGTCGGCGAGATGGGCCTCGAGGTCGAGGCCGCGGAGCGTGGGTTGGTCGGACACACCGCAATCTGGCGACTGCTAGCCGCCTTCTGCTCCCATTCGCATATTCCCGCATGCGCGACATGGCGGGGGCCTTCACCCTCTTGACCGGCGCCGCCGGTGGTCTCGGGCCGGTCATTGCACGCACACTTGCCGCCGAGGGCTGTCGTCTCGCCCTCTCTGCCCATCCGGACGACGATCTCGGGCCTGTCGTCGCCGCGGTGCGCGCTGCCGGCAGCGAAGCCTTCGCCATTCCCTGCGACCTCGCGCTCCCCGGTGCCACGCAGGAGCTCGCCGCCAAGGCCGAAGAGGCGCTCGGCGGACTCGACATCCTCGTCAACGGCGCCGGCGTCGAGAAGATGGCGGCCTACGACCTGCTCACCGCCGACGAGATCGCGCACATGATCGCCATCAACTTGAGCGCGCTGCTCCTCCTCACCCACGCGGTGCTGCCCGGCATGCTGCAGCGCCAGCGCGGCCACATCGTCAACCTCGCATCGCTCGCCGGCATCGGGCCACCACCGTACGGCGCGCCCTACGGCGCCACCAAGGCCGGTCTCCTCGCGTTCACGCGCGCGTTGCGTACCGAATGCAGCGCGCGCGGCGTGAGCGCGAGCGCGATCTGTCCGGGGTTCGTGTCCGATGCCGGCATGTACGAGCGCATGGCCACGCGCAGTGGCGTCGAGGGTCCGGCCTTGCTTGGCACCTGCACAACCGGAGAAGTTGCGGCGGCGGTCAGGCGCGCCATTCTCGACGACGAACCCCTCATCATCGTGAATCCCGGACCCGTGCGGCTGCTGCGTGCCATCGAGGCGCTGCTGCCCCGCACGGGCGACTGGGTCTACGGCGCCTTGGGAGTCACCGCCGTCATGCGCCGCTGGTCGGAGATCAACACCGGGACAGCGGACGTCCCGCAGCACGAGGAACTTCCTTCATGACGCGGCGCGGCGGCGGTCCGGACACGGGCAGCACCAAGGGATTCACGGGTTCGGTCTCGGACGCCACGGGAACGACGCTCGCGGAGCCGCAGGCCCAGACCGAGCAGGAGACGTCGATCGGCATGTCCATGTGGGCCATTGTGCTCGCGGGCGGCATCGGCTCGCGCTTCTGGCCACTCTCCTCGCCTGATCGCCCCAAGCAACTGCTGCCGCTCGTCAACGATCGTCCGCTCATTTCGGACACCATCGCGCGACTCTACCCGCTCATTCCGCCCGAGCGCGTGCTCATCGTGACGAGCCGCGACATCGCCGGCGCCATCCACGCACGCATTCCGGAAATTCCGCACGCCAACGTGCTGGCCGAGCCGGTACCGCTGGGTACCGCGGCGTCGCTGGCGTGGGGCGCGAGCGAGATCGCACGCCGCGCCGGGCCCAAGACGGTCTTCTGCTGCCTGCACGCCGACCTGGCCGTGGGGTTTCCCGAGGCGCTGCGCTTCTCGCTGCGTCGTGCGGCGGGCATCGCCTCGCGCGAAGAGGCGCTCGTGGCCCTGGGCGCCGATCCGAGCCGCAACGACATCGCGTTCGGCTACCTCCTGCCCGGTGAAGCGCTCGACTACGAGGACCAGGTGGCCAACGGCGGCGCCGCACGCGTCGCGGAGTTCGTCGAGAAGCCCGACGCCGAAAGCGCCCTGCGGATGATCGCCGATGGTGCGCTCTGGAACACCGGCATCTTCGTCTGGGAAGCGGGCGAGGTGCTCGACCAGCTCGCCGACCACACGCCGGAAGTCGCACCGGGCCTCGCTGCACTCCGTGACAACGACATCGAGCGCTTCGCGAAGAAGGTGGGCTCGATCTCGCTCGAGCGCGGCCTGCTCGAACGCACGAGCAATCTCGTCGTGCTCCCCACCGACTGCGGCTGGGACGACGTCGGCACGTGGGCCTGCCTGCGCCGCTCGCGCGAGCTCGACGACGACGGCAACGGCGCCATGGGTCCCGCGCACTTCGTCGATGCCACATCGAACATCGTGCATGCCGAACACGGCCAGGTGGTGCTCTACGGCGTGCACAAGCTGCTCGTCGTGTCGCTCGCCAACATCACCTTCGTCACCACGCTCGATCGCGCGCGCGACTTGAAGCCCTTGCTCGACCAACTCCCGGGCAGCCTGCGCCTGCGCGCCGGCAAGTAGCGCACGCGTGCGCGCCGTCATCTATACCGCAGCGGGCGATCCGGGCATCATCGCGCTTGGCGATCGTCCTGATCCAGCGCCGGGTGCGCACGACGTCATCGTGCGCGTGCGCGCCTCCGCGCTCAATCGTGCCGACGTCCTGCAGCGGCAGGGACGCTATCCGCCGCCGGCCGGTGCGCCCGCCGACATCCCGGGCATCGAGTACGCCGGCGAAATCGCGGCGCTCGGGAGTGACGTCCACGGCTGGACTCTGGGTGATCGCGTCTTCGGACTCGCCGATGGTGGCGCACACGCCGAGCTCGTGCGCGTCCACGCGTCGCACCTCGCGCGCGTGCCGGCGCACCTCACGTGGGCCGACGCGGCGGCCGTGCCCGAGGCGTTCATCACCGCCCACGACGCGCTCGTCACGCAGGGTGGGCTGACCCACGGCGCGCGCGCCATCGTCACCGCCTGCGGGTCGGGCGTCGGCACGGCGGCGCTGCAGCTCATCCGCGCGTTCGGCGCGCAGGCCTTCGGCACCACGCGCTCCGCCGACAAGCTCGAACGGGCACGCGCGCTCGGCGCCAGCGACGGCATCGTGCTCGGCGATGACCTCGCGCCGATGACCGAAGCGGTCAAGCGCTGGAGCAACGGCCAAGGCGCCGACGTCGCCTGCGACCTGGTCGGCGGACCGTACGTGGACGCGTGCGTCACGAGCATGGCGCTCAAGGGGCGCGTCATCGTGGTCGGCATGCTGGGCGGTACGAGCGTGCCGCTCAACCTCGCGCTCCTCCTCCGCAAGCGGCTCACCGTGCGCGGCACCGTACTGCGCGCGCGCGACGTGCAGGAGAAGGCCGCCGCCACTCATGCCTTCGCGCACGACATGCTGCCGATGCTCGCCGACGGTGCGGTGCGCCCCATCGTCCACGAGGTCTTTCCCTTCAGCGCGATTGCCGACGCGCACCGCGCGATGGAAGCCGGCGAACCCTTCGGCAAGCTCGTGCTCACCTGGTGAACGCCGAGCGCCTCGGCGCCCTCGCGCGGCAGGCGATCTGGCCGCTGCTCGCGCTCGCGGTGCTCGTGGGTGGCGCCCTGGCGCGCTTCGCGGTCGTGGACGACCGCATCGCGCCCTCGATCTGGTTCTGCGGGCTGCTCATCCTCGGCGCGCCCGTGGTCTGGAACACGATCGCGGGCATGCTCGCGGGCAAGTTTGCGAGCGACGTCGTGGCCATGCTCGCGATCGTCGTGGCCGCGGTCACGCTGCAACCGCTGGCGGGACTCGTGATCGTGCTCATGCAGACGGGCGGCGAGGCGCTCGAGCGATACGCCGAGGGGCGCGCGTCGAACGCGGTGCGCGAACTCGAGGCCGCGGCGCCGCGCATCGCACACCGCACGAGCGCGAGCGGCATCGTCGATATCGAAGTGGACATGATTGTCGTCGGCGACCAGCTGCTCGTGCGTCCCGGCGAACTCGTTCCGTGCGACGCCGAAGTGATCGATGGCCGCTCCGACGTCGACGTCTCGCGCCTCACCGGCGAGCCGGTGCCAGTGAGCGCGCAGCCTGGCACGACGCTTCCGTCGGGGGCGCACAACGGGCAGGGGGCGCTCACGATCCGCGCGCTCAAGGTGAGCCGCGACTCGCTCTACGCGCGCATCGTCGAGCTGGTGCGGTCGGCGCAGGAGAACAAGGCGCCGCTGCAGCGGCTCGCCGACCAGTACGCGGTCTGGTTCACGCCGGTCACGATCGCGGCCTGTGCGCTCTCGTACGCGCTCTCGCGCGACTGGCTGCGCGTGCTCGCGGTGCTGGTCGTGGCCACGCCGTGCCCGCTGATTCTCGCCACGCCGGTGGCGATCATCGGCGGCATCAACCGCGCGGCGCGCCGCATGATCATCGTGCGCACGGGGGGCGCGCTCGAGGCGCTCTCGCGCGTGCAGGTGGCCGTCTTCGACAAGACCGGTACACTCACTATCGGCCGCCCCGTGGTGGAACGCGTCGAGTCACTCGGTGCGCTCGGGAGCGACGAGGCGCTGCGCCTTGCCGCGTCGGTCGAGACCGAGAGCGGGCACCTGCTCGCGCGCACGCTCGTCGAGGCGTCCGTCGCGAAAACGGGTACGCCGCCCGCGCCAAGCAACGTGTTCGAAGCACCGGGGCGGGGCATCCACGGCACCGTCGAGGGTCGCGCCGTGGCGGTCGGTTCGCCGCGCTGGCTCGCGGACGAGCATCCCGAGCGCGCCGCCGAACTCGACCGGCTCGCGAACGCCGCGGAGGGGCTGCGCGCCTTTGTCATGATCGACGGCGCTCCCGCGCTCATCGTGCACTACGCCGACGCGCTCCGTCCCGGCGTCCGTGCGGTGCTCGAGCGCCTCAGGACGCTCGGCGTGTCGCGCACGCTGCTGCTCTCGGGCGACCACACGCCCAACGCGGAAAGGGTCGCCGCCGAACTGGGCATCGCGGAGGTGAAGGGCGACCTGTTGCCGCAGGACAAGACGAGCATCGTGCAGGCCATGGTGCAGCGGGGCGACGTCGTGCTCATGGTCGGCGACGGCACCAACGACGCGCCCGCGCTCGCCGCCGCGTCGGTGGGGATCGCGCTCGCGGGGCATGGTGGCGGCATCACCGCCGAAGCCGCCGACGCCGTGATCCTGGTGGATGACGTTGATCGTGTCGCCGACGCGATCGCGATCGGCCAGCGCACGATTCGCGTGGCGCGCCAGAGCATCGGTTGGGGGCTCGGGCTCTCCGCCGTGGCCATGCTGGTGGCCGGGTTCGGCTTCCTGCCGCCAGTCTACGGCGCGCTCGTGCAGGAGGCGATCGACACCGCGGTCATCTTGAACGCGTTGCGCACGTCGTCGGGCTGAGCGCGGACCGCAGCCGGATCGCGTGCAGGCCACGCCAAACCGCTCGTCGCACCATGGCGTATTCCAGTCACAAAGCCCACGCTAAGCACGGCCCCGGGACCAGCCATCGGGGTACGGACCCTTTCGTCGTGCGCCCCGCACGACGACCTTCCTGAGACGATGCCGTCCAACTCCTCCGCCCTCCGCGCCACCACGCTCCTCGTCGTCGAAGACGACCGCGCCCTGCTCGACGCCCTCAGGCCCGCGCTCGAGACGGTCGCGGATGACCTCGTCACCGCCGGCACCGTGAGCGAGGCGCTCGCTGCCCTCGCCGCGCAGCAGCCGGAGATCGTCATCCTCGACCTCGGGCTGCCCGACATCGCCGGCGCCGACGCCTGCCGGGCGGTGCGCGCCGAGACGGGCTCGCCGATCCTCATCCTCACCGCGCGCAGCTCCGGTGGGGAGAAGGTCAAGCTCCTCGATGCCGGCGCCGACGACTACGTCACCAAGCCCTTTGCCACCGACGAGCTGCTCGCACGCGTGCGCGCCCTCGTGCGGCGCTCGCGGGCCGCGCCCGCCGGCACGATGGCCCCGGCCACCATCATCGATGGCGATCTCGAGGTCGACCTGCGCGAGGGCACGGCCTCGCGCGGCAGCGTGCCGCTCAAGCTCACGCGCATCGAGTGGGCCATCCTGCGTGCGCTCGCCAGCCAGCCGGGCCGCACCTTCACGCACCGGCAGATCTTCGACGCCGTCTGGGCGCGTCCGTACGGCAATCCGTCGCAGTACCTGCGCGTCTACATGACGCACCTGCGCCAGAAGCTCGAGCGCGAACCCGCCAACCCGCGCTTCCTGATCACCGATCCGGGCGTCGGCTACCGCCTCGAGGTGCCACCGCGGCGCGAGGACGCGTGACACCGGCCGACGCCGGGACCACGTCCGCCACCAAGGACCTCCCGCCGGCCCCGTTCCAGTTCAATCCGATCGTCGGCTGGCTAGTCTGGGTTGCCGTCTTCGGCGCGTTCTGGATCAGCTGCATCAGCGTCCGGCCGCACATCGAGCAGGTACACGCGGTGCTGGGCTTCCTGCTCGTCGTGCTGGGCGCCGCGGCCACCAGCACCCGCCGCCTCGCCCTCACGCTCGCGATCGGAGGCGCCCTCGCGATCAACCTGAGCTTCGAGGAGCCGTACGGCACGCTCTTCGTCCACAAGGCGCTCGACGCGCTCATCCTCATCGGCTTCCTTGCCGTCGCGCTCCTCGCCACGCAGCTCGTCTCCACCGCCCGGCGCCAGGCCGCCGTCGCCCGGCGCCGCGCCGCGGAAGTCGAGCAGCTCGCGAGCGAACGGATCCGGCTCATGGCGGAGAACGAGCACGCCGTCATGCTGCAGGAAGCGGCGCGCGCCAAGGACGCACTCCTCGCCGCCGTCTCGCACGACCTGCGCACGCCGCTCACCACGATCATCACCCTCGCCGACCAGGCCGCCGCGCGCGGCGAGACGGGCAGCGTCAGCATCGGGCGCGAAGCCACGCGCCTCTCGCACCTGGTCGAGAACCTCCTCGAGTACTCGCGCGTGCACGCCGGCGCCTGGCCGGTCCGTCTCGACACCACCATCGTCGAGGACGTGCTCGGCGCCGTCGCCAGCGAGGTCCGTTCGCGCATCGACGACCATCCCTTGTCCGTGCGCGCGCAGCCCGGCGATCCCTTGCTCGCCGCGATGCTCGACGAGGCGCTGGCCGTGCGCATCCTTGCCAACCTCGTCGAGAATGCGGCCAAGTACGCGCCCGACGGTTCGCCGATCTCGCTCGAGGCGCTCGCCGATGGCGACCACGTGGTCTTCGCCGTCACCGACGCCGGCCCGGGCATTCCGGTGGTCGAGCGCGAAAAAGTCTTCGAGGCGTTTTATCGCGGCGAACGCGCGGCGCCTGACGTCGGTGGCGTCGGCCTTGGCCTCGCCATCGCGCGCGCGCTCGCCGAACTGCAACTCGGGACGCTCACGCTCGCGGGCACGGGCGTCAGCGGCACGCGCATGGAGTTCCGCGTCAAGCGCGCGACGATCGAGGAACCGCCGCCGCTCGCGGCGTAGCTCGCGGCGCAACTAAGCGGTCTAGCTCGCGGCGTAGCTCTCGGCGTGGCTCGCAGCGCCGCCCGGCGAATCCCTCAGGGCGGCAGCGGCACCCTCACGCTACCCTCATCACGCCACCCTCACGCCGACGGCACGCGCAGCGTGCACTTGGGCAGCTCGGTCACGAACCCCGCGCCGAACGCCAGGCTCGGCGTCTGGTAGCCCGCGGCTACCGCACCCTCGAGCATGCGACGCACGCACTCGACCGCCGCGTGTGCGGTGTGCGAGTACCCGTCGGGGGTCGTGAGCGTCCCCTCGACCACGGTGCCCGCCGCATCGGTCACGCGGCCCCAGAGCTGCATCGGCGCGCGGTCGCGCGCGCTCTCGTCCGGTCCCGGCGGATTGGCATCGATGCGCGCCTCGAGCCAGCGCTGCACGAACCCCAGCGAGAGGATCGGGCCGATGTAGCGCGCGATCTTCATGGCGCGGATCCGGCCCGGCGGCGATGCAAGAAACGTCGTGATGTCGGGAATGCGCGTCGAGCGCCATGCCGTCGACACGTCACCCCACGGAATGCTCACCGACGTCCGGCGCTTGTCGTGGAACGGGACCTCCTGCACGAGATACGCCTGCGGCACGCGGCGAATCTTCCCGCCGCGGCGCACCGCGCCGCCCTGGCCCATCCCGCTCGCCATCGTCTTCGCCGTGCCGCGACTCACGCCGGCGCCACCGCCGAACGCGAGTTCCAGCGTCGTCGCGCCGGGCAGCGCACCCTTGAGCGACGCCGCGAGACAATCGCTCGGCACCACGTCGAAGCCGACCCCGGGCATCACCGTGATTCCCGCCGCCTTCGCGTCGGCGTCCTTCCGTGCGCATCCTTCAAACACGGCGATCTCGCCCGTGATGTCGAGGTAGTGCACCTTGGCCGCGAGGCAACCGGCCAACATCGCCTCGAAGGTGCGGAAGAACGGGCCCGCACAGTGCAGCACGAGCTGCATACCCTGTACGCCGGCGGCCACCGTGGTCGCGTCATCGAGTCCGAACGCGCGATGCTCCAGACCGAACTGGTCGGCCAGCGTCTTCACCTTGCCGGCGTTGCGCCCCGCCAGCACGGGCGTGAGCCCGCGCTTGACCGCCTCGGCCACGATCAGTTCACCCGTGTAGCCGTTCGCGCCGTAAATCATCCACTGCGCCATCGTGCGGTACCAGTAGGGGAAAGCCGGACCGCCCTACAGCTTGTACGAGAGCAGGAAGCGGCTGATCGCCACGTCGTCGGGGCTCGCGTAGATCTGCCCGGTGAGGTCGAGTCCGCGAAACATGCGCCAGGTCGCGCCGCCGCCAAAGCTGAACCGGTTGAGCCGCTCCTTGAGCGTCACCAGGGTGCGGTCGGTCGGCGGCAACGGCGTCACGTAGCCCGAGCCCGGCTGGAAATTCACCTGGAACCTTGACTGCATCGAGTTCACGCCAGCGGTCACGAAGAACGCGTACTCGCCGACGTCCACGGCGCCCGTCAGTTCGGCCCCCGACACGTTGGGCGTGAACCGGTCGTTGGACTCCTTCTTGCCCCAGCAGTCCAGCGTGTTGTTGGCCTGCAGCGCGTCGCTGCCGCAGACAATCGGCCCTTCGACGTAGCCGATGAGCGTGTGCACGCGCGCCTGGGCAATCACGCTTGCACCGCCCACGATCGCGACGCGCCGCGTCCAGGCCAGGGCGACGCCGAGCAGGTTGGCGGTGGCGTCCTTGACCTTGAGCGGCGGCACGTAGCTCGCCTCGATCTCGAGATCGTAGGGCAGCCCCATCGCGATGCGGGGCCGCGGAAAGAGCGACGCGAGGTTGGTCGTTTCCGACTTGGAGCTCGAGTAGCAGGTCGTCGCGCGTCGCGCCGAATCGGCGCTCGGCATGGGGGTGAGCTCGAGGCTGAAGCGGAACTGCCAGGGCCGGAGCTGCTCGGGCTGCACCGAGGTCGAGAAGGCGAGCGGCACCGTGTAGAAGGCGAGCAGCTTCGCCTCGGGGCTCGTGATGGGGAGGTTGCTGCATTGCGCCTGGGTCGTGCGCGGCACGCTGGCGAGCAGGGGAGCGGCGACCAGTGCGGCCAGCAGGCGACGGACAGTCATCATCAGAAATTGCTCCCCGGGGTTGCGGTGCGGAAGCTACCCCGGCGCTTGGCGGGCCGTTCCGTGCGTGGATGCGCCGTCGCGCGCAATTCGCATGGCGTCCGTGCGCCGTATCACCGACCGCAGGCGCGCGCTGACACAATCTTCGTGGCGCGCTGCTCCGCATCGCGTTTCCCGCCTTGCCGCCGCGCACGCAGAGGGGCATGATTGAATGTCCGAGCCCCACGCCTCCTCGTTGCCCCGAGCGTTCGTGCTCCCACGCCGACCTGCGTTACTCGCCGCCGCGCTCCTTCTCTTCGCGGTCGCCTGCTACACCGATTCCACGGGTCCGCGGGCACTCATGCGCGCCGCCCTCGCCGTCATCCCGTCGTGGGCCAATCCCAAGTCGGCCGGCGCCCCCGTGGCCAAGGCACGCATCATTGCGCGGCGCCTCGACAACACGATCGCCAAGGACACGGTCATCAACTTTCCCACCGGCGCCGACTCGCTGGTGGTCAACCTCGACGTCACCCTGCTCGGCTCGAGCTTCGCCGGCTTCGAACCGTTCTCGGTCACCTTCAACCTCATCGGGCCGCTCGGCGACACCCTCTTCACCGGCGGACCGATCACGCTCACGGGCTATGCACCGGGCAAGGCGCCGCTGGGCGGGGCCATCGTCACCGTGCCGCTCGTCTACTCGGGCCCCGGTCGCAACGCGCAATCGGTGGCCGCCGTCGTCAAGGACACCGCCGTCGCCTTCGGTGACTCGATCACGCTCACCGCAGTGGCCAAGGACGGGACCGGCGCCGCGCTGCCGGGCACGCTCATCGCCTGGACCTCCACCGACACCACGCGCCTCAAGATCAAGAGCAAGTTCGGCGGCACCCTGGGCGGCGGATCGCAGCGCGGCGTCGTCAAGGCGGTGGCCAGCACCCTCACCGGCCAGAACGACACCGTCAACGTCACGATCCAGCCCGTGCCCGCCGTGCTCAAGCAGATCACGGCCAACGGTGCGTCCGGCATCGTCGGCAGCAAGCTGCTCACCCCTTTCTCGGTGCTCGTGCAGGCGGCCGACTCGGGTCCGGTGCGCAGCGTCCCGGTCACCTGGTCGATCGTCTCGGGCGGCGGCACGCTGTCCAACCTCGTCACCTACACCGACTCGCTCGGTCTCGCGCGTGACACGCTGACGCTGCCGGCCACGGCGGGCACCGTCACGGTGCGGGCCACCGTCGGCGCCATCAGCGGATCGCCGGTGAACATCACCGCCACCGCCGTGGCTGGCACGCCGACCAAGCTCGCCTTCCTCGTCAATCCGCCGGCCTCGGTCGGCGCGGGCCTCGCCATCGCGCCGTCGCTACAAGTCGCCGAGCAGGACGCGGCCGGGAACCTGGTCGCCTCGGCTACCGACTCGATCGTCATCGCGCTCGGCGCCAACCCGGGCGGCTCCGCCCTCTCGGGCGTGCTGCGCGTCAAGGCCGTCGGCGGCATTGCCACCTTCCCGGGCCTTTCGCTCAACAAGTCGTCGGGTGGCTACACGCTCGTCGCATCCGCACCGGCGGCCGGTCTCACGAACGCCACGTCGACCGCATTCGCGGTCAGCGCCGGTGCACCGGTCGCGCTCGCCGTCATCACCGATCCGTCCACGAGTGGTGCGCTCGCGCCGATCGCGCCACCGGTGGTCATCGCCGTCGTCGACGCCGCGGGCAACACGGTGACGTCGGCCACCAACGCGGTCACCCTCACGATCGCCGGCGGCACCGGCACCGCGGGTGCCGTGCTCGGCGGCACGACCACCGTCAGTGCGGTGAGCGGCCTCGCCACCTTCAGCACGATCACCGTCGACAAGGTCGGCTCGGGCTACAAGCTCGCGGCCGCGGCCACCGGCCTCACCGGCGTGCAGACGGTGGGCTTCAACGTCGGCGCGGGCGCACCGGCGCTCGTCGGCTTCTCGTCGCCGCCGCCCACCACGGCCACGTCGCTCACGGGCTTCGGCACCACGGTGCAGATCCTCGATGCGGCGAGCAATGTCGTCACGGCTGCGGTCGACACGATCTTCCTCACCATCCAGTCGGGTCCGCCGAGCGCGGTGCTGGGTGGCACGACCAAGGTCGCAGCCGTCGCGGGCGTGGCCACCTTCTCGGGCCTCACGCTCGACAAGGCCGGCGCGTACGTCCTGACCGCGACGCGCATCGGCACCCCCGCATCCAACAGTCCCGGCATCAACCTCGTGCCGGGCGCAGCCGCTCAGCTCCAGTACTCCACCGCACCAGCGGCCAGCGGCGGAGCGGGCGTCGTGCTCGCCACGCAACCGGTCGTGCGTGTCACCGACGCGGCAGGTAACACCGTGACCGCGGCGGCGGGCACGGTCACGGCCACCAGTGCGGGCGTGGGCAGCGTGACCGCTGGTGGCACCGCCACGATCACGAGCGGCATCGCAACGTTCAGCAGCCTCACGGTCGGCGGCCTCGTGGGCGTCGGTACGCTCAACTTCTCCGATGGCGCGCGCAGCGCACCGGGCTCGGCGTTCACGCTCTCGGCTGGCCCGGCGTCGGTGGTGAACGCGCTCTCGGGCAACGCGCAGACCGGCAATCCGAGCGCCATCCTCGGCAGCCCGATCATCGCGCAGGTCACCGACGCCTTCACCAATCCGATCAGCGGCGTCACGGTGACCTTCGGCGTGATCGCCGGTGGCGGGAGCGTCGGCACGCCCTCGGGCGTGAGCAATGCGAGCGGCCAGGCCAGCACCTCATGGACCTTGGGCGGCGGCTTCGGCGGCAACGTCGTCACGGCAACGGCGGCGGGCATCGGCACCCCCGCACAGTTCGGCGCCTTCGCGGTGCCGGTGGGCACCACCGCCACGTGGACCGGCGTCACGAGCACGAGTTGGACGACGGTGAGCAACTGGAGTCCGGCCGTCGTGCCGACGGCGGTGAGCAACGTCTTCGTCCCCACGGGCACCACCTTCCCGCCGGTGCTCGCGGCCGCGCAGGCAGTCAACGACCTGACCGTGATGGCGGGCGTACCGATGCAGCTCGGCGCCAACACGCTCACGGTCAACGGCAATCTCGACGGCGGCACGCTCGTCACGGCCACGAGCGGCTCGCTGCTCATGGCCGGCTCGGGCAAGACGCTCAAGGGCACCGGCCTGCCGGCGCTCACGATCTCGAACGCGACGACGCTCGCGGGGCGCGTCACGAGCAGCGGCGCGGTGCAGGTCACTGGCGGCACGCTCAC
>JANYHJ010000062.1 GCA_025359135.1 Gemmatimonadota bacterium | reverse complement strand
CCCGCATGCGGGTAGCTTCGCCCGCATGATGCGACGCGCTTCTGCCCTGCTCGCCGTCTTCGCTGCCACCGCGCTCTCACCCCCAGCGCCGCTGCGCGCGCAGCCCAACACCGCGGCGGCGCCGAATCCACAGGCGATCGTCACGCGCGCCGATCTCGCGCTCGCGTACCTCACGTTCGACCGCGCGTTCACCGAGCACCCGCCGCTTGCCGACAAGCTCGGGCTGCTCAGCCAGCGCTTCGATCAGGCCACGCTCGCCTTCTTCGCCGGCCGCAACGGCGACGCGGTGCGCAGCATCCACGCCGTCATCGCCGAACTGCTCGCGCCTGGCGCGCCCGCACGCACTTCGGCGTTTGCGATCCGCGCCACGATCGAGCCGCACGTCTACCGGCGCACGGTGGGTGGGCCCGTCACGCTGCGGGTCGTGCCCCTCTACGCACTGGCCGACACGTCCGGCAACGCCGTCACCAGGTTCGCAGTGCGCGTCGTGAGCGACGGTGGCCGCGAGCTCGCCGCCGCGACAGTCACGCTCGATGCCTCCACACCGCTCGGCGCGCCCATCGACGTCCCGCTCTCAAGTGCAGCCGCCAACCCGCCCAGGGGGCGCTACCGCGTGCTCGTTACGGTTGCATCGTCAGGTGCGAGCGAACCGCCAACACCTGCCCCCAACGCCGTGCCCGCGAGCGAGTGGTTCGTGACCGACGACGATCTCGATGCGAAGCGACAGGACCTCACGCGGCGCGCCGCCGCGCTCGACTCGGCCCCATCCGAGGAGAACGCCGACGCCATCGTCTCCTTCCGCGCACGCGCCCGCATGCTCACCACCAATCCGTCACCCGCCAACACGACACAGTGGCGCATGAACCCGCTCGCGCTCGCGCAGCAACTTGACCTCGAGTGGACCACGCTCGCCTCCGGCGCCGATCCGTTCGGTCGTCGCTCGGGCGACACCTGGCGCGTGCTGCGCACGAAGACCCGCATGATCCCGCTCCGCACCTACGTGCCGGTCAGCGTTGCGCGGTCGCACGCCGCGGCGCCGCTCCTCATCGCCATCCACGGCGTCGGCGGTGACGAGAACATGTTCCCCGATGCGCTCGGCCAGGGACTCATCACGAAGCTCGCCGAGCAATTCGGCTTCGTGCTCGCGAGCCCGAACGGCGACCAGTTCACGACGCCCGAGGACTTCGACAGGTTGGTCGAGCAGATGTCGCTGCAACTGCCGATCGACAAGCGACGCATCTGGATTGTCGGACACTCGCGCGGCGCTGGTCAGGCCGTCGCACTGGCCACGTCGCGTGCCGCACAGATCGCGGGCGTCGTGGCCATCGCCGGCTTCGGGCGTGTGCCGGCCGACGCGCCCGCATCACCGATGCTCGCGCTGTACGGTGCACTCGATCCGCTCGCGGCGCCCGCGCGCATGCTGCCGCTGGTCGACCAAGCGAAGGCCGCGGGCGCAGCCGTCGAGGCGCGTGTCCTGCCTCAGCTCGGCCACACCACCGTTGTTGCCGCGGCGTTGCCGGATGCGATCACGTGGCTCGTCACGCGCACCTTGCCGCCACCCCTGCCGAACGTAAGATAGGGCTGTCCACTTCGCGCACGACCGTACCGAGCGCGTTCGCACGCGCATGCCCCATGTCATGGCGCCCACGATCGTCCATCTCGCCGCCGAGTATTTCCCCTACGCGCGCACCGGCGGGCTCGCGGAAGCGGTGGCAGGGCTGGCCAACACGCAGGCACGTTCGGGCGAGAGTGTCGTCGTCTTCTGCCCGCTCTACCGCTCGGTGCGCGAGCGCGCCCCCGATCTCGCCCTGCTCGGCCGCACATACGAAGTACATCTGGGCTCCACCGTCGAGGAGGTGCGCTACTTCCGCGAGGTGAAGGCGACGACGGGTCCCAAGGTGGTCTTCATCGACCACCCGTACTTCTTCAATCGCGGCGGGCTCTACGGCGAGAACGGCCGCGACTTCGGCGACAACGCCGAGCGCTTCGCCCTCTTCTCGCTCGCCGTCCTCGAGGCGATTCCGCGCCTCATCCAGGGCGACGTCATCATCCATGCCCACGACTGGCATACCGCGCCGGTGTTCGCGTACGCGCGCTCGTACGGCATGTTCCGCGAGCAGTTCCTCAAGACGCCGATGGTGATGTCGATCCACAATGGCGGCTACCAGGGACACTTCCCGGCGGAGATCGTCAATCGCATCGGCATCCCACCCGAGCTCTTCACCTTCCGCTCGGGCGAATGGTACGGCCGGCTCAACTTCCTCAAGCTCGGCCTCACCTTCTGCGATTGCGCGGTCACGGTCTCGCCCAATCATGCGCGCGAGTTGCGCACCGATGGCGGGGGCTTCGGGCTGCAGGATGTCTATCGCTGGATGGGCGACCGCTTCAACGGCATCACCAACGGCATCGACCAGCACGACTGGGATCCCGCCGCTGATGCGCAGATCGCGGCCAACTACTCGCGTGACGACCTGCTCGGCAAGGCGCGCTGCAAGGCGGCGCTGCAGCGCACCTTCGGCCTCCCGCAGCGCAAGGGCGTGCCGATCTTCGCCATGGCCGCGCGCATGGTGACGCAGAAGGGGCTCGAGATCATCCTGCGCAGCCACCGGGTCAACTCGCTCGACGCGCAGTTCATCTTCCTCGGCTCGGGTGAGCCGCGCTTCGAGCAAGCGCTCTCGCGGCTGGCCGCGCGCCGCCCGCGCAACGTCGCGGTGCAACTCGCCTTCACCGACGTGCTCGAGCACCGGCTCATTGCCGGCGCCGACGCGCTGCTCATGCCGAGCCAGTACGAACCGTGCGGCCTCACGCAGATGCGCGCGCAGCGCTACGGCACGCTGCCGATCGCGCGGCGCGTCGGCGGATTGGCCGACACCGTGGCCGACGACGTCACGGGCTTCCTCTTCGAGGAATTCCACGGCGCGGCCCTCGACTGGGCGATCGATCGCGCCATCGCCCGCTATGCCGACGCGCCCGCCTGGACCAAGCGCATGCGCGCGGCCATGGCGCGCGACTTCGACTGGACGCGTTCCGCCGCGCAGTACGCACAGCTCTACGCCAAGGCCACGCGACTCGCCTCGAGCCGCTAGTCCACGCACACTTCGAACGATCCTCGCTTCGTCCGAGCGACACCGATGCGCCTTCTCCTCGCCCTGTTCCTCCCCGCGCTCGCCAGCGCGCAGACGCCCGACACCACGAGCTACGTCGTCTGGAACCACGGTCGCCCAGCCGGTGAGATGCGCGTCGTCACCACGGCCGACTCGGCCACCGTGCGCTTCCGCTATCAGGACCGTCAGCGCGGCCCGCGCATCGAGACGCGCTACCGCTTCGGCGCCAACGGAGTGGTGCTCGGACTCGACGTGCGCGGCCTGAACGCGCAGATGTTCCCCAACGAGAGCGGCGAGAGCTACACGCGCGAGGGCGATGGCGCGCGCTGGGCGGGTGACGACTCGGGGCGCGTCGCGACCGTCGGCAACGCGTTCTATGTTGCCGGCGCGACCAGTCCGTACGACGACGCCTTGCTCGCGCGTCACCTGCTCGCGCAGCCCGCACAGTCGGCCAAGCTGCTGCCGGTTGGACAGGCGCGGGCCTTCGTCGCCGCCGAAACCACGGTCACCTTCCGCAGCGCACCGGTGGGTCTGCGCCTCGTCATGGTCGATGTCGGTGAAGGCGCCCCCGGTGGCGTCTGGCTCGATGGGCAGGACCGCGTCTTCGCGAGCGCGGCGGGCTGGTTCATCACCGTGCGCACGGGCGCCGAGGGGGTGCTGCCCGGCCTCCGGTCCATCGAACGCGCCTGGCACGGGCGTCGCTCGGCGGATGTCGCGAAGAAGTTCGCGCCGCCCAGCGCACCGAGCGTGGTCATCAAGGGCGGCGATCTATTCGACAGCGAGCGCGGCACGGTGAGACCGAAGCAGAGTATCGTGATCACCGGCGACCGCATCACCGCGATCGGCCCGGCCGACGAAATCAAGGCGCCGGCCGGAGCGACCATCATCGATGCGACCGGCCGCACGGTCATGCCCGGCATGTGGGACATGCACACCCACTTGCACTTCACCGGCGAGACCGACGGGCCGCTCCGCCAACTCGCGGCCGGCATCACCACCATCCGCGACGTCGCGTCCGACGTCGATGCCGCGCTCTCGCAGCGCGCGCGCGCCGATTCCGGCACGATGCTCTCACCACGCGTGGTGCTCGCCGGCTTCATCGAAGGCCCGGGCAACTGGGCCGGACCAAGCGCGGCGCTCGTCAGCACCGAAGCCGAAGCGCGCGCGTGGGTGGCCCGCTACGACTCGTTGGGCTACAAGCAGATCAAGCTCTACAACCTCGTGCATCCCGACCTCGTGCCGGCGATCGCGGAGGAAGCGCACAAGCGCGGCATGCGGCTCTCGGGACACATCGCACGCGGGCTCACGATCCAGGCCGCCGTCACGCTCGGCTACGACGAGTTCCAGCACTCGGCGTTCCTCTTTTCGACCTTCTTCCAGGATTCGCTCTACCTGCCGCGGATGCGCGCGTACTCGAACCTGGCGGCGGTGGTGGCCCCGACCTTCGACGTGGAAGCACAGCGCGTCACCGATCTCATCGGCTTCCTGCGCGCCAAGGGCACGGTGGTCGATGGCACGTTCAACATCTGGCAGGATCGTTCGACGCTGCTGCCCGATGGCACCGACGCCGTGTTCGGTCCGACGCTGGCGTGGATGGGGCCGATCACGCGGCGGGCGCTGACGCCACGCGGCGGCCTCAAGCCCGAGGACGCTGCGCGCGCCGCGGCCGCGGCCGCCAACTACCGGCGCTACCTCAAGCGGCTCTACGACGCGGGCATCACGCTCGTGGCCGGCACCGACAACTTCGAGGGGCTCTCGTTCCAGGGCGAACTCGAGATCTACGAGCGCTCGGGCATTCCCGCGGCGGCCGTGCTGCAGATCGCGACGCTCGTGCCGGCGCGCGTCATGAAGGACACGGCCAACTACGGATCGATCGCGGTGGGCAAGGTGGCGGACCTCGTGATCGTCGCGGGCAAGCCGTACGAGCACGTCACCGACCTGCGGAAGACCGAGCGCGTGGTGCGTGCAGGGCGCGTCTACAAGTCGCGCGACCTCTACGTGCAGACGGGGATCACGCCCAGGTAGCGGTCACAGCACCCCTTCGGCCGTCTCCGCGATCAGCTGGTCCACGACGGCCACGAGGCTCTTGGTCTCCTCGTACGTCTTGAGCTGCCGCATGGCGCTCGACCCGTGCTCGAGGATCGTGTACGCGTACTCGATCTCCTTGCGAGTACCGAGCTCGTCCATGACGTCGCCGATGAACCACTCGATCAGCTCGCGGATGAGCACCGGCGCGGGCAACTCCTCCTTCTTGCCGAAGTCGATGAGTTTGCCACCCAGCCCCCAGCGCACCGCGCGCCACTTGTTCTCCTCGATGAGGTCCTGCGGGTAGATGCGGAAGGTCATGTTGTCGCGCCGCAGCTTCCAGAGCTTGTAGACCACCGCCTGCAGGATCGCGGCAATGCAGATCGCCTCGTCGACGCGCGTGTTGACGTCGCAGACCCGGAACTCGAGCGTCGGATAGCGGTAGTGCGGGCGCACGTCCCACCAGATCTTCGAGCCATCGGGAATCGACCGCGTCGTCACCAGCGTGTCGACGAGGTTGTCGTAGTCGGCCGCGCTCTGGAAGACACGCGGCACGCCGGTGCGCGGAAAGTTCTTGAAGACGATGCTGCGATAGGAATGGAGGCCCGTGTTGCGCCCCATCCAGAACGGGCTCGACGCACTCAGGCAGAGCAGGTGCGGCAGGATGTAGCGGCTCGCGTTGAGCGCATCGATGCGAAACTCGGGATCATCGATGCCGATGTGCACGTGCGTCCCGAAGATGAGCAGCCGGTGCGCGAGGTCCTGCAGCTCGTTCTTGACGCCCAGGTAGCGCTCGAGCGGCGTCACGTCCTGCTTCATCCAGCTGGAAATCGGGTGGGTGCCAGCCGCCGCGATGGCGAGCCCGCGCGAACGCGCCGCGAGGATGATCGCGCGTCGATGACGGATGAGCTCGGCCTTGAGCTCCTGGATCGTCTTGCAGGGCGGCGTGCCGATTTCCACCTGGCACTGGTGCAGCTCCGGCTTGATGTCCCTGATGAGCGGGTCTTCCGCCTGGACCAGCTCGGCGAAGCCGGGGGTGAGCTCCCGCGACTTCGGGTCAATGATCTGGTACTCCTCCTCAATGCCGATCGAAAGCGAGGGGGCGGTCATGGGTGCTGGGCGTGGGTCGCGGGCGTCCTGCGGGGTGACTTCGCAGAATGACACCGTGAACGCGGTCGCGCCAGTCGCCGATTCAGGGCCGGCGCGTGCGTGTGGGAAGCAGGCCCGAACGGTCGCCACTGGCGCGAGACTGGAACTTTACTTTATGTTATAAAGTACTTGGCAGTGACCCTCCGCCCCGACTCCCTGCACCGCGCGTCCCCAGCGCACGACCATGCCAACGACCACTTCGGCCGACCTCCTGCCCACCATCGAGCGCCGAACCGCCTCCGCGCCCAATCGCCAGAATCCCCTGCCGGACCTCGAACCGCGCACCGTGCGGGTCGTGCTCAGCGGCGGGCTCGTCACCGGACTCGCGGGCGACTTGCTCCTGCGCGAGGCCGGCGTGGGCGCCAACCTCGCCATCTGGCTCCTCATCGCCACCATCGCCATGGCCGTCGTGCTGCACCGGTCGCTTGGCGCCATCCCGCGGGAGGCCCGGCGGTTGCTCGCCGTCGCCCTGCTCTTCGCGGCGCTGGTCGCGCTGCGCGCCTCACCGCTCCTCGTGCTGGCCAACGCCGGGACCGCGATCCTGGCGCTCGCGCTTGCCGCGGCGAGCGCGCATCCGGGGTCGACCTTCGACCTTGCGCGCACGCGGGTGCGTGACGTGATCGTCAACCTCGCGCGCCACGCTTTGACGGCGCTCGTCGACGCATTCCCGCTGCTGCTCGTCGACACGCCGCGCGTCATCGCGGTGCCGCACCGGCATCGCTACGCGACACTGCTCGTTCTCCGCGCGAGCGCCATCGCCACCATTGTCGCGGGCTTCGGTGTCGTGCTGCTCGTGAATGGCGATCCCGTCTTCGCTCGGCTCACGACGCGTCTCTTTGACGTCAACCTCGACGTGGGCGCCGCGCTCTGGCACGTGGCCGCGACGGCGGCGTTCGCCTGGCCCGCGCTCGGCGCGTTCACGGGCGCAGTGCGGCCAGCCGCAGCCACGTCTTCGACCAGCGATGCGCGCCGCCACCTCAGCCGACTCGACGTCATCACGACGCTCGGCGCCGTCAACGTGGTGCTCGCTCTCTTTCTCGCCGTGCAGGTGCGCGTCTTCTTCGGCGGCATGGCGTACGTGCAGGCCACCACCGGCCTCACGCTCGCGCAGTACGCGCGGAGCGGCTTCTTCACGCTCGAGGCGATCGGCGGTCTTGCGCTCGCGGGGCTGCTCGCGATGCACGCACTGCTGCGCGCCGATTCACCGGGCGCGCTGCGCGCCTTTCGCCTGCTCGCGACGCCGCTCATGCTGCTCGTGCTCGCGGTACTCGGATCGGCGGTCGCACGCATGACGCTCTACGTGCAGCAGTTCGGCTGGTCGGTGGACCGGCTCTACACCTTCACCGGCATGCTCTGGCTCGCGGTGGCCTTCGCGTGGCTGCGCGCCACGGTGCTGGGCACGCGGCCGCTGCGCTTCGTGGGGGGCGCGCTCGCCTCCGCTTGGGGGTTGCTGCTCGCGCTCAACCTCGCCAACCCCGCTGCGCTCGTGGTCGAGGGCAACGCAGGTCGCGTGGCCGAGCTTGGCCACTTCGATCTCGACTATCCGGTTCAGGCGCTCGGAGCGGATGCCGTGCCTTCACTCGTGCACGCGCTGTTGCCAGGCGGCGCACTCGAAGGCGCGCAGCTCGCCACGCGGTTGCCATCGGGGGCATGCGCCGCGCTCGGCGAACTGCTCCGTCGCTGGGCGCCGGAGGGCGCACCGAAGCTCGCGGGCTGGAGCTGGGCCGACATGCGCGCCCGCGACGAGGTGCGTGCCCACGAACGCTCGCTGCGGTCGCACTACTGTCCGTGACGCCGCACCTCACGCCACGCGCGCGCGTCTACGGCGCGTCGAACAGGTGCGTCGCTGGTGGCGCCTGCGCCGAGCGGCCGTTCAGGGCTGGCCGCCCGGCGTGACGACGGTGCTAGTTGCCGGTCTTGGGACGCGGCAGCGCGGTCGGTGGCAGGAGATTGATCAGCCGCATGTAGTTCGCGAGCTGGCTGTAGTGGTCGGCGATGTCGAGCGCGTGGCCGAGCGCCATCTGCGCGCGCGTGACGGTGCGCGTGTTGTTCTGGAAGGTGAGCGTGGTCTGCTCGGCGAGCTTGGCGTCATCGAGCTGCGCGAAGGCGTTCTCGCAGAAGGTGAACGAGTCCTTGAGCAAGCCGACGAGCTTGGCCTTCGGCCACTTGGCCTTGAGCGAATCGGCGAGCGTGGTTTCTTCGGCGGCCTGCTCGCGCTTCATGGCGCCGAAGGCGTTGCAGAAGAGCGTGTTGTCGCTCACCAGGTGCTGCGCGATGTAGCCGATGGTGAGCTGCGCGGGCGTCGGGCTGTAGCCGAACTTCGCTTCGGGAATCGAATCGAAGGCCTGCGCGATGTTGCGCTGGAGGCCGATCGTTCGCGTACGGAAGGCGGTGGTCACCGGGTTGGGCTGCGGTCCGGTGGGCTGCTGGGCCGCGAGATTGAGCGGCAGGGCCAACGCCAGAATGACGACATGCATCCGATTCATGATCGCGCTCACGAGGCTGGAGGAGAGCCAGAAGCTATATGAGCGAGGTGTTCTGCGCTCCCCGGCCGCCGCTCACCTCACCCGTTCTTGGCGTGCCACTCGCGGCTCGCCTGCACGAACTCGCCGAACATGTGCCGCTCGTGCGGGTCCTGCATCTCGAGCATCTCCGGGTGCCACTGCACGCCGATCAGGAAATGATCGTCCGCACTCTCCACCCCCTCGACCAGGCCGTCGGGCGCCACCGCGCTCGCCACCAGCGCCGGCGCGAGGAGCTTGATCCCCTGGTGGTGCATCGAGTTCACGCGCGCCACCGGCTCCTCGAGCAGCGCGTGCATGCGCGACCCGCCCGCGATCTCGACCTCGTGCGCGAGGTGGTCGCGCTCGAACCCCATCGTGGGGAAGTAGTCGTGCTTGATCGACCCTTCGTACTGCTGCTCGAGATCCTGGTAGAGCGTGCCGCCCATGGCCACGTTGATCACCTGCAGGCCGCGGCAGAGCCCGAGCACCGGCTTCTTGTCGGCGATCGCCCAGCGCACCATCTGCAGCTCGACGCGGTCGCGCGCCGGATCGAGCGCGCCGCAGAGTTCGCTCTTCGGTTCGCCGTACGACGTCGGGTTCATGTCGACGCCGCCCGGGATCAGCACGCCGTCCAGGCGATCGTAGATCTCGCGCAGTGTGTCCAGGTCATCGTCGTACAACGGCACCATGATCGGCACCGCTCCCACAACCGAGACGGCCATCAGGTAGCGCTGGTTCATGACCCACGACGAGGGCAGGCCTGCCGGGATGTGGTCGATCGAGTGCAGCGTCTGGGTGGTGACGCCAATGCTCGGTCGGCGAAGATGCACGCTCATCGGGGCTCAACGATAAAGGTGGGAACCGTGGAACCGCCGCCTGCCGTGACATTCACGAGGGTGGCGGTCGAAATTCGCGAAAGGCACCCATCCGTGTAGGTGCCGTTGAAACAGAACGGGGCCGTGTCAACGATCCGGTCGGCGATCACCAGCTTGCCATCCACGGAACTCGGGAACGGCTCGCTCGGCAGGTGGATCCGCTCCTGCACCACATGGGGCGATGCAAGGGCCGTGCCGACCGCCGCCGCCCACTGGGTATCGGTCACTTCCCAGCCCAGCACGATCCCCGCGCCGCCGTATTCGTCGTTCGGCTTGAGCACGAGCCGCTCCCGCTGGGCGTGGACGTAGGGAATCAGGTCGACCACCCGTCCGTTTGCCTGACTCTTCCGCTCCTCCACCACGCGCGTCCACGGCACGGTCTCCGCGATCGCGTGCTGCTCGCTGGCGCTGAACAGGTGCGCGTTGCGCTCGTCCGACAGCACTGCGAGCGATGCCTTCTTGTGCAGCATCTTGCAGCGGAATCCGTCCATCAGGCACGCGGCCTTCTCGCGCACGGCGCGCACGACGGGCTGCTCGAGGCCGCCACCGCGCTCCAACAACTCCGAGATCAGGACCCGCTTGTAAATCAGGTTGACTGGGTTACCGTCGGCGTAGAGCACCCCGCCCTTGTACTCGCAGTCGCGCGGGTCGGCGATCACGCACTCGATCCCCAAGTCCTCGAAGAACTGCTTGAAGAGCACGAACTCGTGATACGTCGGGACTTCCTTCCAGTCGAGGATCACGACGCGCGGCGCCTCGCGCGATCCGCGCCACTCGGCGAACCCATCCAGCAACGCGTTCACCGTATGGTGACGCGCGGGCATGGGCGCCGTGCGCCAGCGCTTCTGGAAGGTGCGCATCACCGGCATGGCGTGGAACAGCTCGGTGAGCACGTCGCCATAGGCGGCGCCCGCCGGCGTTTCGCCGTTGTATTCCGTGAAGCGCACACCGGAACCGTCGGCGGTGAAGAACGCGTCGAGGCGCGAGAGCACGCTCCCCTGCCAGAGGCCGTGATCCTCGCCGATGAGCTGCTCCTCGATCGGCGTGAGGTGGAACTGTGCGCGCAGCGACGCGTCGGCGAGCGCGGCGCGATAGAGCGTGTCGAAGGCGCGCAACAGCGCCGTGGTCGAGCGACGCATCACGTCGTACCCGGCCGGACTCAGGAAACGCGGCCGCAGCACGTTGCAGAGTGGCCGCTCACCGAACCACAGCCCCCGTCGCGTCAACTGCTGCCCGAGGAACCCCCAGCTCTCGGCCGCACCGTGATCGTCGAGCAGCGCGTGATACGCCTGGATCGCGGAGCCGAGGGCGACGTCGCTCACTTCGACGTTCCGCCGAGGAAGCCGCGCCACGAGGCGGGCGGTGGCGTCGGTGATTTCGCCTGCCGGATGAGCATGTCGGCCATCGCCTTGATCGTCCACTCGAAGTACGGCGGCGTCAGCGAGTGGATGTCCATGTCCGGCGCGCAGTTCATGAAGTCGATGGCGTACGGGATGCCGTCCTTGACGGCGAACTCCATCGAATTCATGTCGTAGCCGAGCGCCTGGTTGAGCGTGCGCGCATCCTTGATGATCCGCTCGCGCAGCGCAGGGGCCAGAAAGGTGTCGCTGACGATGTACTTCCGCGCCTTGGGGTCGTACTGCATCGGCAGGATTTCCTGCTGGCCAATGCACATGCAGCGCACGAACTCGTCCCACTCGATGAACTCCTGCGCGATCATCGTCAGCAGGCCGCTCGAGTTGTAGTTGTGGATCAACTCCTCGAGCGTGCGGCAGACGTACACTTCCTTCCAGCCGCCGCCGTGCGCGTCCTTGAGGATGCAGGGGAGGCCCACGTGCTGCACCACCAACTTCCAGTTGAGCGGGAAGACGAGGTTGCGGAGCGACTCGTCGTGCTTGATCCCGGGCACGTATTCACGGTTCGGCAGCAGCACCGTCTTCGGGCTGCGTACCCCGACCGATTCGGCCAGCGTCGCCCCGAAGAACTTGTCGTCGGCGCTCCACATGAACGGGTTGTTGACGACCTTCACGCCACGCAACACCGCATGCTTGAGGAAGGCGCGGTACATGCCCACCTCGTGCGAGATGCGGTCCACGAGCACGTCGTAGTCGATCACGCCATCGAGGGACGGCGCCCCGGTCGGGAGGCCGATCTTGGGCAGGTCGCACACCACGCCCTGATCGCGCTCGTTGATCTCCTTGATCAGCGCGGGCGGCATCGACCACTCGCGGCCGACCACCAACCCGACCTTCTTGACCTGCGCCATGTGCCGGAGCTCCCTGAACCGTTTGGGGTGCGCGGAATCTAGACCTTGCCGCCCCTGCTCGCGACTGCATGATGGGGCTCGGACGCTGTCGTCCAACCGTGCGGCCGGATCCGTTGTCCAACAAAGAACTCCCCTTCCCCAGTCCGAGGCAGTCATGGATCGCCGCACCGTCGTCACGCGTCTCGCCGCTTCCGCCCTGGCCGCCGGCGGACTCTCCACGCGCGAGCTGCGCCGCATCGGCGTGCCAGACATCGATCGCAACGCAGCGGATCGTCCGAGCGACGCCGAGATCACGCGCTGGCTGCGCCTCGCCTCGGTGCCGTCGATCGCGATCGCCTCGGTGCGCGATGGCCGCGTCTCGACGCGTGTGCTCGGGGTCAAGCGCGCAGGCACCACCGAGCCGGTCACGCCGGACTCCGTCTACCAGGCCGCATCGCTCACCAAGCTCGTGACGGCGTACGTGACGCTCGGCCTCGTGCTCGACGGCGCGTTCACCCTCGACACCCCCATCACGAGCGTGCTCGCTGTCCCGACGCCCGCAGATCCGCGCGCCGGCACGATCACGGTGCGCCACCTGCTCAGCCACTCGAGCGGCTGGCAGAACTGGCGCTTCGGCAACGACGACACCCTCAGCTGCGCGTTCGACCCCGGCACGGCGTGGCGCTACTCCGGCGAGGGCTACTTCTTCCTGCAGCGGATGGCCGAGAAGGTGACGGGGCGTGGCTTCGCCCGGCTCGCGCGTGAGCGCGTCTTTGGTCCCCTCGGCATGCGACTCACGAGCATGAGCAGTATCCCGTCGCTCGAGAGCAACCTTGTGGCCGGACACAACAGCCGGGGCGTCGCGCGAGCGCCGTACGACAGCGCGATGTGGCAGGCGCTCGCGAAGATCACGGTAGCCCGTGGCATCGAGATCGAGGATGCGACGGTGGAAGACTCGGTCGCCGCCATCAAGGCAGCCGCCCCGAACGCGCCGGCGCTGCCGAACAATCTCGCGCCGAATGCCGCCGCGAGCCTGCGCACCACCGCCAACGACTACGGGGCGTTCCTGCGCCATCTCGTGACGGCGCGCCAGGCCGGCGGACGCGCGGCGGAGATCGTGGCGCACATCACGACGCCCACGGTCACGCTCAATGACGAAGTGAAGTGGGGCTTGGGCGCCGGCCTCGAGCTGGTGCGCGGCACGTGGCGCAGCTGGCAGTGGGGCGACAACGGCGGCTACAAGAACTACTACTCGTTCGATGCCGCCGCGGGCACGGCCACGGTCGTGTTCACGAACGGCGACGCCGGCGCGCCCGTCTACCAACGGGTGCTCACTGCCATGGACGGCAGCGACCACCCGGCGTTCCTGATGTAGCCGCGCTAGCCGCCGGCGCCGTCGTTCGGGATCACCGCGTGCTCGGAGGTCGGCGTGTTGATGGCGGTGAAGGTGCCGCTCCGCCGCCCGGCCTCGGGAATCGGCCCGCCCAGCAGGAACGGGAGAACCTTGCGGAAGCGGCGCGCCCACGCGCGTTCGTTATGGCGCGCACCCAGATCCTCGAAGTACGAGAGCGACACGCCCGGCGCGAAGCCCTTGCTGACGAGCAGCTCCTTCATCTGCCGTGTGTCCTCGAGCGCGTCCGGTCCCTCGTGGGTGCCCATGTCGAGGTGGATCCGACCACCGGTCGGCTTCTGTTCGCGCACGTAGTCGAAGATGCGGCCATCGGCAAACCAGAGTGCGGGCGAAATCACCCCCGCCGTGCCGAAGGTCCACGGCGACCGGAAGTGCGCGTAGAGCGCGATCAGGGCGCCGAGTGACGACCCGACGACCGACGTATGCTTGGGGCCCTGCAGGGTGCGCAGCGACTGGTCGATGAGTGGCTTGATGGTCTCGACCATGAAGGCGACGTAGCGATCGCCGTCGCCGCCGCCGCGAATCAAGTCCGCGTGCGGCGTGTACTCGCCGAGCCGTTCGGCGCCCATGTTCGGGATCGCGACCACGATCGCCTCGTAGCCGTGCCGGGCGTGGTGCGCGAGCGCGCCGCCGGCCTGCCAGTGTCCGGCAAAGCTCGTGTGCGGATCGAAGACGTTCTGCCCGTCCTGCATGTAGATGACGGGATAGTGTGTCTCGTTGTCCTCCGCCTCGTACGCGGCCGGCAGGTAGACGATGAGGTCGCGACTGTTGTCGAGCTGCGGACTATAGACCTCGGGCACGACCTTGAGCGTGGCCGGCACGTCATGACGACGTTCGGACTCGGGCACGGGATAGGACTTCCAACGGAGCATCGGAGCGGGCAAACGGGAACGAACGCGCCGCGCGGCCCCTTGGCGGGACTCGTCGCGGCGACCAATCCGTGCAATCTCGCCGGGCTCACTGCGGGCGGCAATCGGCGTACTGGCACGCCGGGGTTGAACTCCGGTCCCCATCGGGTTCGTTTTCGAGGGACGCTGCCTCTGGCGTCTCGTCGTCCAGGTATCCGACCGCCCGTCCCATCTCCGGCCTGCCGCATGATCCGTCTTCGCGTTGTCCTGACACCGGTGCTGATCCTCCTTGCGGCCGTCGCCTGCAAGGCGATCAACGACACGCCGTTGTCCGGCAAGAAGATCACGAACGTGCGCTTCGCCGCGAGCGAACGGATGCCCTGTACCCCGTGCGACATGATCCTCACGGCGGATGACACGACCGAGTTCCACGTGCGCGAGACGACGGGCACGCACAAGTTGGCGCCCGACAGCACGTGGGTCGTCTTCACCACGTTCGGCGGCTCGGGGGGCTATCGCGGCTCGGGGCAGGCGCTCTGGCGCTACGACATCGCGAAGGCGCAGAAGACCGAGATCATGCGCGAGTACTATCTCGTCGAACAGCTCGAGCTGATCATGTCCAAGGGCGGGATGCCCTTCCTGATCGTGTCGATGCGCGAACCGATGACGCTCGTGCGTCACGTCGGCGTGGTGGACCCGCTGCGCGGCGAGGTCTATCGCGCCGAGAGTGCGGTCATCACCTCCACCGACTCGTCGGGCTTCACCGTGAGCGAGTGGGGGCCACCGGTGAGCTGGCAGATCGAGGCGCTCAACGACTCGACGGGACTGCCGCGCATGCCGCCGATGCACACGCGGCGCATCGCGTGGGCGGAGCTGCGGCAGTTGGCGGTCGTCAAGAACGACGAGCGCGTCTGGGGCCAGTCGCTCGAGTTCGAGGCCACCAAGGACACCTTCGACTTCGAGGGTGCGGCGCCGACGATGAGCAACGCGCAGCCGACCGCGCCCATCGCGAACACTCCGGGACTTGGCGCCAAGGGCGGCATCGGCCAGAAGTCGGGCCAGAAGTCCGGCCAGCCTGGACAGGGCGTGAAGGTGCGCATCCCCTGACGTTGTCGTCCTGAGCGGAGCGAAGGACCTGCTTGTGCAGGTTGCCCGGGAAAAGCAGGTCCTTCGCTGCCCTCAGGACGACGCCCTGGGACTCAGTGGCTGCCGCGCAGCACGTCGTTCTTCATCGAGCCGACAATCTCGAGCAACTCGCGCTGCTCGCGATCGGGCACCTTGAACTTGGTGAGCGTGGCCACGAAATCGCCCGCAAAGGCGTTCCAGACCTTCTCGTCCATCTGCAGCTGCTCGTGCGCCAGCTGCATCGGCCGCCCGATGTAGAGGCACGGCCCGCCGCTCGCCTCGCAGAGCTGGTCGACGATCAGCTGGCGCACGCGGTTCTTCTGCCACGGCTCGAGCCCCTTGAAGTACGGTGACGTGACGGGGTTCGCGAAGAGGCGGCCAAGGAAGTCGTCGGTGACCGCCGCGAGCGCGTCGTAGCCGCCCAACCGCTTGTAGAGCTTCACGCCATCGGCCGTGCCGCCGCCCTGCGCGGCGCTGCTGCCCATGGAGGCGCACGCCCCGGCCGCGGCGAACATCGCCACCATCACCCACTGCGTCCAACGTGTTGCTCTCTGCATGTCTGCTTCTCCGTGCTGCGGCCGGACGTACCAGCCAGGAAAGTCGTGGAGCTACTTGTCCGCCGGAAAGACGGCAAAGGCTTCGATCTCGATGAGCCAGTCCGGGGAGACCAGCTGGGGCACGCCGATCGTGGAGCGCGCCACCTTGGTGGGATTCTGCGCGGTGCCGAAGTACTCGCCGTACGCCTCGAACCAGCCCGTGAAGTCGAAGGCCCCGCCCTTGGTCTTGTCCGGCGCGATGTAGACGCGCATGTAGACCACGTCCTTGAGCGTGAGTCCCTTGGCCGCGAGTTGTGTCTCGAAGGTCTTGAGGATCGTGCGGGCCTGCGCCTTGGTGTCCCCCCAACGCTCGCGCGAGCCTTCTGGTGCCTTCGGATCCGCCATCTGCGGCACGGTGCCCGAAATCCAGAGCGACGCGCGCCCCGCCGGAATGGCCACGTTCGAGGAAATCGACGACTGCGGCGACCCGATGAAGGTCACCTGCGTCGGTGTCTGGGCGCTCATCGGTCGGAGGGCGGCGAGGGAGAGGGCGAGCGTGGCGAGAGCGAGGCGGCGCATGAGAAGCCTTCGGGGTGAGGGTGGAACGTCGGGCCGGCACGCCGTCGAGGCGTGTACGGCACCAGGCACGAACTGGATGCGTACGCCGGGTTCGCGGCGCACGACGTCAACTGGGGACGACGACGGGGTACTCGGAGGTCACGCGCGGGTTGGAGCCGCTGATGCGATTCATGTCCCCCGACACCCGCGCCAGCGGCAGGTTGAGCGTGAAGCGCGCGCCTCCGCCCTCGGCATTCTCGGCGATCAGGTCGCCGCCCTGCGCCCGGGCGAACTCGCGGGCGATGGCGAGCCCCAAGCCGAGCCCTTCCGTCTCGGGCGCGGTCCGCGCCCCGCGCACAAACGGCTCGAAGATGATCGGCAGCTCCTCGGGGGAGACACCGGCGCCGTGGTCGAGTACCGACACGCTCATGTGCGGCCCCTGCCGGTCGGCCACCAGCTCGATGAGCGTCCCGGCCGGCGTGTACTTGGCCGCGTTCTCGAGCAGGTTGGCGACGATGCGCACCGAGAGCACGAGATCGAAGGTGCCCGCCAGTACCCCCTGCTCGGGCAGGCTGACCCGCAGGCGGTGCGCGGCGAGCGCGCTGCCCGCCGCCCTGCGCGCCGCATCGAGCAGGTCGTCGGCCGTGTTGAATTCGCGGTGGATCGGCAGCGCACCGCCCTGCACCCGCGACCAGTCGAGCACGGCCTCGACGAGCGTCGTCAGGCGCTCGGCCTCCGACTGGATGATCGCCGCGTCGTGGGCGGTCGGACCGCCCGGTCGCGACGCCAGCGCGCGAATCGACGTCAGCGGCGTGCGCAGATCGTGCGAGATCGACGCCAGCAGCGCGCCCTTGAGGCGATCGGCCTCGCGCAGCGCCTCGGTGTGCTGGGCGTCGAGCAGCAGCTTCTCCCGCTCCGCGGCCAGTCGCTCGACTTCGTCGGCCCGCTGCATCGCACGCAGCGCCTCGCTGCGCCAACGCCGCACCAGCTCATTGATGGCGAAGGCCACCATGCCGAACGCCACGAGCACGATCCAGCCGCTGTCGCCGAAGTATCGCTGCTCCATGTACGTCGGCATGATGCCGAGGTGGAACGCGGCATAGGTCGCGAGGACGAGCGAGCCGCCGAGCAGGTGGCTGCCGCTGGCGCTGGCCCCCACGACGATCAGCAGGTAGGCCAGCACCGCATGCGAGGGGCGCAGGTCGATGTCGTCGGACAGGAAGAGCAGTGTGCACGCGACGAAGAGCCCGGGCCAGAGGAGCCAGGACACCACCTTCTGCTCGCGCGACGGGACGATGGATCGCATGGGGACCCCTGACGGTAACCCGCTCGCAGCGGGACGCGCAAACCCTGCGCACCATCCGACTGTCCGATCGCGGACGTCGTGAGCCTCATCCTCCACCCCCACGCCCATGCGCGCGCTGCTGCCCACTCTCGCCTTCCCCGCCCTCCTGATCGCGGCGCCGCTCGTGGCCCAGAAGGTGGAGACGTTCACCGTCACCGGCCGCACCGTGTCGATCTACAACTTGGCCGGCGAAGTGCGCATCGAGCGCGGCACCGGCAGCGCCGTGACGGTCGAGGTGACGCGCCAGGGGCGCGACGCTGATCGCATCAAGGTGGAGGCCGGGCCGCTCGACGGCCGCGGCACGCTGCGTGTCCGCACCGACGGCGACCACATCGTCTACCCGAAGCTCGGTCGCTGGAGCGAGACCACGATCAACGTCCGTGATGACGGGCGCTGGGGCGACGGCGACGACGGCGCGCGCCGCAGCACCTGGTCGCGCTGGCGCGGCGACAAGGTGCACATCAGCGGACGCGGCTCAGGCGTCGAGGCGTGGGCCGACCTCGTCGTGCGCGTGCCCGATGGCGTGGAGACCGTGGTGCATCACGCGGTGGGCGCGCTCGCGACGCAGGGGGTGCACGCTTCGCTCACGCTCGACCTGGCCAGTGCGTCGGTCGAGGTGCACGACCATGTCGGGGCGGTCACCGTCGACGCCGGCTCCGGCAGCACGCTCCTCACCAACGTCGACGGCCGCGTCAGCCTCGACCTGGGTTCGGGCGGCACCGACCTGCGCGACGTCAAGGCGAGCGACCTCAAGATCGACGCGGGCTCGGGCGGCGTCACCGGTGACAACGTGACGGTGGCCGGATTGCTCGAGCTCGACGCCGGCTCCGGCACGACCACCTTCAAGCGCCTCACAGCGCGTCGCGCCCGCATGGACCTGGGCTCGGGCGGACTCTCGGCCGAGTTCCTGTCGGACGTCGACGACTTGAAGATCGACTCCGGCTCGGGCTCGGTGACGCTCTGGCTTCCGACCAACGCGGGGGCGGAGCTCGACATCGAGACCGGCTCGGGTGGCGTCAGCACCGACTTTCCGATCGTCGTGTCGCATCAGGAGTCGAACCGCATCACCGGCACGCTCGGCGACGGCAAGGGCCGCATCGTCGTGGACGCGGGCTCCGGAAGCGTGCGCCTCAAGAAGCTGCTGACGAAGTGATCAGCTAGGGCAGCGCGAAGGCGACCAGTTCGCAGTTTTCGCCCGCGCCCGTCGCGATCACGACGTACTGCCGGCCGTCGCGCGTCGCATAGGTGACGGGGTTCGCGTAGCCGCGCCCCGCGGGAAGCGCGTGCTGCCAGAGCACCTTGCCGTTCGTCTTGTCGAGCGCGTAGAGCACGTCGCCGCCGCCGGTGATGAAGATGAGCCCGCCGCGCGTGACGGTGCCGCCGGGCGCACCCGCGACGCCCAATGGCGGCAGCGTCTTGCCCTTGAGCAGCGGATGGTTGCGGATGCCCGGCGTATCACCGAGCACGACCCGCCAGCGCGGCTTGCCATCGTCGAGGTTGATGGCCGTGAGGGTGCCGTAGGGCGGCTTGATGATCGGCAGCGCTTCCGGTGGCGCGTGATCGCTGCCGGTCGACGACTCCGCCTGCACGCTGATTTCGGATTGGCGCAGGTCGATCGTCGTCTTGTAGCCGATCGTGTCGTTGGGCGTGCCCGTCACGACCTTGAAGAGCGCGGGCGCCTCGGTGGCCTTCACGAAAACGGTGCGCGTGTCGGGATCGTAGCTCGTGCTGCCCCAACCGCCGCCGCCGATCACGCCGGGCATCGCGATCGTGCCCTTCACCGAAGGCGGCGAGAACACCGGCCCGCTCCGGTACTGCTTGAAGAGCGCGAGCGCCTTGGCCTTGAGTTCCGGCGTGAAGTCGATGAGGTCCGCTTCACTCAACGTCTGGCGCGCGAAGGGCGCGGGCCACGTCGGCATCGGCTGCGTCGCGGAGGTGCGCTCCCCCTCGACGTCGCTCTGGGGCACGGGCCGTTCGACGATCGGCCAGACCGGCTTGCCCGTCGCGCGATCGAAGACATAGAGCCAGCCCGTCTTGGCCGGCACCACGACGACGTCCTGCGTGCGACCGTCGACACGCCGCGTCGCCATGATCGGCGGAGCGGGCAGGTCGTAATCCCACAGTCCGTGGTGCACCGTCTGGAAGTGCCAGACGCGCGTGCCCGTCTTCGCGTCGAGCGCCACGACCGCTTCGGCGAAGAGGTTGTTGCCGAGCCGGTCGCCGCCGTACCAGTCGTTGGTGGGCGTGCTGACGGGGAGGAAGACGAGACCACGCGCGGTATCGGCGCTCATCGGCGCCCAGACGTTCGTGTGTCCCATGTACTTCCAGCTTCCCTTCTCCCACGTCTTCCAGCCGAACTCGCCCGAGTCGGGAATCGTGTGGAAGCTCCAGACGCCCTTGCCCGTGCGCACGTCGAAGGCCTGCACGTCACCCGGCGGATCGTTCGGATAGCGCAAGCGGTCACCGACGCCGTTGCCGACCACGACGAGATTGCCGATGACGAGTGACGGCGACGTGTTGGTGTAGTGGAGCGGATTCACCTTGCGGCGCAGTCCGTCGAGGAGATTGACCTCGCCGTTGGTGCCGAACGATGGAATCGGCTTGCCCGTGCGCGCGTCGAGCGCCACGAGCTTCCAGCGCGCATTGATGAAGACGCGTCGCTCGCTGCCGTCGGTCCACGTGCTGATGCCGCGGTGCACGAACCCGGTGCCGTTGGACGGTTGGCCCGCGCGCCAGACTTCGGGGTCGTAGCGCCACAGTTCGCGTCCCGTGCTCGCCTCGAGCGCAACGACGGCCGCGTAGCTGGTGCTCAGGTACATGGTGTCGTTGATGATCACGGGCGAGACCTGCAACTGTCCCGGACGCGCCGCCTTCTGGTTGGGGCCCGCCGCGATGTTCTTCTCGCCGGTCTTGAACGTCCATGCCACGGTGAGCGCGCCCACGTTCTTCGGCGTGATCGTCTCGAGCGGCGACCAACGCATCGCGCCTGGATCACCACTCGGCGAACTCCAGTTGGTGCCCTGCGAGCGCGCATCCGGTGCAACGCCGAGCGCGATGCTCGCGACAAGACCTGCTGCCATCAACAACGACGACGCGACGCGCATGCTCAGTGACTCCATCGGGAGGAAAGTCGTGCCGCCTCGAAGGTAGCGTGCGCCCCTCGATCCGCGAGCGTCGGGAGCGCACGTTCGATCGATCGGCCGCACGTGATGGCGCGCGTGACGTGGCTCGTTGCCTGAATGGTGTCGCATGGCTCGTAAACGGCACGGTCAGTTCCCCTCACCCGCAGGCCGGTTCAGCCGTACATTCTCGGCCCGCTCGTCCCCTTCCGAGGATCGTTTCCCATGCGTCGCATCTCCCTCGCCGCCGCGCTGGCCACGCTCGCCGTCGCGGCCCCGGCATTCGCCCAGTCCACCGCCACCGAGCGCGCCGCCGCCAAGGGCGTGCTCGATCAGCTCGATGCGCTGCAGGCCAAGCTCGCGCCCACCGCGATGGCCGAGAAGCTCGTCGCGAAGAAGGATCCTGAACGCGAGAAGCTGTTGACCCGCGTCGAGGCGTCGTGGAAGGGCGGCATGCAGGACCTCTCTGACTGGATCGGCAAGCACCCCGAGACCGGCTGGAAGGAGTTCAAGTCGGTCGACACGCTCACCAAGGTGCTCAAGGCGCAGGGCTACAGCATCGAGATGGGCGTCGCGGACTTGAAGACCGCGTTCGTCGCTTCATGGGACTCGCCGGCTGGCACCAACGGCCCGACGCTCGGCCTGATTGCCGAATACGATGCGCTGCGCGGCACGCAGGTCGATTTCCACGGCGACCAGCACAACGCGCAGTCGCCCGTGGCGATGGCGGCCGCGCAGGGACTGATGCAGTTCATGTCGGAGAAGAAGATTCCGGGCCGCATCAAGATCTACGGCACGCCGGCCGAGGAAGTCGGGCCGCCCGCCAAGGTCATCATGTGGAAGGCCGGCGTCTTCAAGGGCGCGGACATCATGATCCGCAGCCACGGCATCGGCGGGCAGACATCGCGCACGCGCGCCGGTTTCGGCTCGTGCTGCCTCAACATCAATGAGGTCAAGTTCATCTTCAAGGGACGCCCGTCGCACCAGATGTCGAGCTGGAACGGGCGCAACGCGCTCGAGGCCGCGGTCATGTTCTACACCGCGGTGGACCACATCCGTTCGAGCCTGCGTCCCGAGGTGAGCGTACAGGGCGTGATCCCCGAGGGCGGCATCGCGCCGAACGTGGTGCCCGACCGCGCGGTGGTCGACTACTACATCCGCTACCCCGACGAGGTCTACCTCGCGCATGTGGACTCGATGATGGTGCACGCGGCCAAGGGTGCCGCGATGGCCACGGGCACCACGGTCGAGATCGATCGCGGCGGCGGCGAATACCGCGACGGCGTTTCGCTCGGCACGCTCGAGGAGCTGATGTTCGCGTACGTGAAGAAGTTCGGCGCGATCCGCGTCAACAACGAGCCGCAGCGTCCCTCGGGCTATGAGGAGACGGGCTGGATGGCGCGCGACGTGCCCGGCGTCGGCGTGACGGCGGCGAGCTCGAACTTCAGCAACCACACGTACGAGATGACCGCCGACAACTACTCGGAGCTCGGCCACGGCGCGTTCCTGATCGACGCGAAGACGGAAGCCGCGATCCTCTATGATTTCCTGACCGACGCGACGTTCCGCACGTCGGTGCAGACCGAGTTCAAGACGCTCGCGGCGTTGTTTGACCAATACCTGGCGGGACTCCGCGCGGCCTACAAGGACGAGATTGGGCGGTAGGCACCCGCAGCCCCCGTATCCGTTCGAGGTCCGCCCATCCCCGATCGCAGGGATGGGCGGCTTCGCGACGAAGCACATCGCCGCCGGCGTGCGCCTCGTCGAGTACGCCGGCGAGCGCCTCACCGTGGCGCAGGCCGAGGCGCGGTATCCGGATGCCGACGGTGCGCACCACACCTTCCTCTTCGCCGTGGATGACGAGTGGGTGGTGGACGCCGGTGTGAACGGCAACGAGGCGCGCTGGATCAATCATTCGTGCGCACCCAACTGCGACGTGGTGGTGGATGACGGACGCCTCTGGATCGAGACAATCCACGACATCGAGCCGGGTGAGGAGCTGGTGTACGACTACGCGTACGTGCTCGAGGAGCGGCACACACCGGCGGCCAAGCGGAAGTATCCGTGCCGCTGCGGTGCGGTGACCTGTCGCGGCACGATCCTCATTCCGAAGAAGCAGGCGCGATAACGCAGCACTCCCCGCGCGCGTTGCCGCGCGGCTTTGCATCAAACGTGCCGCTGGCGCGGTCCCCCATCCGCACCGCAACTTCCTCGGTCTGACCCACATGGCCGATGGAGGCCTCATGCCGCGTATCCGCTCGCTTCGCGCCGCCGCCCTTGCAGGCGCGCTCGCCCTCTCCGTGCCGTTCGCCGCGCCGACCGCACGCGCGCAAGCCGCGCTCGCCAAGCTCAGCGCCGCCGACGTCTTCAAGCTCGAGTACGCCTCGGACGCGCAGATCTCCGCCGACGGCCAGTGGATCGTCTACGTGCGCCGCACGAGCGACATCCAGACCGACCGCCGCTACGGCACGCTCTGGTTGCTCAGGAGCGACGGCACCGTGCACCGCCCCATCACGAGCGGCCGCGTGCACGACGAGTCGCCGCGCTGGAGCCCCGACGGCAAGCGCCTCGCCTATGTGTCCGACCGGGGCGGCAGCGCGCAGCTCTACATCCGCTACATGGACACGGGCGAGAGCTTCCCGATCACGAGCGCGCCGACGCCGCCGACCAATCCCGCATGGAGCGCCGACGGCACGCAGCTCGCCTATGTGGCGCTCGCGCCCGAAGCCGCGCTCGTCATCGGCAAGCCACTCACGCCGCCGCCCGGCGCGACGTGGAGCGCACCGCCCAAGTACACAGACAAATTCGCCTTCCGCTTCAATGACGTCGGCGAAGTCGCGCCGGGGTGGATGCACGCCTTCGTGGTTCGTGCAGACGGCGGACAGCCGCACCAGGTGACGAGCGGCAACTACCACCACGCCGGACTGCCGTACCAGCCGAGCACGGTGTCGTGGACGCCGGACGGAACGGAGCTCGTCTTCTCCGCGCGACGCATCGACGACTGGGAGCTGAAGACCACCGAGAGCGATCTCTGGGCCGCGAACGTCAACACGGGCGCCATGCGCCGCCTCACCGAGCGCGCGGGCCCGGACCAGAGCCCGGTCGTGTCGCCCGACGGCAAGCTCATTGCGTACACCGGCTACGACGACCGGCACGTCGGCTACCAGAACACGATGCTCTACGTCATGAACCGTGACGGCTCGGGCAAGCGCACGCTCTCGACCAAGATCGACCAGTCGGTGGGCCGCCCGATCTGGGCCGCCGATTCCAAGGGCGTGTACGTGCAGTTCGACGAGAAGGGGAACACCAAGGTCGCGCTCCTCGCCCTCGACGGCACGTTCAAGGTCGTCGCGAAGAACCTGGGCTCGGGCACGAGCGCCTACTCAGGTGGCGACTACTCCGTCTCGCGTGACGGCAGCGTCGCGTTCACGCTGAGCACGCCGAGCATTCCGAGCGAGGTGGCCGTGGCCACGACGGGGCCGGCCGCCGCGACGAAGACGCTCACGTCGCTCAACGCCGCCCTGCTCGCCAACCGGCAGATCGGCAAGGTCGAGGAGATCTGGTACAAATCGAGCAAAGACCAGCGCAACGTGCAGGGATGGATCATCACCCCGCCCGGGTTCGATCCCGCGAAGAAGTATCCGCTCATCCTCGAGATCCACGGTGGCCCGTTTGCCAACTACGGCGACCGCTTCGACGAGGAGAAGCAGATCATGGCGGCGAACGGCTCGGTGGTGCTCTACACCAACCCGCGCGGCTCGACGTCGTACGGCGAGGAGTTCGGCAACCTCATACATCACGCCTATCCGGGCGACGATTTCTATGATTTGAATTCGGGCGTGGATGCCGTCATCGCCAAGGGCTACATCGATGCCGCGCAGCTCTACGTCACGGGCGGTTCGGGCGGCGGCGTGCTCACCGCGTGGATGATCGGCCACACCGACCGCTTCAAGGCCGCGCTCGCCTTCTATCCCGTCATCAACTGGGAGAGCTTCGTCCTCACCGCCGACATGGGCGCCAAGGCTGCGGCCGACTGGATGCCCGGCCTGCCGTGGGACAACACGGAGAATTACGCCAAGCGCTCGCTGCTGAGCGTGGTCAAGAACGTGAAGACGCCGACGCTCATCATGACCGGCGAGGAAGACTTCCGCACGCCGATGTCGGAAAGCGAGCAGTACTTCAAGGCGCTCAAGCTGCGTGGCGTGGAGACGGTGCTGGTGCGCGTGCCCGACGAACCGCACGGTATCAGGCGTCGGCCAAGCCATGAAGCGGCCAAGCTGACCACGCTCCAGGGGTGGTTCGACCAGCACAAGGGCGTGACGCCCTGATGCTGGTTTCCTACGGCCGCCGCCCCATGCGCACGAAGCGGAGCGGCGTGCCGTCGGGGAGCAAGTCGGTCACGTCCTCGAGCGGCAGGTAGCCCAGCGCCGTGTAGAACGGGACGCCGGGCAAGGTGGACATGAGTTCGAAATGCGTGAAGCCGGCCGCCATCGCACCGGCTTCACACGCGGAGAGGATCGCCCGACCGACTCCCTTTCGCGCGGCTTCAGGCTCCACGAAGAAGGCGCGGATCTTGGCCGCGTCGCGCGCCGGATCGAGCAGGTCATCACCGCCGACCGGCCGTTGGTCGCCGCCATAGAGCGTGCGCCGGCGACTCCACCCGCCGCAGCCAGCCACGGTGCCGTCCAGCTCCGCCACGAGGTAGCTGCCGTCCTTCACCAGCTGCGTGTCCACGCCGAACACATGCGTGATGGCCGCCTCGGCCTCGGCAGTCGTGTAGAACCCGACGCTCAGGTCGCGGGCCGAGCGCTCGATGAGGGCGGAAAGCGCGGGGATCTCGGCGAGGGTGGCCGCGCGGACGGTCAGGCTCATGCAATTTCGGGGTGGAAGCGACCCTCCGGTGGGAGCACCGGCGGGTCTTGGGACCGGGTGAAATTGCCGCTAGTATTCCGGTCTGGCCACGGTTACGTTCCCGGACAGGGCAAATGCGCGAGAATCGCATCTGCCGGACTGACTTGGGCCTCGCTCACGCGGTGGCCTGTTTTTTTTGTCAGTCAAGCCGATCGTGGCGGCAGTGTCCACGAATACACCGTAGTCGGGACCCTCGGCCAAGCCGGACTCCGACCACACTACAGGAAGGAGTATTGCTATGCGTACGACCGGCACCGTCAAGTGGTTCAACGACGACAAGGGTTTTGGCTTCATCACCCCGGCGGATGGCACGAAGGATCTCTTCGTCCATCACTCGGCGATCCAGGGCCAGGGCTTCAAGTCCCTCGCCGAAGGCCAGAAGGTCGAGTTCGACGTGGTTCAGGGCCAGAAGGGCCCGGCCGCCGAGAACGTCGTCAAGCTCTAGTACGGGGATCGGCCGCGGCGAGTGCCGCGGCCACCACGGGGGGCCGGTCCGCAACGCGGCTGGCTGGCCCCCCGCCATCACTCTGGCCGCAACCGTCCCGATGATCGAAGTCACTCTCGACGAAGGCGATAAGCTCGACTGGGCCCTCAAGACCTTCAAGAAGAAGGTCGTGAAGTCCGGTCTCCTCGCGGAACTGCGCAAGCGCCGCCACTACGTGAAGCCGAGCGCTGCCCGCCAGCTCAAGTCGGCGGCTGCCCGCCGTCGCGGCAAGACCAAGAAGCGTCGTCCCGCCGCGTAAGGCGTACGCCGCACCACGGCGCGCGAGCCACACCGGCCGACGCGCCCCCGCTCGGTTGTACGACCCTTTCGCGGAGACACGCATGATTGGCGGATTCAGCTTCGAGGATGCAGGCCGGACCTACACCTGCACGGTCGAGGCCCCGCGCAATGCGCCGACCGAGACGCGCTGGTGGTTCAGCGTCTCCGGCGACCAGCAGCGGTACGCCCCCTTGGAAGCCAAGTCGGGTGACACGCAAGCTTCCGTCAAGGCGCAGATCATTGCCTTCTACAATCAGCGGCTCTACGCGCTGAGCCAGCCCACGGTCCGCCGCCAGTTCGGTGGTCCCGGCCGTCCGCCCGCCGCCAAGCCGGCCGAGAGCGCGACCAGCTGAGCACGTAACCGGGGGGACGGCAGCCTGCAGTCGCGGCCCGTCCCCTCGTCGCAGCGCTGAACGAATGGCGCTTGCCGTGCGCGCACCCGTCGAGACGACGCGCGTGCGCTACCCGATGAGATTGCGGCGGCTCAACGTGTCGCCGACATCGGCGCCGCTCCGGATGGCTTCGCGCAGCGTCCGCCATTTGTCCGAGGGCGCGAGGTCCAGTTCACGTGCGAGCCGCGCGACGAAGGCGTCGTGCACCTCGAGCGCGTGGGCACGGTGGCCGGCGCGTTCGAGCGCGATGACGAGCGCGCGCGCCGCGACCTCGTCGCACGGCGCCCAGTTGATCGCCTGCTCGGCCGCTTCGACGGCATGCGTCCAGTCGCCGCGCTCGGCGGCTGCGTCGGCGAGCGTCATGGCGCTTCGCACTGCGAGGCCGCGAAGGAACTGGCGTTCGTGGGCAAGCCACGAGCCGAAGGCCTGGCAGTGCCCGAGCTGGAAGGTCTCGAGCAGGTCACCGACATGCAGGGCGACGACGCGGGCGTGGTCGCGCGCGGCGGCCGCCTCGACGAGGCTCAATGCATCGCACTGCACGAGTTCGCGATCGACGCCCACCTCGTCGCCGCGGGAGAGGATGACATCGTCGCCGAGTGTGCGGCGGAGGAAGCTCAGCGCCTGACTCAACGTGCCCCGTGCGTGGTCATCCTGGCGTTCGGGCCAGAACGTCGCGAGCAGCTCGTCGCGCCGGTGCAGTCGCACGGGCCGCTTGAGCACGAGATACGCGAAGAGCGCGAGTCGCTTCGGCTGGGCGAGGAGCGCGTCGATCGGGCGCCCATCGTCGCCGCACACGTTCTGCCTGCCGAGCACCTGCATCGTGACGCGCATCGACGTCTCCGGAACGATCGGGCGCCGCGACATGGCTGTCGCCGGGCCGCCAAGCAACTGCATGTCAGGGCGCCGTGAGCCTGTTCTGGCTCGCCGAACATGCTGGCGGCCGGCATCGAGCGTCAACGCCCAAGGTGAGAACGCTCGTTAGACCGCTGGAGCGCGCCAGTGGTTGGAAAGGATATTCCTACACGGTCCGGACGCTTCCGGAGGCGCGCCGAGACCGAGACAAATGGCGTTAGTGGAAACACAGCAGTGCCACCGCTCGATGGTTCGTCTTGACGACCGTCGCGCGGCGCGCGTATGTGCGCGACACCTTGCTTTCGCCACTCGTTCCGGAGTCCCCCGACATGCGCCGTCCTGCGTTCATCGCCGTTGCCGCGTTGGTTCTCGCCGCGACCACGAATTCATCGAGTTTCGCTCAGGTCACCGCCATCAAGGCGGGGCGACTCATCGACCCCGAGGCGGGGACGGTGGCCACCAACCAGGTGATTCTCGTCGAGAAGGGGAAGTTCACCGCGGTCGGTGGCAACGTGGCGATCCCGCAGGGGGCGACGGTCATTGACCTGTCGCAACTGACGGTGAGCCCCGGCTTCGTCGATGCCCACAACCATCTGGCGCTCACGTACAAGGTGGAACCCGAGCGCAACAGCTACTACGTCACCACGATTCTCGAGTCGACACCGCTGCGCGCGATCCAGGCCGTCTCGAACGGGATCCAGATGCTGGCGGCGGGGTTCACGATCGTGCGCGACATGGGGAACAACGGCAACTACGCCGACGTCGCGCTGCGGCAGGCGATCGAGCAGGGCTGGGTGCCGGGCCCGACAATCATCAACTCGGGGATCATCATCGGTGGCATGGGCGGACAGTTCTGGCCGACGCCCGAGATGGCGCGCGACCACAAGATCGTCTATCCCGAGTACCTCGACGCCGACACGCACGACGAGATCATCAAGGCCGTGCGACAGAACGCGCTCTTCGGCGCGCGCGTGATCAAGATCTGCGTCGACTGCAAGCCGTGGGGCTACACGGTGGAGGACATCGCGCTCTTCGTGAGCGAGGCGGCGCGCATCGGCATGAAGGTCGAGGGCCACGTGCAGACGGTGGATGGCGCCCGCCGCGCGATCGAGGCGGGGCTCTGGAGCATCGCGCACGACAACGGGCTCACCGACGAGATGCACAAGCTGATGGCGAAGAAGGGGATCTGGCGCGCCGGCACCGAGACGCCGATCACCCTGCTCGAGGGGAACCACACCAACCCGGCGCGCTACGCGAAGACCGTGGCCGGCCTCAAGAACGCGTACGAGAACAAGGTCAACCTCACCTTCTCGACCGACGCCGACTACTACGTGCCTGGCAAGACGCGCGGCGAGGTGGCCATCGACTTCATCGAGACGTGGAAGGCGGCCGGCATCCCGCCCGTCGACATCCTGCGCGCGATGACGATCGGCGGCTACCGGGTGAGCGAGACGGAGAACAAGCGCGGTCCGATCAAGGTCGGGATGGCGGCCGATCTCGTGGCGATGACCGGCAATCCGCTCGAGAAGATCGATGCGGTGCGCGACGTGCGCTTCGTGCTCAAGGACGGCGCGGTGTTCAAGGCCAACGGCGTGATGACGCCGGCGGCGTTCTTCCACGGCGGGCCGGTCAACGGCGCCAACATCCGCTAGCGGGTCGCGCACGCTCCCGCCCACGTGTAGACGACTCCGCCCTTCATCACGAAGACGACACGACGGACGGCGGTGATGTCGGTGGCGACGCGCGAGGTCGAGCTGGCGTTCCCGGGCGTCATCGTCCTCGGCGCCGGCGGTCGCGGCGCCACCACGGTGGGCGATGCGAGCGCCTCGAGCTACCTTCTCCCGTCCCCTCTCGGCCGGCTCTCGGCTGAGCGCTCTCGACCTTCGAATCTTCGCCGCCATGCCGCGCCTGTGCTCACCTCGCTGGTTCGCCGCGTTCATGCTGGTCCTGCCGGGCCTCTGTCCGCACACCGCGCCTGCACAGGGCCCCGTGGACAAGCGTCTATTGGCCGAACTCCCGTGGCGCAACGTCGGCCCGTTTCGCGGGGGCCGCGCCGGCGCCGTCACCGGCGTGATCGGCCAGCCCGGCACCTTCTACGCCGGCTACCCCGGCGGTGGCGTGTGGAAGACGACCAGCGCCGGCCAGGTGTGGACGCCCCTCTTCGATGGCGTCAAGGATGTCTCGAGCGTGGGCGCGGTGGAAGTGGCGCCGAGCGATCCGGACGTGGTGTACGTCGGCACCGGCGACATGCTCACGGGCGGCACGCTCGATCAGGGCAACGGCGTCTACAGGTCGATGGATGCGGGGCGCACGTGGCAGCACGTGGGGCTCGCGCTCACGCGGCACATCCAGACGATGCTCGTGGACCCGCGCGACGCGAACGTGGTGCTCGTCGGCGCGCTGGGCGACCCGATCGCGCGGAGCGAATGGCGCGGCGTCTTCCGCTCGACCGATGGCGGGCGCACCTGGAGCAAGACGCTCTTCGTGGACGACGCGACGGGCATCGCCAAGCTCGCGCGGGCGTACGACGTGCCGCAGGTGATCTACGCGACGACGGTGACGCACTGGGTGTCGCCCGCGTACGCGCAGCGGTCGCTGCGTTCCTGGCAGTTCGGCCTGGGCACGCGCGTCAACGCGGACACCACGCGCACCGGCACGGCGATCTGGAAGTCGCTCGACGGCGGCGCGACGTGGACCGAGCTCCGGCCACGCGGCCTGCCACGGCTCGAGGGGCGCACGTCGCTCGCGGTGGCGCAGGGGACCAACGCAGAGCGCCTCTACCTCATCGGCAACGACGGCCTCTACCGCTCGGACGATGGCGGCGCCTCGTGGACGACGATGGCCGCCGATGACGAACGGATCCGCAGCGGCCAGGGCGGCTACAGCTGCGGCGTGTACGTGGACCCGAAGAATCCGGACGTCGTGTACACGATCAACACCGCGGCGTACAAGTCGGTGGATGGCGGCCACACCTTCACGGGGTGGAAGGGCGCGCCCGGTGGCGACGACCCGCAGCAGCTCTGGATCGACCCGACGGACGGACGCCGCATCCTCATGGGACTCGACCAGGGCGCGACGATCACGCTCGACGGCGGCGCAACGTGGAGCTCGTGGTACAACCAGTCGGTCGAGCAGGTCTACCACATCGCCACCGACCGGTCGTACCCGTACTGGATCTACGCCACGCAGCAGGATGCGGGCGCGATCCGCACGCGAAGCCGCGGCAACAATGGCGCCATCACCATGCACGACTGGAATCCGGTCAACGGCTGGGAGTGGGGTACCATCGTGCCGGACCCGAAAAACCCGAACGTGGTGTACGCGAGCGGCAACGGGCTCGTGCAGATCACGTACCCGAGCGAGCAGTGGATCAACGTGAGCCCGGCCATCGATCCGGCCGCCAAGGCGCGCACGAGTTCGTCGCAGCCGATCGTCTGGGCGCCGTGGAATGCATCCATGCTGCTCGCGGGGCTCAACTACGTGGCGGCGACCACCGACGGCGGCGCGCACTGGCGGCGGCTGTCGCCTGAACTCGGCGTCCCCAAGGGGATGGACTCCGCGACCGCAGCGAAGACGCCGGGGGCGCGCGGCTCGATCGAGTCGATGTCGGCGTCCACGATCGCCAAGGGCGTCATCTGGGTGGGCACCAGCAACGGGCTCGTGCACGTCACGCGCGACGAGGGCACGACGTGGACCGACGTGAGCATTCCCGGGATCCCGGCGCCACTCCGCGCGAACGTGTCGGCCGTCGAGGCCTCGCATCACGCGGCCGGCGTGGCGTACGTGGCCATCGAGTACCTGCGCGACGGCGACTTCGCGCCGTACCTCTACCGCACGCGCGACTACGGCACGACGTGGACGCGCATCACCACCGGACTGCCTGTCGACGAGGCGAGCGGCAGCTTCGCGCGCGTGATCCGCGCTGACACGAAGCGCGCGGGGCTCCTCTACGCCGGCACCGAGAGCGGCATGCACGTCTCGTTCGACGACGGCGACCACTGGCAGCCGTTCAACGACCGGTTGCCCAACACGCCGGTGCGCGACATCGAGGTCCGCGACGACGATCTCGTCATCGGCACGCATGGGCGTGGCATCTGGATCCTCGACGACGTCGCGCGGCTCCGCCAGCTCGCGGCCGTGCCGACACGACCCACGCTCTTCGCGCCGGGTGCCGCGGTCCGCGTGCGACGCAACACGAACTGGAACACCCCCTTCCCGCCCGAGATTCCGCACGCGGAGAATCCGGTCGACGGTGTGACGCTCGACTATTGGCTGCCGAACGCGGCGTCGGGCCCGCTCACGATCGACGTGCTCGACGCGGCGGGCCGCGTGGTGCGCCACCTCTCGAGCGTGACACCCGCTCCGGTGCCGGAAGCGGCGCGCCCGCCGCATCCGGACTTCTGGCTCGCGCCACCGTCGCCACTCGCGACGAGCGCCGGCATGCACCGCGCGCACTGGGACCTCCGGCACGACGCGCCGGCGTCGTTCACGCACAGCTTCGAGATCAACGCGACGCCGGGCCGCACGCCGGTGTCGCCCGAAGGCAGGCTCGCCCTGCCAGGTCGCTACACGTTGCGCCTGGTTGTCGACGGTGTGACGAGCACGCAGACAGTGGCTGTGCGCAACGATCCCCGGTCGCCGGTGACGGCGGCGGGGCTGGCCGCGCAGCACGCGTTGCTGGCGTCGCTCGTCGGCGCCGCGCAGGTGGCGTACGAGGCGCAGCAGGCGGCGACGGTGCTGCGCACCTCGCTCTCGTCGGCGACCTCGTCGGACGCGTCGCTCACCTCGTTCGAGCCCGTGGCGGCGCTCGGGGCGGCGCTCGACTCGGTGGCGGGCGCTGCGGACGACGCGCGTGTCGCCCGTGTTGCGCTACGCACGCTGCCGCCGAGCTTCCGCGACTTGAACGGCGCATTCGTGAGCCAGTACGCCGCGCACGACAACGCGGACTTGGCGCCGACGGCGGCGATGCAGGCGGCATTCGCGGCGTCGTGCAAGACGCTGGGCGAGCAACTGGTGCGCTGGCGGCGCGTGGTGGAGCGCGCGATACCGGCGGTGAATGCGACGCTCGTGTCTCGCGGGCGACCGACGCTGCGCGCGCCGGACGTGCGAGCGGCGACGCCGGGGTGCCGGGAGCACGCACCGACCAAGTCGGGCTGAGTCGCCCGAGGGCGCCGCGTCCAGCGCCTCGCGCGCGCCGCGCGCTACCTCGGCACCAACCGCCCGAGGCTCGCGACGAGTCCCAGGTAGAGCGCGCGTGGCTGCGCCCCCGTCACCGGGATGATCACGCCCGCGTCGAGTGCGAGCTCGGGCCGTACCACCCACGTTGGGCCCGTGAGCACGGCCACAATCGGCGCGCTCCCTGCGGGACCCGACGTGCCCGGCAGCCCGTAGGTCTCGAGCGCCCAGCCCAGCGCGCCCGAAATCGGGATGCCCGCCGCGACGGTCCAGAGCGTCGCCGTCTGCGGCACCTGCGTGCCGTCGCCGCTCCGCCACGTCGCGCCCACGTTCACGTCCACGCCGATGGGTCCGAAGGTGCGGCTGTTGATGAGTAGCAGGCTCACGTCGGTGGTGCCCGTGCCACGATCGCCGCCCGAGTTGAACTTGATCGACGGCAGGATCGCGATGTCCTGCAGCAGTGGCTGGTCCTCGCTCACGCGCCATTTGAGTCCGAGGCTGACATCGCCGACGCCGAAGGGAATGCCCGTGACGGCTGCGCCCGGCAGCGTGAGCGCCAGCTGCACGTGCTTGGCGAGCCCGAGCTTGAAGACGGAGCCGAGCTGCACGCCGCGCGTGGCGTCGGGATAGCTGTCGTGCTCGAGTCCGGTTTCGAGTTCGAGGTAGCCCGTGGCGACCGTACCCGCATGCGTCGCCACGCTCGGCCGCTCCGGCTGCACCGAGCGCGGGTGATACTCGCCGCTGCCCGCGGGGCCGGCGGAGTCGCTGCTCGCCGCATCATCGGTCGGCGCAGCGGTCGGTGCCGCGGCCGCCACGCTCGCACTCGGCCGCTCCACCAGCACGCGATCCGTGGTGTGATGCTGGCCCACGTATCCGCGCACCGTGAGCCGGCGCCGCATGGCACCGCCCACGCGCAGCGAATCGAGCACGATCGCATCGCACGACGGGGCGTCGCGTCCCGGCCGCCGCACGAAACAGAGCGCGCGCACGCTCGCGCCCGACGAATCGGTGACGCGCCCCTCGCTCCAACGCCCGTAGTGCTGGCGCTCCTCGCGGCGGGTGCCGTCGGCGCCCTTGTGCACGGTGAGTAGCGCATCGTCACCGTCAGCGGCCAGCACCCAGATGGTCGAGTCGCTCGCGGTCGTCTTGCGCACGTCCACCCATTCGCCGGCGACCTGGGACGTGGGAGCGACACCGCCCGCCGTGGCGTCGGGCAGCGGACCACCGCTCGCACAGGCGCCGAGCAACGCGCCCATCGCGCCGGCGGCGAGGCGCGGGAGCATGCAGCGTCGGCTTGCGCGCGGCACGCGGTGCATCGTCGGCCCTCGCCTCACGAGAGCAGTCGCGCGAGGGCGTCCGAGTGGATGTGCCACCCCAACAACCCGGCCAGTCCCATCAGCACGGCCACCCCCGTGGGCACCAGCGCCACCCAGTAGAGCCACCGCTTCTGTGTCAGCGAGGTGATCGCCAGGAGCGAAATCGCGAGCGCCGCCATCGCGTCGGCCAGGTCGAACTGGTCGTCGCGATAGTTGAGCGAGTCGTACGTCTTCTGGTCGCCTTCGGCCTGCTCGCGCACCGCCTGCTTCTTGGTCGCCTCGGCGTCCGCGAGCGAGTCGTAGCGCGCTGCCGTCGCGCGGAGCGCCGCGGCCGCCGGCGCCGGCGCACTCGCCTGCGCGCGCATCTGGTCGGCGGCGGCGCGCGCCACTTCCTCGCGCACCACCTTGGCCTGGTAGTAGCTCCAGTGGTCGACGCGGTCGGCCTGCGCCTGCTGCATGGCCTGGACGATGTTGTCGTCCTTGATCTTGCAGACGCCCATGAAGGTCGCGAGCAGCGCGACGGTGATGGCGACGAGCGTGTTGAGGCGGCTCCGGGCCTCGCGTTCGGCGGCCTCGGAGACGGGCTCCATCGGGTCGATGTCCATGCAACTGAAGGTACGGGCCGGCCCTCAGCGGACGGGGCACGGCCGCGGAGTTAGCTCCGTTTAAGCAGCTTACATAGGGGGCCGGCAAGCAGCGCACTGCATCCGGGCCGCCGAAAGCCAGGCGCGCGTGATCCGGGATTCGAGGCCACCACGATCAGCGCCGTCCCGCGATCGCGCCATCCCACTTGTAGACGACACCGCCCTTCATCACGAAGACGACACGACGGACGGCGGTGATGTCGGTGATGGGATCGCCGTCGAGCGCGATCACGTCCGCCGCGAAGCCGGGTGCGAGCGCACCGATCGTGTCGCCCAGCCCCATCGCCCCGGCCGCGAGCGCGTTGGCGCTCACGAGCGCTTGCATGGGCGAGACGCCGCAGTCGCGCACACGGCCGATGAACTCGTCGGCGTTGCGGCCGTGCGCCCCCGCGGTGGCATCGGTGCTGAAGACGACCTTGCCGCCGGGCGCGGCCATCATGAGGCGGCAGACGTCGAAGTCGAGCGGCAGGTCGCGCAGCATCGTCTGCATGCCGGCTTCGGAATAGTTGCCGACGCCAAGGTAGCGCGCCTTGTTCTCGATGTAGTTCTGCACGACGAGTCCGACTTGCGGACTGAGGTACGCGCCTGCGCGTGCGGCCGCTTCAACGTCTTCGCGCGCGGCGTAGGTGCCGTGCTCGACCTGTGTGCAGCCGGCGCGTCCGGCGACGGCCACCTGTCCGCGGTAGGCGTGGACCATGCTGCGCAGGCCGAGTGCCTTCGCTTCGCCGCAGAGGATGGTGAGCTGCGCGAGTGAGAGCGTCGGCTTGGCGCCGACGCGCTGGCTCGTGGAGGCGAAGATCTTGATGAGGTCCGCGCCCTGCGCCTTGCGCTCGCGCACCATGGCGCGCAGCTGCTCCGGCGTGCCGGTCGAGTCGCCGCGGCCGATGATGGGCGCGAGCGAGGTGAGCACGCGCGGCCCGGGGAAGCCGTGATCGCGGATCAGGTCGCGCAGCGGGCGTTCGGCGAGGTCGCCCACGCTTTGTACCGTGGTGAAGCCGCCCATGAGCGTGGCCCACGCCGCCTGCGCGATGCCGAGCGACTGCTCGAGTGCGGGCTCCTTGTCGGTGGCAATGCGGCCCGACTTGTCGAAGTGCGAGTCGAGGTGGACGTGGGTGTCGATCCAACCGGGGAGCACCGTGTAGCCGCGCAGGTCGATGACGCGCGCGGTGTCGGTGGAGGCGAGTGTGATGATGCGGCCGGCGGCGATGCCCAAGCGCGCGCCCTGGAGCGTGCCGCCGCGTCCGTCGAGGGCGCGATCGGTGAGGAGGGTGACAGGCGCGGGCGGCGCCGGCGCGGGCACAGCTTGCGCGTGGAGCGACGCGCGGGAGCCAAGCGGAGCGACGATGACGAGCGCGAGACACGCAGCGAAGGCGATACGCGCGGCGCGCGCCGGACTGGATGTGACGGCGCGCAACGTTGAGTCGAGGCGGGGCACGAGCTAGTGCGAGAGCTCGATCGGTGGCTGTCCCGCTGCGCGTCGCTTGACGTTGAGCGCACCCAGTCCGCTGAACTTGAGCGACGACCACTTCCCCATCACCTCGTCGCCCTGCGCCTTCGCCTTGGTCACCGCGTCGGCCTGGGAGGCGGTGGGTGTCACGTCGGCGCCCTGGATGGCCATCGCGGCCGCCATGAGCGCGTTGGACGCGACGTCGAGCGTGACCATCGCGGGTCCGCCGCCACGACGGCGACGCGCACCGCGCCCCGCGCGACCATCGGCGGGCGCAACGGAGTCCACCTGCGCGCGCAGCCCGAGCGCGTCACCACCTCCCGCAGCGGCAAGCGCATTCGAGAGGGCGCGTGCTTCGACGAACGCGGCGTGCGCCACGATGGCACCGTCGTACCCGGTGCGCGTGAGCGTGGCGAGCTGCGTGAGCCCGGCCGCGGGCGTCTTGACGCGCGGATCGAGCATGAGGTCGAGCGGCTGCGTGACGCTCTGGCCGTCAACCGTGAGGCGCACGGTGTAGCGGCCCGCCGGCGCGAACGGTGACGCCGCCGGCACCCAGGTGTGATGGGGCACGGCGCCGGTGGCGTCTTCATCGCCCAGGTCGGCAATGTTGCCGGGGAGCGGTGCATAGCGCATGTCCCAGATGAAGCGGTGCATGCCGGCGCGCGCGGAGACGACGATCTGCGGCGCCATCCAGTAGAGCGGGAGTCCGCATGCGGTGGCGGTGGGCTTGACGCGACAGAGCTTGTCGTAGCCCGCGGGATCGACGCCCGGATCGGGATCGAGGCGCGGCTCGTCGCTCGCATGGCGACGCACGACCTTGCCCGCGCCATCGAGGATCTCGATCGACACGACGCCGCGCGCATCGGACGGCAGGTAGTAGTCGAGCACCGCGCCCGGCGGTGGGTTCTCGCCCGCGGGCACTTCGGGTGGCCACGGCGTCGGATCGTTGGCGGCGAAGCGGAGTCGCGTGGCGACGAGCGGCTTGACGAGATACGGCTTGTTGCTCGCCTGTGCGGATGCCACGGCGGCGCGCTGCCTGAGCGGCGTGAGGTCGTCGAGAATCCAGAAGCCGCGCCCATGCGTCGCGGCCACCAGATCGGCACAGCGACAGGTGGAGTCGTCCTTCACGAAGAGGTCGCGGATGGCGATGGCGGGCATGTCGAGGCGGAGCGACGACCAGTGATCGCCGTCGTCGTACGAGACCCAGACCTGATTGTCGGTGCCGGCGTAGAGGAGGCCGCGCTGGCGCGGATCCTCGCGGATGGTGTTGGCGGCGGCGCCACCGGGGAGTCCGGCGCTGATCTCCGTCCAGGTGGCGCCCAGGTCATGCGTGCGCCAGAAGCGCGGCGTGCGATCGTCGACACGGATGCCGTTGGCGGCGAAGTACGCGGTGCGCGCGTCGTGGTGGCCCGCGTCCATGTTGAAGACGCGTGTCCACGCGGTGATGGCAGGCGGGGTGACGTTCTTCCAAGAGGCGCCGCCGTCGCTCGTCACCTGAACGAGACCATCGTCGGTGCCGGCCCAGATCGTGCCCGCCTTGAGCGGTGAAAGCGACATCGCCGTGACGGCGCCGCGCGGGCCGGACGTCACGGTGCTCGCGTACTTGCCCGCGCTTGACGGCGCGGTCCACGTCTGGCGCGCGAGATCGCCGCTCACGCGCGTCCAGTGCATCCCCTTGTCGAGCGACTTCCAGATCGCGTTGGACGCGTAGTAGAGCGTGCTGTGGTCGATCGGCGACCACTGGATCGGCATCGTGCGCACGTTGCGGTTGTAGTGCTCGCCGTTGGGGCCGACGGCTGTCATGTCGGGTCCAACGAGTGTCGTCTGTCCCGTCTTGCGATTGAAGAGCGAGACGCCACTCCGCATGCTGCCGAACACCATGTCGGGATCCTTGGGGTCCGGCGCGGCGATGCCGTACTCCTGGATGTTGACCGGATGCCAATCGTGGAAGGTGATCTGGCCGTCGTTGCTGCGACTGTCGACGCACGCGGAACCCGAGTCCTGCTGCCCGCTGCAGACACGATACGGAAAGGCGAAGTCGGTGGTGACGTGGTACATGGCCGCAGTGAGCTGCGTGTACCAGTTGCTCCACGACGCGCCGCGATTGGCCGAGACCACGCCGCCCTGGTCCGACACCGAGAGGATGATCTCGGGGTGGAGCGGGTTGATCCATGCCTTCTGGTAGTCGTCGCCACCGGGCGCGCCGCGCACCGCGCTCCAGCTCGCGCCACCATCCTCGGTGCGCCAGAAGACCTGGCTCGAGCTGTAGACCACCTTCTCGTCGCGCGGATCGATGACGAGCGTCGGCAGGTCGCCACCGCCGATGCGCTGAAGCGGGCGCGCATCGACCGTCGCGCCCGCGGCCGGCTGCTGCGTGGTCACCACCGTCCAGTGCTCCCCGGCATCGGCCGACGTATAGAACGCCACCGGTCCCGACTGCCCGCTCGGCAGCGCCGACGCCGCCATCGCGTAGAGCCGCTTCGCATTGCTCGGCGCAATCGCGATGTTGGCCTGCAGCACGGTGGGCAGGCCGTCCGTGAGCTGCTTCCACGTGCTCCCGCCGTCAACCGACTTGAAGATGCCGTTGCCGCCGCCGCTGAAGCCGCCGCCTTCCCAGAACGCTTCCTGCTGCTGCCAGAGCGTGGCGTAGACGGTGTTCGGGTCCGAGGGATCGATGCGCACGTCGTTGCCGCTCGTGTACTCGTCGCGGAAGAGCACCTTCTCGAGCGTGCGGCCGCCATCGAGCGAGCGGAAGATGCCGCGCTCCGCGTTCTGTCCGTAGGGGTGGCCGAGCACGGCGACGAAGAAGCGGTTCGGATCACGCGGGTCGACGTCGATCATCGCGATCATCTGCGAGTCGAAGAGGCCCAAGCGCGTCCACGTCTTGCCAGCGTCGACGGACTTGTAGAGCCCCTGCCCCGTGGCCAGGTCCGGGCGGATGATCCCCGCGCCGGTGCCGACGTAGATGATGTTCGGATCCGAAGGCGCGACCGCGATCGCGCCGATCGACCCCGTGGCTTCGCGCTCGAAGAGCGGCACCCACGTCGAGCCGTAGTCGGTGGAGCGCCAGAGGCCGCCGTCGTCGAAGCCGATGTAGAAGAGGTTGGGTTGCGCGGCGACGCCCGCAAGCGCGCGCGCACGCCCGGCGCGCGTGGGACCGATGGCGCGCCAGTGCATGGCGCTCGACGGGTCGACGGTGGGCGCCTGCGCACGCACGAGCGTACCCTGGCCGGCGATGGCAACGACGATGGCGGAGATGAAGCGCGCGATACGCACGAGTGATCGGGTTGAAGTGACGAACGAGATGATGATGACAGGATCGACGGCTACGGCACGACGGGCTGTTGGCCGCCCGCGCGCAGCTGTTCGTTGAACGCGGGCAGCTCCTTGTCGAGGAATTGCTGCACCTGCGGCTTGATGCGCAACCATTGGTCGTGCAGCACACCCTGCACGTCCTTCTGGGCACCGGTCGGGGCGAAGTCGGTGAGGCTTACCACGCCGGCGAGGTAGTTCATCTGCTCGGCCAAGCGTACCGGCCGCCGGTTGAAGTCCTGGCCTCGTCCTGTGCTGGTCATCTGGAAGAGCTGCCCTTCCACCGCCATGAGTTTGGCCATCGCGGCGTCGATGGCGCTCTTGAGGTCATTGGCAAAGCCCTTGGACCCGGCGATCTGCTGCACGGCCACGATCTGGCTCCGCACGACCTCGAGCTTGTTGATCTGGTCCACGACCTCGTTCAGGTCGCGCGCGATCGCCTGCTCGAAGGCGAGCTGTTCGGCGATCGTCTGCTCACTGCCGCCGGAGACGGGATCCTTGAGGATGGTGAGCTTCTGCGACTGCGTTTCGCCCGCGGCGGTGAGCGTGACCGTGTAGGTGCCCGGCGGCTCGAGAATCGCCATGCGACCAACCCCCGGCGCGGGCTTGCCCGAGGGCGGCACCTCGTACCACGGCGACGACGGCGGACTTGAGCGCAGGATCGCCTGGTGCGTGAGTTCGCTGTTCAGGTCCCAGTAGACGCGATTGAGTCCCTGACGCTGCGGCGCCTTGAGCGTGCGCACGACGGCGCCGCTCGCGTCGGCGATGGTGAGCGTCGCCGAGTCCTTGCTTGCGGACTTGAGCCAGAAGTTGAGGGCCGCGCCGTCCGGCGGGTTTTCGCCCGCGACAATGTCGTCCATTTCCGTGAAAGGCCCCTCCACCGGACGGAACCGGTACTGGTCGCGCGGCTTGAGCAGGACCACGGGGCGGGCCGCTTGCTCGGCGTTCAACTGTCGCAGCGGCGTGATGTCGTCCAGGATCCAGAAGCCGCGCCCGTAGGTGGCGATCACGAGGTCGTTGAACCGTTCCTGGATCACGATCCAGTAGACGGGAGCGTGCGGCAGGTTGTTCTGCAGCGGCTGCCAGTTCTCGCCATCGTCCCAGCTCACGTAGAGGCCGTTCTCGGTGCCGGCATAGAGCAGTCCCTTCCGCACGGGATCCTCGCGGACGACGTGCACGTACGAGAGCGGACTCTTCGGAATTCCCTTCACGATAGGCTTCCACGTCTTGCCGTAGTCGGTGGTCTTGTAGATGAACGGGTCGCGGTTGTTCATCTGGTGGCCATCCACCGACATGTACGCCGTGCCCACGTCCCACTTGCTCGGTTCGATGTTGGAGATTGTGCCCCAATCCATCATGCCGGTCACGTTCGCCGTGACGTTGGTCCACGTCGCGCCGTTGTCGCGCGTCACGTGCACGAGGCCATCGTTGCTGCCGGCCCAGATGAGTCCCTTGGCGAGCTTCGATTCGGCGATCGCGAAGACGACCCCCGCGTACTCGACGCCGATGTTGTCCGGCGTGAGCCCACCCGAAATGCGCTGGCGCGACTTGTCGTTGCGCGTCAGGTCGGGCGAGAGCTCGCGCCAGTGATAGCCGCCATCGTTGGTGACGTGGACGTACTGGCTGCCGGTGTAGACCGTGTTGTGGTCGTGCGGGCTGATCAACAGCGGAAACTGCCAGACGAAGCGGTACTTGAGCGAGTCGGCCGGCCAGCCGGTGGTCTGCTGCGGCCAGACTTCCACCTGCTGCGCGATGTTGGTGAAGCGGTTCCACTTGACCATCACGCCGCCACCCGCGCCGAATCCGGCGCCGCTCGACCAGACGAGCGAGGTGTCGACGGGATCGGGGGTGGCCCAACCGTCCTCGCCGCCGCCCACCGTGCGCCAGAGGCCGCGCCAGATGTCCTGCTTGGGACCGTAGTAGTGCGGCACCTTCGAGTTGCTCGGCCCGAACACGCTGGGGCCATCTTGCCGGTTGCCGTAGAGGTTGTACGGAATCGCGTCGTCGGTCATGACGTGGTACATCTGCGCGATGGGCAACTCGATGCGGTGCCACTCGCGGCCGCGCGTCGTCGTGATCGAGATGCCGCCGTCATGCGCCACGATGAACCGGTTGCCGTTGGACGGGTCGAACCAGACATCGTGATGATCGCCGCGCGGCACCTGCGCGTCCGGCACGTCGATGATGTTCTTGCCGCCGTCGAGCGTCTTGGTCCAGTCGGCAGCGAGAAAGTAGGCTTCGTCCGCGTTGTCGGGTTCGACGCCCATGCGGTTGTAGTACGCGGTGCGACCGCCGGGCTTGCGGTCTTCATTCACCAGCTGCCACGTCTCGCCCGCGTCATCCGAGCGCCAGATGTGGCCGCGATCGGTCGGCTGTCCGTGCCACGGCAGGCCGTCACCGGTCTCGATTTCCGCGTAGACCCGGTTCGAGTTGGCCGCGCTCACCCCGAGTCCGACCTTCCCGTACGGCCGCTCAGGCAGGCCATGGCCCACGAGCCGCTTCCACGTGGCGCCGAAGTCCGTGGACTTCCAGATGCTCGAACCCGCGCCGCCCGACTCGCGTCCCCAGGTGTGGATCTCGATCTGCCACATGGCCGCGTACACGATGCGCGGATTGTTGGGATCGAGCAGCACGTCCACGCCGCCCGTCGAGTCGTTCACGAAGAGCACGCGTTCCCACGACTTGCCGCCGTCGAGCGTGCGATAGATGCCGCGCTCCTGCTGCGGCCCGTACGCATGGCCCTCGGCGGCCACGAGCACGCGATCCGCGTTGGCGGGGTCGACCGCGAGCCGCGCGATGCGGCCGGTGTTCTCGAGCCCGGCGCGCGCCCATGTCTTGCCCGCATCGTTCGACCGGTACATGCCCCAGCCCAGCGAGATGTGACTGCGGATGAACGACTCTCCGGTGCCCGCCCAGACCACGTTCGGATCCGACGGCGCAACCGCGAGCGCGCCGATGCTCGAGACCGGCTCCTTGTCGAAGATCGGCTGCCAGTGCGAGCCGCCGTCCACCGTCTTCCAGATGCCGCCCGAGGCAGCGCCTGCGTAGTAGGTGTTGATGTCGCCCTTGATGCCTGCGACCGAGATGGTGCGATTCCCCTCTGGACCGACGTATCGCCAGCGCATGGCAGTGAGCGCGGTCGTGTCGATGACCGCCGCCGGCGCCGCGGCCAGCGCCCGGTTCCGCTGCGCACTGGCCGGCGCCGCAACCACGAGGAGGCCGCCTGCGGCCAGAAGGAACGCGCTGTTCGTCGAAGTACGCATGACGCTGCCTCGCAACCGGTGATGAGCAGGAGAACCCTCTAGTATGCAGGGCGTCCGCTCTGCCGGTAATGGTCGCGTCCTCCCTTCGCACACAATCTGCGCACGCCCACTCCCGCTCGATGCTGATCGCCCTCGTCCTTGCGCTGCAGTTCGATTCGCTCACGATCGCCCGGCGCCCCTCGGCCACGGTGGATCCCTCACGCGCGCTCGGCCTCACGATCGACGGACACGAGAAGGGCGACACGAAGCGGATCTTCACGCCGGCCACGCTCGACTCGATCCGGGGCGCCGGCTTCCACGTGGTGTCGGCGCGGCTGCGGGCCGAGCTCGGCGGGCAGGTCTGGCACTGGAATCCTGTGGGACGCTGGAGCGACGCGGTCCACCGTCGCGGCTACTGGGTGTCGAGCGACACGCTGGGTGCACCCATCGACGCCTCGTTCGGCTTTCGGCTCCCGCGCCGCGGCAACACCTTCGACCAGGCGAACAACGACGGGTACTCGCGCATCGCGGATGGCGACACGTCCACGTTCTGGAAGTCGAATCCGTACCTCTCGCGTGCGCAGTGGGTGGTGCTCGATCTCGCGCGCCACGCCGCCGTCCGGAGCGTGCAGATCACGTGGGGGCAACCGCGCGCCACGCGCTACCGGCTCGAGGCGCATGTGGGTGACGTCGATCCCGCGCGCTTCACCGATGCGGGGTACTGGATACCGTTTACACCGGGCATGACCGCGCGCGCGGTGCGCATTCACCTGCTGGCGTCCAACGCGATGCGCACCGTCGATTGGCGCGACGGCGTGGGCTTCGCCATCCGCGAGGTGAGCGTGCGGGACACGCGCGGACGCGAGCTCGTGAAGCGCGGCACGACGAACCAGACGCAGACGCCGGTCTACGTGTCGTCGACCGACCCGTGGCACCGTGCCGAGGACGAAGATCCGCATTCGGAGCAGCCCGGCGTGGACCGCCTCGCCGCGCTCGGGCTCGGCCGATCGCTCATGTACCCGATCGGCGTCTTGTACGACACGCCTGCCAACGTGGCCGCGCTCGTGCGCTACGTGCGGCGTCGCGCGCTGCCCGTGAGCGAGTTCGAGATGGGTGAGGAGCCCGAGCAGCAGTACGTCGACCCTGCCGATTTTGCCGCGCTCTACCGCCTGATGGCCGACTCGCTGCGTGCCGCCGCTCCGGGCGTCGTGCTCGGCGGCCCAAGCGTCGTGTCGGGCTCCGCGTCCGGCGACCCCGACGAGTTTCCGTCGCGCTGGATGAAGCGGCTCATCCCCCTGCTCCGTCCCGGCGACCTGCAGTTCTTCACCTTCGAGTGGTACGCGTTCGACGACGTCTGCCATCCGGTGGCGCCACTCGTCGCGGGTCACGAGCGCACGCTGCGCACCGCGCTCGGCCTGCTCGAGCGCGCGGGGATTCCGCGCACGATTCCGTGGATGATCGCCGAGTATGGTTTCTCGCCGCACGCCTCGCACGCGGAGATCGACCTCGAGGGCGCGATCACGAACACCGAGGCCGTGGCGACGTTCCTCGAGTTCGGCGGTGCGCGCGCCTACTTCTACGGACCCGAGCCGGCCGACGTGATGCCCGAGCGCGGCTGCACCGCGGGCAACCTGATGCTCTTCCAGGCCGATTCCGAGGGCGGTGTTGGTGCCCGCGTTCCGGCGTATCACGCGGCGCGACTGCTCGCGCGCGAATGGATGCAGCCGGAGGGTGCGCACGAGCTGTATCCCGTTGCGAGCAGTGCCGCCGCGCTGCACGCGTTCGCTGCCAAGCGTCCCGATGGCCACTGGTCGCTGCTCGTGATCAACCGGTCGAGCACGGAGGCGGTCACGGTGGCGCTCGATGCGCGCTGGCGTGAGGCGCTGCAATATTCCAAGGCGCAGTACGAGTGGGGCGGCGAGCGGCCGTCGCGCGACCTGCCGCCGGTCCGCCTGCGCGTGCGCGGTACCCTCACCTTTCCGCCGCTGTCGATCAGCGTGCTCCACGACGCTCCCTGACGTCGCCCGATGGCCACGACCGCTCCCACCATCGTCAACGTTGGCTACCGCTCCACCAACTTCTGGGTGGTGAGTGCGGGACGATCGCGGCTGCTCGTGGACTTGGGCTGGCCCGGCATGTTCGGCACGCTTGCGGCGCAGCTCAAGCGCATGGGGGTGCCGATGGCCGAAGTGACGCACGGGCTCGCGACGCACTACCACCTCGATCACGCCGGCGCCGCGCAGGACTTGAAGGTGGCCGGCATGCGGCTGGTCGTGATGGATGTGCAGGCGGCGTTCATCGAACCGATGCGCGCGCACGTCAAGCCTGCGGACCACTACACGCCGATCGGCTTGGGCGACAACGTGCCGCTCACGTGCGCGGAGAGTCGCGCATTTCTCGCGCGCCTTGGCATCGCGGGCGAGATCGTGCACACACCCGGACACTCGGACGACTCCGTCTCGGTGCTGCTCGACGGCGGCGAAGTGTTCACCGGCGACCTCACGTGGCCGACGCTCGCGGGCGAGGATGCCGCGACGCTGGTGACCGCGAGCTGGGATGTGCTGCGCGCGAAGGGCGCGAAGGTTGTGCATGCCGGTCACGGTCCCATTCGACCGATGCCTGCGTAGCTCACGCCGGTGGCACGCGCCTCGGCGCGATAGATGCGCCGCGTGTAGGAAAGTCCTCTCACGATTTTGCGTGATCTCTACTGGCAGCGCGCGCGCGGACCTGCGATTCTCGCCGCGCTCGATCATTCAGGAATTCCACCACGGTCTCCGGGAGTCGACCATGTCGTCGTACCGTCCGTTCGTGCAAGTCGTCACGTTGGCGATCATGGCCGGTGCCTGCGCCAAACCCCTGCCCATCACCGAGACCGCCGGCGCCTGCACCCCCGTGCATGGCGCAGACGTTTGCATCTGGACGCGCATGCACGGCGACACCGTGCTCGCGGTCGGCGCGACCATTCCGTTCAAGAGCATCGAGGGCGCCGCGCCAGAAACCACGATGGTGTGGCCCCCGGTGGCGGTCGCGAAGATTCCGATCGACGCCGCGATCACCAAGCAGACGGGGCTGACGACGCTCACGATGTACTGGGAGGGGATGGGACATCCGCCCGGCCCATTCATGACGCCGCACTTCGACTTCCATTTCCTCACCGTGCCGCTCGCCACCGTCGAGGCGATCGACTGCAAGGACCTCTCGAAGCCCGCCGCCTTGCCGGCCGGCTACGGCCTGCCCGACATCCCCCTGCCACCACCGATCGCGAAGATGTTCGGCGTCAAGACGCTCGTCGGGCTCTGCGTGCCGAACATGGGCATGCATGCGCTGCCGACCACGCAGATCGAAGCCAAGGACACCTTCCGTTCGAGCATGGTGGTCGGCTACACCAAGGGCTTGCCGATCTTCATCGAGCCGATGGTGACGCGCGACATGCTGATGCAGAAGGCGACTTTCGACCTGACGATCCCGGCGGGTGGCGGCCTCACGGGGCTCGCGCCCCGGCACTTCACGGCCACGTGGGACTCGACCGGCAACCGCTACCGCTTCGAGTTCACCGACTTCAAGACGGGGAGCTAGAGCTCCCGCGATTCAGCGATCGCCGGTCGTGATCCAGCGACCGGCGAGCATGACGCGGCGCACGTTGCGCACGTTGGCAATGTCCGCGAGAGGGTCGCCGGCCACGAGCACGAGGTCGGCGACCTTTCCGTTTTCGATGGTGCCGATCCGGTCGGAGGCGCGGAAGTAGCGCGCGTTCTCGCGCGTCCCGGCGAGGATCGCTTCCATCGGCGTCAGCCCCGCCGCCACGAGCAGTTCGAGCTCGCGCTGGTATGCCCAGCCACGTTCCGCGTGCGGCACGTCGGAGTGCGACCCGACGACGACGCGCGCGCCAGCCCGATGCAGCATGCCCGTGAAGGCGACCATCTGCGCGAAGGCGCGCACCTTGGCCGGGGTCGCGCCCGAATCGGCGGCCTGGACCTCGAAGACGGCGAGCGTCGGGTCGATCCAGGTGCCGCTCCGCCTCACGAACTCCGTCACGGACGCCGCGCGCGGAGCGGCGAGGTCGATCGTGCTCCACATCGCGTAGCGGCCATCGCGCCGGAAGTTGGCGTCGGCATGCACCGCCTGACGGTAGCGTTCCGCGTCGCGCGGTTCCACGAGCGACGTGCCGAACGACGTGATGTGTTCGATCCCGTCGACGCCCGCGCTGATCGCGTCGAGCGCGCTCACGATTTCGAGGTGCGCCGTGATGGGCACGCCGCGCCGATGCGCGACGTCCGTGGCCACGCGCACCAGCTCGAGCGGCAGCCGCAGATAGACCTTGATGCTCGACGCGCCCTGATCCACGAGGCGATGGACGGCGAGTCGCGTCTCGTCCGCGTCGCGCACGGTGAGCGCGTCCTTGGGAAAGACCGGCGGCGGGAAGTCCAGGTGTGGCCCCGCGAGGAAGAGGCGCGGGATGCTCGCCCGCGCGGCGCTCGACCGCGCCTTGGCGTACGCCTCGATCCAGGCACCGGGATCGCGGACCGACGTGACGCCGTGCTTGAGATAGAGCGCCGGCAGCGAATCATCGCCGTCGAGATGGAAATGCGCGTCGATGAGACCGGGGAGCACCGTGAGTCCCGCACCGTCCACGAGCGCTGCGTCGCGCGGAATCGGCGTGCGACCACGCGGTCCAGCCGCGACGATGCGTGCACCACGCACCACCACCACCGCATTCGCCACCGACGCACCGCCGCGGCCGTCGATGAGCGTGGCGCCGACGATGGCCACGAGATTCGTCGCGCCAGCCGAATCGACGACGTTGACCTCGGAGAGACGGCGCGGCGGACTCGCCTGCGCGTACGCACGTGTGCATGCGCCGGCGATGGTGATGGCAAGCAGGCTGGCTCGTGCGGTTTGGTTCATCACGACGACTAATGTACGAGCGCGCTTCCGCTCCGTCGAATCGCGCGGTCCGTCCCGGCGGGCGCCGCGTCGCCGGTGCCGCCATGTTCACGGGTGCGCGCGCCACCTAACGTTCGCGCATCCCTTCACGTCGACGCCCATGCGCATCCCCGCCGCCGCGCTCACCCTGCGCGGCCTCTTCGCCCTGCCCTGCCTCGTCGCCCTCACGGCCCGTCCGCTCGCGGCGCAACCCACCGCGGGCGCAGCGCCGTGCACGAGCACCGTCACCGGCGACCTTCGCCGGCATGCGCTCACGAGCACCACGTTCGGCAACGCGCGCACCATTCGCGTCCTGCTGCCAGCCAAGTACGGCGCACCCGAGAACGCAGCTCGGCGCTACCCGGTACTCTACCTCCTCGACGGACAGAACCAGTTCGACGCCTGCCTCTCGGACGTGAGCCACCGGGAATGGCAGGCCGACGAGACGGTGCTGCGACTCGCAGCCGAGGGAAAGATTCCCGACATGATCGTGGTTGGCGTGGACCACGCCGGGCGCGACCGCGACATCGAGTTCCTGCCGTACAAGGACTTCTACGGCAACCCGACCATGCGCGATCCCGTCGGCACGCGCTTCCCGACTTTCCTTGTGCGCGAGGTCATGGTGCTCGTGGACTCGGCGTACCGCACGCTCAAGGGACGCGAGAACACCGGCATTGGCGGCTCCTCGTACGGCGGCATCGCGGCGCTCTACGCCATGCTCGCGCGGCCGCAGCTCTTCGGCTTCGTGCTCGTCGAGAGCGCTCCGATGTGGGTCGGCATGGGACAGCTCATCCGCGACACGGATCCGCTCGCGGCGTCCCCCATCCGGATGGTGGTGGCCGTGGGTGATGCGGAGGCCGGACCCGGCGCGGCGAGCAGCGCGCTCATGGTCGCGATGAATCGCCGGCTCGCCGCCAACCTCGCCGCCAACGGACTCGACAGCACGCGCCTCCGCTTCGTCGTGGAGCCGGGTGCACGTCACACCGAGGACGCCTGGGCCAAGCGGCTACCCGATGCACTCACCTTCCTGTTCAAGGACTGGAAGGCGCCGAGCGCTGCTCGACGCTAGCAACCCGCACTCGCCTCGCGGGCCGCTGCGCGGAGAGGCATCTTTGCCCCCCATGCGTCGACTTCACGTAGCGTGGTCTGCCTGGTTGCTTGCGGCGGCGAGTATCCAGCTCGCAGCGCAGCAGCCGGCCGACGTCGAGCGCCGGCCGCTCACGATCCCGATGCGCGATGGCACGCGACACGCTGCCATCGCCTTCGTGCCCAAGGGCGCCACCACGCCACTCCCGATCCTGCTCGTGCGCACGCCGTTCGTCGCCGCGCGGATCTTCCGCGGTCCGGGCATCCCAGCCGCGTACAAGGAGCTCGCGCAGGACGGCTACATCTTCGTGGCCGAGGACATCCGCGGGCGCGGCGAGTCCGGTGGCACGTTCATCACGAACCGGGCGCAGGACGATCCGCGCAATCCGCCGGGCGTCAACGAGTCGACCGACGCGTATGATGCGATTGACTGGCTCGTCAAGAACTTGGCCGGAAACAACGGCAAGGTCGGCGTCATGGGGACGTCGTATCAGGGGTGGCTCGCGGGACTCGCCGGCGTCGGCGCGCACACGGCGCTCAAGGCCATCTCGCCGCAAGCGCCCATGACCGACACGTGGATGGGCGACGACTTCTTCCATCAGGGCGCCTTTCGCCTGAACCAGGCGGTCGCGTACGCCGCGTTCATCGAAGGCACCAACGGCCTCGACATTCCCGATCACGACCAGTTCTCGTTCTACCTGCGGCAACCCACGCTCGACGCAGTGGCGCGCGCGACCGGCGTGGGCAGCGCTCCGTCGTGGATGGGGTTCGTGGCGCATCCCGCCTACGATGCGTACTGGAAGGCGAAGTCGATGCAGCGCGTGCTCACCACCTCCCAAGTCCCCACCCTCTTCGTCGGTGGCTTCTGGGACGAGGAGGACCAGCTCGGCGCCCCGCTCGCGTATCACACGGTCGAGCGCGCCGACACGAAGGGCATCAACCGGATCGTGATGGGGCCGTGGAACCACGGCCAGTGGAATCGTCCCGGTGGCGACACGCTTGGGCCCGTCCGCTTCGGCAGCCGCACCGCCGATGAGTATCGCGAGAAGATCCTGCGGCCGTGGTTCGCGTACTACCTGCACGGCACGGGCGACGGCCGCTTTCCGGAAGCGTGGGCGTTCGAGTCGGGGAGCAATCAGTGGCGCACGTTCGACGCGTGGCCGCCGCGTGAGGCCGTTACGCGACAACTGTACCTCCGCGAAGGCGGCCTGCTGGCGTTCGAACCGCCGAACGCGCGCACGGCGCCGTATGACCGCTGGACGTCCGATCCCGCGCATCCCGTACCGTACACGCCGCGCCCCGATGACGGCGAGCACTGGGACACGTGGATGCAGCAGGACCAGCGCTTCGTCGACGCGCGTCCGGATGTCCGCACGTGGACGAGCGCGCCGCTCACGAGCGACCTTACGTTGGCCGGCGACGTGGTGGCGCATCTCTTCGCGTCGACCACCGGCAGCGACGCGGACTGGGTGGTCAAGCTCATCGACGTCTATCCCGACAGCACGGGCGAGCCGTCTTTGGCCGGCGGCCATCAGCTCATCGTGAATGCCGACATCATGCGCGGCCGCTACTGGAAGGGATTCGAGGTGGCGACGCCGATCCCGTCCAACACGGTGACCCCGTTCACCGTCCAGCTTCACGAGCAGCTCCATCGCTTCACGCGCGGCCACCGCATCATGGTGCAGGTGCAGAGCAGCTGGTTTCCGCTCTATGACCGCAACCCGCAGCGCTTCGTGCCGAACATCTTTCGCGCCAGTGCGAGCGACTACACGGCGCAGGAGCATCGCGTCTGGCACACGCCGCGCTATCCCTCGCACGTGAGCGTCCAGCTTCTGCCATGAATTGGCGCACGATACGGAGCGGGCGCGTCCAACGACCTGGTGATCCACATGGAACGTCGTGAGTTCGTGAAGCAGGTGGGGGCCGGTGGCACCGCTATCGCGCTTGGCGCGCACCACCTTGGCGCGCTCGAGGCGGCCGCGCCCGTGGGCGTACAGCCACTCGTCGACGGCTGGCTCTTCGTGCGCGAAGATCTCACCGAAGCCGAGGCGCTCCACAGCGGCGATGACACCGGCTGGGAGACGGTGACGCTGCCGCACACGGCGAAGGTCGAGGCGCTCGTCACTGGTGCACCCGGCAGCGGCACCGCGCAGTGGCAAGGACGGTGCTGGTACCGCCGCACGATTCCCGCCGGTACCGTGGCCCCGGGCCAGCAGGCGTGGTTGCGCCTCGAAGGCGCGATGAACGTCGCGGACGTCTACCTCGACGGACAGAAGCTCGGCACGCACCTGGGTGGCTACACGCCGTTCGTCTACGACCTGACGGGCAAGCTTGCGTCGGGCAAGGCCGCACTGCTAGCGGTGCGCCTCGACAACACCGACAACGCCATCACCGGCCCCAAGCCGATGGCCGACCTCGACTTCAACATGTACGGCGGGTTGTATCGTGGTGTGTCGCTGATCGTGAAGGACGCGCTGCACATCACCGACCCTGCGCTGGCCGACAAGACGGCGAGCGGTGGGGTGCTCGTGCACGTACCGGCCGCGTCAGCGGAGCGTGCGTCGGTGCGCGTGCAACTTCACGTGCGCAACGCGAGCGCAGGCGCGCGCACCTTCCAGCTGCGCCACCGCCTCGAGAACGCCGCGGGCACCGTGGTCGCGTCGGTCACGAGCAAGCCGCTCACGCTGGCCGCGGGCGCAGACAACCAGTTCACCGACACGCTCGACGTTGCACGCCCCGCGCTCTGGCATCCGCGCACGCCGCACCTCCACACGGTGCACAGCGACATCATCGACGATGCTCGGCTCGTCGACACGGAGACCACGCGCATCGGCATCCGTCGCTTCGACATCACCAAGGACGGCTGCCGCATCAACGGCGACGCCACCTTCCTGCGCGGCACCAACCGGCACCAGGACTATCCGTACATCGGCTACGCGCTCTCGGACGCGGCGCAGCGGCGCGACGCGCGCAAGATCAAGGAAGCCGGCTTCGACTACATCCGGCTGTCGCACTACCTCCACGCTCCTGCGTTCATGGACGCCTGCGACGAACTCGGCATCGTCGTCATGAACTGCCTCCCCGGCTGGCAGTACTTCGGCAAGGATCCCGCCTTCACCGAACTCCAGTACGCCAACATCCGGAGCCTCATCCGCCGCGACCGCAATCACGCCTGCGTGCTGCTCTGGGAGGTGTCGCTCAACGAGACCGGCATGCCGCCGGAGTTCATCGCGCGCACGCATGCGCTCGCGCACGACGAGCTCCCCGGCGACCAGACCTTCACCTGCGGCTGGATGCGCGGCTACGACGTCTTCATCCAGGCACGCCAACACGGCGGCTGCGTGGGCGTCACCGACGTGCCCTGCCTCGTGAGCGAATACGGCGACTGGGAGTACTACGCGCAGAACGCGGGACTCAACCAGACCGCGTGGGCGGGCCTCGCACCCGACGATGCCAACAGTCGCCAGTTGCGCTGGCACGGCGAGAAGCGACTCCTGCAGCAGGCGACCAACTTCCAGGAGGCGCACAACGACAATCGCAAGACGACCGCCTTCGCCGACGGACTGTGGGTGATGAACGACTACAATCGCGGCTATGCACCCGACATCGAGTCGTCAGGCTGCGCGGACCTCTGGCGCATCCCCAAGTTCTCGTACCACTTCTTCCGTAGCCAGCGTCCAGCGACCGAACGCTACGCCAACGCCGACTCCGGGCCGATGGTGTTCATCGCCAGCCACTGGACGCCCGCGAGCGCGCTCACCGTGCGCGTCTTCAGCAACGCCGACGAAGTCGCACTCTCGCTCAACGGCACACTCATCGCGCGCCAGAAGCCGGACGCCGACCGGCTCTCGACGCACCTCGCGCATCCACCGTTCACCTTTGCGCTGCCCCGCTTCGAAGCCGGCACGCTCGAAGCGGTAGCCTTCGTCGCGGGCAAGGCGGTGGCCAAGCACGCCGTGCGCACCCCCGGCGCGCCCACGGTTCTCACACTCCGCCTCGACGAATCAGGCCAACCGTTCGCGCTCAAAGGCAAGGACTCGGCGTTCGTGCACGCATCGCTTGTGGATGTCAACGGCACGCTTGTGAGCGACGCGTGGGAGAACGTCAGCTTCGGCGCAGTCGGCAACGCCAAGCTCATCGGCGCCAACCCGTACTCAAGTGAAGCCGGCATCGCGAGCATCGTGCTGCAGGCCGAGAGAGCGCGCACGAAGGTGGCCGTCTACGCACTCGCCTGCGTCACGTCCGGCGACACGACCCGCGTGCTCGCCTCCGCGCTTGGAGTGGGAATCACGCCGACCGCCTTCACGTTGCACGTCACCACCGATGGCAGCGCACCGTCCGCGGCGTCGCCACGCTACACGGCAGCCGTGCCCGCCAACCCACCGCTGCGCGTGGCCCTCGCGGTCGGTCGCGAAGTCGTTGTCACTGCGCGCGCAGACGCGCCGCGCTTCCGCGTTGCCGGCAGCACCGCGCCAAAACCCGGCAGCTAGCTCGAGCCGAGCACCAACCGCCTCGCAGCGCGTGTCATGGCCTCGGTCGACTCGGGCTGACCCTCCCGATTGGTGAGGATGAGCAGGCTCGTGCCCTTCATGTTCGTCGCGTGCAGGATGAAGAAGCCGCGATCCGAGCCGCCGAGCGAGAGGGACGCGACCTGCTGCCACCTGGCCCACGTGCCCGTGAGCAGCTTGCCCATGGCGATCGCGTCGTAGTAGCGCTCCATGTCCTCGAGCGTCGACGACATGCCGCCGCTGCCCATCACGAGCCACGACGTGGGCCCCCAATTGGGCGGGATGTTCGGCAGTCCCACCTGCTGCCCCGAGCCTGGCGCGAATTCCGCCAGCGCGAGCCCGAGGCGCTCACCATAGAAACCTGTGCGCGTCATGCCCGCGGGAGCGAGAAGCTCGCGGCGCACGAGGTCGCGCGCGACCCGGCGCCGTCGATCGTGCCGAGCGCGAGCCTCGCCACCTCCTTGCCATCGCGCCGGGCGAGCACGGTGCCGCGGAAGCCCTGCTGCGCCGCGCGCTGCACCGTGGCCGTGAGGTTCTCCCACGTCATCGCATCCCAGAGCGCATCGTCGGGCGACGCCGGCATCGACGAGCGCGTCGCCGCCGCGCCCATGGTGAACTCGCGGATCAGCCCCTCGTCGTCGAGCTCCAGGTGCAACCCGAACGGACGCTGCGCCATGAACGACATGCGCAGCCCCGTGCCTTCGCGCTCGACGCTCACCCCGCCGACTTCTCCGCCGGGCGCCGCGCGCAACGCTTTGAGTGCCCGCATCAGGGAATCACGCGACACCCGCGCGAGGTACGCCGGCGAAATGCGCGTCGACGCGAACGCCTGTAGCGAGGAATCGCTCGTCCCATCCATCATCCGCTCGATCGCGCGGATCGTTGCGCGAACCTTGGGCGGCGGACCGTCGTTTTGCGCACGAGCGGCAATGGGCAATGCGCATGCAACCAGCGTCAGCGCGCGTCGAACGGCACTCTGGAGCGTCATCTGCAATCGGGGTGAGGGCCTGATGTGCCATGGCGCACGCGCGGAGCGGGCGCACGCTGCATCGACAACACTATCGGTCACCCGGCACCTCGCAACGGTTGCCGAGCCGCCCAGTTGGCGCTGCGGGTGACGTCGCCGGCCTGCCTTCGCGTCGCCGCACGATCTCACCCGTCGCCGTGAGAACTCCCCACGTCGTCGCGCGTCATCTCGATCATCGTGCGCCGGCACCCCGCGCGCTCGAACAGCCGATGCGCCGACTCGTTCTGCTGCGCGGTCGACAACACCACCTGCGTCATGCCGCGTTCGGCGAACATCGCCAGCAGCCGCTTGAGCAGCAGTCCGCC
>JANYHJ010000024.1 GCA_025359135.1 Gemmatimonadota bacterium | reverse complement strand
CCCGGCTTCACGCGCCCGGCTGCGCTCGTGGGGATCGCGGAAAAGGGATACCAGAGCATCGAGCTGATCGTGAAAGGCACTGGCGGGCATTCATCGCAACCGCCCGACGAGACGGCGGCGGGGGTACTCGCGACGGCGGTGAGCCGAGTGCAGGCGGCGCAGCTGCCGACCCGTTTCACGGGCGCCACCGAAGCGATGCTCGACGGACTCGCGCCGTACCTGAGCTTCGGCGCCAAGATGGCGGTGTCCAACCGGTGGCTCTTCGGACCGGTCCTCACCGCGCAACTGCTCAAGGTGCCGGCCTCGGCGGCCATGCTGCGCACGACCACGGCGCCCACGATGCTGAGCGGCAGCCCCAAGGACAACGTGCTGCCGCTGACGGCGCGCGCGGTGATCAACTTCCGCATCCTGCCCGGTGAGACGCGCGAGACGGTCAAGCAACACGTGATCGACGCCGTCCAGGATCCGCGGGTCGAGGTAAGCTTCACCGGCATGGGGAGCGACCCGTCACCCGTGTCCGATGTGCGCTCGATGGAATTCGAGGCGCTCTCGCACACGATCCGCGAGATCACCCCCGATGCGGTGGTGGTGCCCTACCTCGTGATCGGTGGCACCGACTCGCGCCACTTCAGCGCGATTTCGCAGAACGTGTTCCGCTACTCGCCGACGCACGTGTCGGCGTCGGACCTCAAGCGCGCGCATGGGACGAACGAGCGCGTGGCGGTGAAGGACCTCGGCGACCTGGTGCGGTTCTACTCGCGGCTCGTGCAGAACCTCGCGATCAACACGAAGTAGGGCACGACGGTGGACTCGGAGCAGCACACGACGTGAGGCGGCGGCGACAAGGTCTCCTCTGCGGCGCTGTGCCGGTCACGCGCTCGCGTCGCGTGTTGGCAACGGCCGGGAATCCGCGCTAGACAAAGAGCGCTGGGATGTCGATGGTCAGTCCAGGCTGGTCGGGCAACGGCTTCCAGGTGATCGTGTCACGATGGATGACGGCCTCGCCCGCCTCGGGCGTCCACGCCTCGATGTGCTGCGCGAAGGGATCGACGACCCAGTAGTCCCTGACGCCTTGTCGTTGATAGAGCGCGCGCTTGATGACGCGGTCGGCTCGCCGACTGCTCGGACTGATGACTTCGACCGCAAGGAGGAGCGTACGCACATCCTTCCATTCGCCGCGTGCCTCCTCGGGAGGGACGACGAACAGGTCTGGTTGCACCAGCGTATCGTCGGACCACGAGATGTCGGCCGGCGAGAAGTACGGCTGAGCGAAGGGATGTTGCTCGAGGAAGTTCCCGATACGCAGGAACAGCCGGCCCAGCGACCGCTGATGTAGTTCACGCGGCGCCGGCGTCACGAGCAGCATCCCGTGGACGGTCTCGTACCGCTTGCCGTCGTAGGGCAAGTCGAGCACCATCTGCTTCGTCCAGAACATCGGTTCGGGCATGCCCATAGTGTCAGCTCGGCGAGGGAAGATGCGCAAGGGGTTCGCATCTCCCAGCATCACATGAATGCGCCAATAGCTGGTAACTGAGTGTTGCGCGCGCGCTCCTTCTGTCCCGGACCCGTGCAATAGAAAGCTGTGTTCGGTTGCGGAGCTCGGCTCAGCCCTTGAGCACGTACGTCTTCCCGTCGTGCACCACCTGCCCCATCGCAGTGACGGGATCGTGCTCGAACACGAGGGTCCACTGGTCGGCCACCGCACGCGTGAGCAGCTCTCGCTTGCTCTCGAGCGTGCGCAGCGGCTCCACGTCGTAGCCCATGATCCACGCCAGTGGCAGGTGATGCGCGGTGGGAATGACGTCGGCGAGGAAGATCGCGGGCACGCTGCCGTCGAGCACGACGCTCTGGTGATGCGGCACGTGTCCGGGCGTGCAACGCAGGTGCACTCCCTTCACGATCTCGACGTCGCCCTCGACGAAGTCGTACAACCCGGCCTCCGCGAGCGGCACGAAGTTGTGGTCGAAGTAGGAGCCCGCCGTACGCTCGTTCGTATGTGTCGCGTAGTGGTACTCACCCTTCTGCACCACGTAGCGCGCATTCGGGAAGCTCGGTCGGATCGTGCCGGTCGCGTCCTTGAACGTGTTACCGCCCGCGTGATCGAAGTGCAGGTGCGTGTTGAGCACCAGCTTGACGTCGCTCAGCGCGTGGCCCGCCGCCTTGATGCCGGCCTCGACGGCGCTGAAGCCCTGCGGCCCCACGGGATCGATGCCGTAGATGTTGTAGAACTTGTCGTCTTCCTTGTTGCCGGCGCCGCAGTCGACCATGATCAGCCCAACCTCATGCTCGATGAGCATGGTGCGCATGCCCATGGGAATCCGGTTCTTGTCGTCGGGGGTGATGCGGCGCGACCAGAGGGGCTTGGGCACGATGCCGAACATCGCGCCGCCATCGAGGTGCTGGCCACCAGCCTGGATCAAGTGCACGGTCCAGTTGCCGAGCTTCGTGGTCTGGAGGAGCGGGAGCGGCGCGGTCATGGCAGGTCAGGCGGCAAAGGTGTCATCCACGGAGCGCGGGAGCGCGCTCCGTTTGCGGCGATTGGTGCGCCGGGCGAGGTAGTGGTCGAGTTCTCCCCACGTGTCGATGCCGAGGCGCCCGAGTTCGTCGAGGAAGCGGATCAGGACCTCCGCTGTTGCTGAGGCGTCACCAAGGGCGCGATGCCGTCCCGCGATCTCGATGCCGTAATGGTGGCAGACGTAGTCGAGCGAGCGGCGCGGCAGCCCCTTGAGCAGCCGCCTGGCGAGCTTCACCGTGCAGACGCGTGGAGCATCGTCGGGCGGGAGGCCAGCCCTCGTCAGCTCTGCGTTGACGATGCCCCAGTCGAACGGCGCGTTGTGCGCCACGAACGTACCCCGGTCCACGAACGCGGCCACGCGCGGCGCAATCTCGGCAAAGCCCGGCGCCAGGGCGACCATGCGGTCGGTGATGCCCGTGAGCCGCGCGACGAACGGCGAAATGGAGCGCTGCGGTTGCACCAGCGAGCTCCACTGCTCCACCACGCGTGCGCCCTGCACCACGACGGCGGCAAATTCCACGATGCGGTCGCCCGAGCCCTGTCCTCCCGTCGTCTCGACGTCGACCACGGTCCAGACGTGGTCCACGAGGCGGAGGTTGGCATCGACACGCATCAGCGGAATCTAGGCATCAGCCCCGCGCGGCGACGATCGCGCGGAAGAGCTCCACGAAGCGCTCCGGCGACAGCGTTTCGCCGCGCGCCGTCGGGTCGATGTCGATCGACTCGAGCAGTGCGCGCGAGGCATCGGCTTCGAGCGTTGCCACGGACCGCAGCGTGCGCGCGAGCTGCTTGCGGCGCTGCGCGAAGCAGGCCTGCACGAACTTCGAGAACGGCAATTCCTCTTCGGGCGACACGAGCGGTTGTGCCCGCGGCACGACGCGCACGACGGCCGAGTCGACCTTGGGCGGCGGTTCGAATGCGGCAGGCTTGACGATCATCACCGTTTCCGCCGATGCCAGCGCCTGCAGGTTCACACTGAGCGCGCCGTACGCGTCGGTGTCGGGTGCGGCCGCCATGCGTTCGGCCACTTCACGCTGCACGAGAAACACGGCGCGCTCGGGCCTCGGCGCCTTGAGCGCGTGGAAGAGGATCGGCGTCGTGATGTAGTACGGCACGTTGCCCGCGAGCCGGTAGGGACCCTGCGCGAGTGCGGCGAGGTCGAAGCTCAACACGTCACCCTCGGCGATCATCACGTTGCCACGCCCGGCATAGCGCGCGTGCAGGACGGGGATGAGGGCGCGATCGAGCTCGATGGCGATGAGGCGGCCAGCGCGTTCGGCGAGGCGATCGGTGAGCGCACCGCGCCCAGGCCCGATCTCGATGACCGTCTCCTTCCCGGTGAGATCAAGCGAGGCGGCGATCTTGTCGAGCACCTTGCCGTCGCGCAGGAAATGTTGGCCGAGCGACTTGCGAGCGGGCGGTAGTGCCGGTCGGTGGGCGCCGGGTCCGCGATGGGGCCGGTGCGCCACCTCAGCTCCGCAGGATGAGCAGTGTGCGATCGTCGCGCGAGGGAACGCGACCGACGTGCTTGGCGACCGCGCCGAACACCTCGTCGACGATCTCGTCGACGGCACGCTTGCGATGCTTGCGCACGAGCTCGAGCACCATCTCCTCGCCGAAGCGTCGGTCCTTGCGGTCACGCGCGTCGGAAATGCCATCGGTAAAGAGCAGCAGCAGGTGCTTGCCCGATCCCCACGGCCGCGTCTTGGACCGCGGAAAGGTCTCACCCATGCCGAGGGGCGGATCGAGGGCGGGCAACCGCTCGGCTTCGCCGTCCTCGTCGACGATGAAGGCGTGCGGGTGGCCCGCGTTGGCCCAGCGCAGCGTCTGCGCGCGCCGGTCGACGACGCCGTAGAACACGGAGAGGTACATCTCGGTGCGCTCCAGTTCTTCATCGAGCGCGGCGAACATGAGCTGGAGCACTTCGCCAGGATCGGCGGTGCGGGGCGCGTGGATCGTGGCGGCGCTCATCGCGAGCGCCATGATGAGCGCGGCCCGGTAGCCATGGCTCGAGACGTCGCCGACCATCGCGCCCGAGCGGTTGGGGCCGAGGCGGAAGAGGTTGTAGAAGTCGCCGCCCACGTCTTCCGCCGGCGCCACGCGCGCACCGACCTCGGCAATCGGCGCGACGATCGACGGATCCGGCAGCATCTTCATCTGCAGGTCGTGCGCGAGCGCCATCTCGTGCTGCAGCCGCTCCTGGAGCAGCGAGTCGCGCACGAGGCGCGCATTCTGGATGGCGGTGCCGATCTGCGTGGCCACGGCCGTCACCAGCTTCTGGTCGCCGGCACTGAATGGCGTGCGCGCCTTGCGGTCGCTCAGCACGACGACGCCGAGCGGCGGCTGATCACCACCACCGGGCGCGGTCCAGAGAATGGGAACGGCGAGCATCTCGCCGCGCCGGACCGGCCCCTCGGACTCGGAGCCCGGCTTGTCGCGTCCGGCGATCAGCGCCTGGTGCGACGTGAACACGCGACCCGCGACGCTGCGCGGATCGTCGAGCGGGATGGGGGGCAATTCTCGATCGTCGATACCCGCCGTGGCGACGGCCACGAGCTGCGCGCCGGCAATATCGTGGACGAGCAAGGCGCCGCGCCGTGCGCCGACCGTGTCGAGCAGTTCGCGCAGGATGATCTGCGCGGCTTCATCGAGCGCGACGGTGCGGCCGAGGATCTCGTTGATGGTGTAGAGGAGGTTGATCTCCTCGTAGCGTTCGGCGAGTTCGCGCGCGGCCTGCTCCAGCTCCTTCGTGGCCGACATCGACTGTCGCACGACCGGCGTCAGCAACTCGATGAATGCGTCGAGCTGGGCGCGCGCGCCCTTGTGGGGTCCGACGACGAGCCAGGTTCCGCTGACGCCTTCGACGGGAGCCACGAGGCGCGCGTCACCACCGCGGGACTTCCACTCGGTCGCTGTCGCAGCACGCACGCCCGGTGGCGGCACGTCCGGCGTGACGTCGCCGTCGTGGGCGAGGCAGGCGATGCCCGCGGCATCCTCTCGCCAGAGGCTCACGGGACACTTGCACGCCGAGTGGAAGGCGACGAAGACGTCCCGGAGTCCGCTCACGGCAACTCGAGCACCATGCGCACGACGTTGCCGTGTCCGCCGTACCGTTCGACGCGGTCCATGAGGCGGCGCATGAGGAAGAGGCCGCGGCCGTCCTCGCGCTCGATGTTCTCGGGAGCAGTCGGGTCGCGCGTGCAGGCCTCGAGGTCGAAGCCCGGCCCCTCGTCGGCCACCTCGAGCACGAGCGACCGGTCGGCCAGGCCCGCGCGCACGGTCACGAGGGCATCGCCCTGCTGCGCGCTGCCGTAGAGAATGGCGTTGGAGAGCGCCTCGGTGAGCGCCACGGGCACGTTGAAGTGCAGCTGGCGCTGCGGGACGTGCAGGTCGGCGCAGGTGGCGACAACGCGGGCCACGACGCGCTCGATCTGGGCCACGTCGTTCGGGACCGCCATCTCGAGGGCGACCCGCATGTCGTCGCGCGTTCCGCTCAGAACGATTCCAGCGCGCGCTCGCGCGTGTCGGCGATCTGGAAGAGGGTGTCGAGCTTGGTCAGCTCGAAGAGGGTGCGCAGATCATCGTTGAGGTTGGCGAGCCGGAGCTCGCCGCCGAGTTCGCGGATCTTCTTCGAGAGGGACACCAGTACGCCCAGTCCCGAGCTGTCGATGTAGCCCGTGCGCGCGAAGTCGATGAGGAAGTGGCGTTCGCCATGATCGAGCTCGTCGAGCACGCGCTGCTTGAGCTCCTGGCGGTTGCCGACGATCAACTGTCCTTCCACCTCGACCAGCGTGACTTCGCCCGACTTGGCGATCGTGAAGCTCATACAGGCGTCCTCTGCAGGGGGAGTTCGGGCGGCCCGGGGCCACACTCCTTCAAAATGTCACGATGCGCGCTTGCGGGCGAGGGCTTGGGCGACCACCGGATGCACCATCGCCCCGACATCGCCACCCAGCCGGGCCACGTCGCGCACGAGCGTGGCGCTGATGAACGATGTCGCGTGCGACGGCAGCAGGAAGACGCTCTCGACGGTCGGCGCCAGGTGGCGGTTCATCATCGACATGGTGAGCTCGTAGTCGAAGTCGGAGACGCCTCGCAGCCCGCGCACAAGCATCGTCGCGCCTGCTTCGCGCGCGAAGTCGACGAGGAGCCGGCCGTCGAGCTGGCGAGCCGAGACGCGCGGCTCGTCGGCCATGACCGCACGCACCATCGCCACGCGCTCCTCGGCGGAAAACATCGCGTTCTTGGCGCTGTTGGGCGCCACGGCCACGATCACGTCGTCGGCGAAGGCGAGGGCGCGGCGCACGAGATCCTCGTGCCCCTTGGTGAAGGGGTCGAAGCTTCCTGCGAACAGTGCGACCCGGCGTGCCTGGCTCATCCGCTCACTCCTCGTCGTGCCCGAGCGTGGGACTGGTGCGATTCATGAAGTAGAACGAGAGCGCCGTGGCGCCATAGGTGCGCGTGTCGTGCGCGCCCGGCAGCGGTTCCTGCACGTCGTGCTCGACTCCCAAGATGTGCGCGAACGGCGTCGCGAGCCAGCACTCCGCGAGCTGGGTGGCGAGTCCCTGCCGGTAGGGAGGGTCGGCAAAGGCCACGTCCCACGGGTCGGCGGCGTGCTCAGCGGCGATGCGCAGGGCGTCGGCGCGCTTGACCACTGCCTCCAGCGGCGAGGCGCCGAGCAGGGCGAGGTTTTCGCGCAGGAGCGCGAGCGACGGCGGGGCGAGTTCGACGAACTCGACGGAGGACGCACCGCGTGACAGCGCCTCGAGTCCCAGCGCCCCCGTGCCCGCGAAGAGGTCGGCGACGACCGCGCCGGGAATGGCGTCTTGGAGGATGCTCATCCAGGCCTCGCGCACGCGGTCACGAGTGGGACGCACCTTCTCGCCAGCCGGCGCCTTGATGCGACGACCGCGCCAGCGGCCGGCCACGATGCGGAGCATGCTCAGGCAGGCACCGGCACGATGTCCGCCACCTTGGCCTGCAGCGTGCTGTCGCCGCGGAATTCGTCTCGCTCGAGCTTCCAGGCGACATCCACTGTGCCGCCATTCGCGACCAGCGGCAGGAGGTGCGCGAGGCCCCAGCCGACGCCCGGGAACTCGCCTCTTGAGGTGGCGAAGCGGAAGCGCAGGCCATCCTTGCCGATCAAACGCGGTGCGCCAACGAGCGTGACGCCGCGCGCGGCGAATGTCGGTCCGGCATTGCCGACGCCGAACGGCTCGAAGTGCGAGAGCAGCCCTTCGAGTTCCCGCGTGGCGTGGTCGAGTCCCAACTCGGCGTCGATGCGAAGTTCAGGCACGAGATCGTCGACCGTGAGCTTCGCGCGTGCGATGGCGTTGAAGCGCTGCGCGAGCGCGGGCACCTGCGCGGCGTCGACCGTGACGCCAGCGGCCGCGCGATGCCCGCCATAGCGGATGAGCAGATCCTTGCATTCGCCTAGTGCGCCGTGCAGGTCGAACGCGGAAATGGAGCGTCCACTGCCCTTCCCCTGCCCATTCTCGAGGGCGATGAGGAGCGCGGGCCGACCCGTGTCCTCGACGATGCGCGACGCGACGATTCCGATGACCCCTGCGTGCCAGCCCTCGCCCGCGAGCACGAGTCCGTACGTCTCGTCGAGGTCGAGCTTGGCCACCATCGCCCGCGCCTCGTCGAGCGTGCGGCGATCGATGTCCTGCCGCGTGCGGTTCAATTCCTCCAGCTCGCGCGCGATGGGATTGGCCTCCGCCTCGGTTTCCGCGAGCAGGAGTTCGACACCACGCAGGGCCGAACCCAGCCGTCCCACGGCATTGAGGCGCGGTGCGAGGATGAACCCGACGCGGCCAGCCGTGATCGCCTTCCCATCCAGCGTGGCCGCACGGATCAGCGACCGTATGCCCGCATGATCGCTCTCGGCCATGAGCTTGAGGCCGTAGCGGGCGAAGAGTCGATTCTCGCCACGCAGCGGCGCGACGTCGGCGATGGTCGCGAGCGCCACGAGGTCGAGCATGCGGTACACGAAGGCATCGCCGACACCAACCGCGCGCGCAATCGCCAGCGCGAGCTTGAACGCGACACCCACGGCCGCGAGATCGGGATCGGGATAGCCGTTGCCCGGCGCGCGCGGGTTGAGCACCGCCAGCGCGGCGGGCAGCGGTCCACCCGGCAGGTGATGGTCGGTGATGATGACATCGATGCCGAGCTTGTTGAGCTCGGCGATCGGCGCGACCGCCGTGGTGCCACAGTCGGCGGTGACCACGACCTTGGCGCCACAGCTCTCCGCGGCCCGCACCCCCGCCATCGTCAGGTCGTAGCCGTCGGTCAAACGATGCGGGATGAACGGCGTCACGCGACCACCGGCCCGCCGCAGCACGCGCGTGAGCAGCGTGGTCGAACAGATCCCGTCCACGTCGTAGTCGCCGTGAACCAGCACCATCTCGTCGTTGCGCAGCGCGCGCTGCAGCCGCTCGACGGCCACGGTGAGGCCGCCCATGGTCTCGGGCGGGTGCAGCCGCTCGAGGCGCGGGCGGAGAAACTCCTTGGCCGAGTCGGCGGTGTCGAAGCCGCGCGTGATGAGGAGGCGCGCGATCACGTCCGGCAACGAGAGCGCCGAAGCGAGCGACCGGACCTGCTCGTCCGCCGGCCGGGGCACCGCGACCCAGCGTGGGCGCGGCCGGCGCGACGGTGCCGTCACTACGGGTGCGCTCACCCCTCGCCGGCGTACATGAGCACGCCGCAGGCCTCGCAGACCTCGACCTTGCCCGTGGCGATCATCTGCGACCGCCGCTGGAGCGGCACCACCGTGTCGCAGGCGCCGCACGAGGGGCCCGCCAGCGCGACCACGGCGCGTCCGGGCCGCTTGGTCTTGATCCGGTTGTAGGGCGCCAGGAGCGCCTTGGCTACGTGGGTGGCTGCCTGGTCGCGCTGCGCGCGCATCGCGTCGAGTTCGCCGGTCAAGCGCACCGCCTCCGACTCCAGCTCGGCCCGCGGCGCCAGTTGCTCGGCATCAAGCGCCACCGCGTCCTGTTCGAGGGTCTGCACGCTGCCGCGTGCTTCGGTGAGGCGTCGGCCGAGGGCGATCAGCTCGCCCTCTTCGTCCGCCAGCACCCGGCGAGCGCGGTCGACCTGCGCCATCGCTGCGGTGGCTTCGCGGAGCCGCTTCACGACGTCGAGCTGCGCGACGTTTTTCTCGTGGATCGCCTTGTGATCGCGAATCCGTTCCTGCAGCTCCCGCTGCCTCGTTTCTTCGGCGGCGACCGCGGCACGCGCCCGCGTGAGGCCCTCGGCAAGCTGCGCCTTGGCCTTGTCGAGTCCGACGCGCTTGGGGCCGAGGGCGGCGAGTGCCACCTCGAGCTCGTGCACAGCTGCGTCTTCCTTCTGCAGCCCGAGGAGGGCTCCCACATCAGCGTGAACGACGCTTCCCATGTTGACTCAACTCCTCATGCGTGCGTAGGCGGTCCAGCCCGACTTCTTGAGGGCCGACACTTCGTTGGATATCTCCGAAAGCTGCTTGAACCGCTCGTCCTTCTCTGCTCCTTCCGTGGCCTGCATCGCGCGCACGAGCGCGCTCTTCTGCTCTTCAAGTTCGCGAATGCGGAACTGGACAATCCCCCACTCGAACGTCTTTTCGGCGTCCGAGACGGCCGCCGCTTCCTGCAACAGCTTCTGCGCCAATTCCACGGATTCGGGTTCCAGCGCCTCCGCCAATTCCTCCATGGTTGCGTCGGGCCCGAGTTCGCGCAGCGTGGTGCAGACGGCGCCTGCCACCCCATCCCGCCAGACGTCAGGTCCATACTCGTCCAGCACACGGTGAATGTATGACCGGTGCACGAGCATGAGACGCAAGAGGTCGCGCTCGAACCGGACCTCCGCCGTCTTGGCCGGCCGGAGGGGGGCATTGGAGGCCGCCCACTCCGGGCCGCGCGGGCGACCGCGCCACTTCTTGTTCGGTATCCACTCCTTGCGCGGTGCGGCCGTGTCGTCGGTTGGCTGCGGGGCGTCGTCCCACGCTGGTGGCCCTTCGGACGACGCGTGGCCGGGCTCGTCGCCCCCATGTGTCGGCGTGCCCCTCGGCGGTCGTTCCTGCATCTCGCGAAGCAGCGTTTCCGCCGACACCCCCGACACCTCCGCGAGCCGACCGACATAGATGTCCCGCGTCACCGCATCCTTCGTGGCGCGCAGCGTCGGCAGGAGCTTGTCCACCGCCGTGCGCTTCTTGTGCAGGTCCGCGAAGTAGCCCGCGCGCTCGAGCAGCTGGATCTGGCGCTCGAACAGGTCGAGGCCGTGCGACAGCATCGCTTCGAGTGCCGCACCGCCCTGCTTCTGCACGAACGAGTCGGGATCCTCGTCTCCGGGCAACGTCACGACGCGCACCTGCGCGCCGGCGCGCAGCAGTTCGAGTCCCGAGCGGAAGGTGGCCTTCTGCCCGGCTTCGTCGCCGTCATACAACAGGAAGACGTTCTTCGTGTAGCGCGTCAGGAGCGCCACCTGCTCCTCGGTGAGCGCGGTGCCGAGCGGCGCGACCACCGTCTCGATTCCGGCCGCCATGAGGCGGATGGCGTCGAAGTACCCCTCGACGACGAGCGCGCGATCTTCCTTGCGAATGTGGTTCTTCGCGCTCGATAGTCCGTACAGCAATCGACGCTTGGTGAACGCCTCGCCCTCGGCCGAATTGAGATACTTGGGCTCCTCGTCGCCGAGCGCGCGACCACCAAAGCCCGCCACGTGCCCCTGCGCGTCGAGAATCGGGAACATGAGCCGGCGCCGGAAGCGCGGACGCGGCTCCGCGATCTCCTCGCGCTTGACCAGGAGCCCGGCCTCGAGCAGCCGGGCTTCGTCGAACCCGAGCGTTGCCATGGCTTCGCGGAAGAGGCCGGCCTCGAACGGGGCGAACCCGACCTGGAACCGGTCCGCGACTTCGCGCGTGATCGCGCGCTTCTCGACGTAGGTGCGGGCCGCGGCTGCCTTGTCGTCGGTCCAGAGCATCTTCTGGAAGTACTCAGCGGCGGCCGCGTTCACCTCCCAATACTTCTCGCGCGGATCGGGTCCGCGCCGGTCGTCCTGCCGCGAGGGCATCGGAATCCCGCTGCGGTTGGCCACGGTCTCCACCGCGTCGGCCCACTCCATGCCGAGGTGCTTCTGGAGGAAGGTCACCGCGGTGCCGGACACGCTGCACTTGAAGCAGTGATAGAACCCCTTGGACGGATCGACGGAGAAGTTGGGATTCTTGCCATTGTGGAACGGACACGGACCGCGCCATTGGCCGCCGGTGCGCTTGAGCTTGACGTGCTCGCCGATGATGCCGACGATGTCGGCGCCATCCTTGAGCTGCTCGAGGAACTCGTCGCTGAAGCGCGCCATCAGGCGAGTTCCGCCACGGTCACGCCCGTGCCGCCCTCGTTCCACACCCCGGTGCGGAACGACGCGACGCGCGTGTCCTTGGCCAGCATTTCCGCGACTCGCTCGCGCAGCACGCCCGTTCCCTTCCCGTGGATGATGCGAATGGCCTTGAGGTCGGCGTGCACCGCCGCGTCCACGGCCTGCAGCACGATGTCCTCGACTTCGTCGGCACGCATGCCGCGCAGGTCAATCTCGCGCCGCACCTCGGGTTCGGGAATGTCGCCGCGCAGCGGCACGAGTGGCTCCGTGGGCAGCTGCTGATTGGTGCGCGCGACACTCGCCCTCGGCACCGTGAGCTTGATCGAACCGACGGCCACGATCGCCTCGTCCCCGCGCAACTCCACCACGCGTCCCAGCTTGCCACCCAACGTGGCGACAGCCACGGTGTCGCCCAAGGTCACCTCGCCCCGGACACCGAACGTGGCGCGCGCGGACTCGACCGATTCGCGATCGATCGCCTGCACACGTTCACCGGCGTCCACCGCCCGCTGTTCCACCGCGCGTCGTGCGGAGCGCGCGACCTCGTCCAACACGTCGGCCTGCGCGCTCTTGACCGCCTTCACCGCCGCCTCGACGTCGGCCCGCGCATCGAGCAGGAAGCGTCGCGCCTGCTCGCGCGCGTCACGCTCCGCGCTCCGCTCCTTCTTCTTGAGCACCTCCTCCCGTTCGACGAGCCGTCCGACGCGCTCGGCCGCGTTGTCGCGGAGTTCCGCGGCGTCACGTTCGCGTTCGGCAAGCTCGGCGGAACGCTTCTCCAGATCGCCGAGCAGCTTCTCGTAGTCGCGCTCGGCGCGCGGCAGCCGTTCTTCGGCGCGCGCGAGCACGTCGCTCGGGAGTCCGAGTCGTCGCGCGATGCTGAGTCCGTATGAGCGACCCGGAACGCCGATGATGAGGCGATACGTGGGCGCGAGTCGCTCGGCATCGAATTGCAGCGAGGCATTCACGATGCCCGGCACCTCGGTGGCCAACTCCTTGAGCGAGCCGAGGTGCGTCGTGGCCACGGTGAGTGCGCCGCGCGCAGTGAGCGACTCGAGCACCGCCGCGCCGAGTGCGCCCCCCTCCTGCGGGTCGGTGCCGGAACCCAGTTCGTCGACCAGCACCAGCGACGCGAAGGTCGCGCGCTCGAGAATCTCGGAGATGTTCTTGAGGTGCGCGCTGAAGGTGGAGAGCGACGCCGCAATCGACTGCTCGTCGCCCACATCGGCGAAGATGTCGTCGACGAGGGGAAGCAGGCTGCCGACGCCGACCGGCGCGGGAACGCCAGCCTGCAGCAGCGCAAACGTCAGTCCGATGGCCTTGAGGAGCACGGTCTTGCCGCCCGTGTTCGGCCCGGACAGCAGCAGCGTGCGCTGGTTCGCCGCGAGCCGCAGGTCGAAAGGCACGACGTCCACGCCCTGCGCCACCAACAGCGGATGTCGTCCGTTGACGATGCGGATTTCGCCGCCAGCTTCGCCGAAATCCACGGGTGCGGCCTGGACGTCGAGGGCAAAGCGCGCGCGAGCGGAAAGCGACTCCAACTCCACCAGCGCGTCGAATGCCGATACGAGCAGCGGGTGAAACGGCCGCAACCGATCGGTGGCCATGCGCAGGAGGCGTTCGACCTCCTCGTGCTCCTCCCCCTCGAGCTCGCGGATGCGATTGCCGAACTCGACGGCGGCCGGCGGCTCGACGAAGAGCGTCGCGCCGGAACCCGACGTGTCGTGCACGATGCCACCCACGGTGACGCGTGCCTCGCGCCGCACGGGAATCACATAGCGGCCGTTGCGCACGGTCACGGACGCATCGAGCACGCGCTGGTGGTCGGGCAGGCTGCTCGCCACGCGCTCGAGCAGGCGGATGAGTTCCGCCTCGGCGCCGCGGAGTTCGCGGCGGATGCGGCGCAAGTCCGGTGAAGCGTCGTCCTTGACCGCTCCGTCGTCGGAGATGAGCGCCGTGATCGCGTCCTCTTCCTTCGGCAGGCGCACGAGCATGCCCGCGAGCGCCGCGAGCATGGCGCGGGCGGCCGCTGGGCGTCGCTCGTCATTCAGCGCATCGGCCGTGCGGCGCGACGAGGCGAGTAGCGTCGCCCCGCCGAGCAGATCGAGCGGGCTCCAGACCGTGCCTTCGAGGCGCAGGCGCGTGAGCGCGGCCTGTAGGTCGCTCAGGCGCTGCGGATTCCAGCGCGTTTCGTGTTCGTGCAGCGCGCGCATGGCGGCGACGCGCGCGTGCTCTGCGTCGAGCCAGGCGCGATCCGAACGCGGCCTGAGCGACTGCACCCGCGCAGCGCCGAGCGCCGATGGGGCGCGACCGGCGACGAGCGCGAGGGCGCGCTCAAACTCGAGGACAGCGAGGGCGTGGGTATTCACGCGTGGGGACTCACCCCGCTCGCGCGAGTTCCTCGCGAGCGATGGCGTTGATGACGCCGCCGTCGACCTTGCCCTTGAATTGCGGCATGACCTTGCCCATGAGGGCACCGACGTTGTTGGCGCCGGCGGCGATGGCGGCCTGGATGGCGGCACGCACCTCGTCGTTCGAGGGCGCAGCGGGAAGATAGCGTTCGAGCACGGCGAGTTCGGCGGTTTCGACCGCGGCCAGATCGGCGCGCGCTCCCTTCTCGTACATCTCCGCAGACTCCCGGCGCCGCTTGATCTGCTTCCGCAGCACGTCGACCGTGTCGTCGTCGCTCAGGTCGCGGGTCAGCTCGAGCACCCGGTTCTTGACTTCGGACACGATCGTGCCGAGGAGGAGCGTCAGCGGCTTGTCCTGTGCCTTGCGGGCACCCGTGAGGTCGCCTTGCAGGCGGGCGAGGAGCGCGGCCACGAGCCTCCGACAGTCGATGAGCGTGGGTCAGCAAAGCGCAAAACGGGAAAGCCTTTGAACGTACGAAGCCTCACGGTTTTGCGTCAAGCAAGCAAGTTCGGCGCGACGCTGCCCCGCTCAACCGGGCGGCCAGTGCAACTGTCGCCCCGCCAGCATGTGCATGTGCAGGTGAAACACCGTCTGGCCACCGTCCCGGTTGGTGTTGATCACCGTGCGATATCCCGCGGTCGCGAACCCCTCGGCAGCCGCGATCCCTGCCGCCAGCGCGGTCATCTTTCCCAGCACCGCATGGTCCAGCACCTCGTTGAGCGACGAGTGGTGCTGCTTCGGGATGATCAGGATGTGCTGCGGCGCTTGCGGATGCACGTCGCGAAACGCCAGGCACTCTGCGGTCTCGGCCACCTTGTTGACGGGGATCTCGCCGGAAACCATCCGGCAGAAGAGGCACTGTTCTGGCATGGGGTGTCTCGTCGATCAGGAAGTGAGGCTCGCACGCAGCACGGCCAGCGCCGCCAGTGCTGCGGTCTCGAATCTCAGGATACCATCGCCCAGGCCGATCGGACGGAAGCCGGCCGCGGTGAAGCGTTCCACCTCGTCATCCTCCATGCCACCTTCGGGACCTGCCGCGATGATGATCGGTGCCTGGGGAGCATCGTCGCCCCGCATGGCAGACAACAGCGGAACTCCACCTGCGACGAGCAGCAGTCGCCCGCCTTCGGGCAACGCCACGAGCGCGCGGTCCAGCGGAGCATCTGGATAGAGTGTCGGCAGCCACGCCCTGCCACTTTGCTCCAACGCGCCCGTCATTCGAGAACGCACCTTGGCGTGAAACGCTGCGCCCTCGCCACGCGGACTCACGCTCCTGGAGCGCTTCCACGTCACGGGCCGCCATGACGAGATGCCCAACTCCGTCACCTTTTCCGCGAGCCAGAGCATGCGCTCGCGATCGGCCACCGGCACGAGCAGATGGATGTCCACCGGATGCGGCACCTGCTCGACGCTGGCGCCCACCTCCACGTGCGCACTCCCCTTGGCCAGTCGCCGAAGCGTGCCGAGCGCCCGCCCGCCGACACCGTCGACCAGGCGCACCGCATCACCGAGTTCGACTCGACGAACGCGCATGTGGTGCGCGACCTCCTCGCCGAGAAGCGCCGTTTGCCCCGCTTCGAGCGGATCGGGCGCGAAGAACGTGGCTACGGACGCTGAATCGCGACGCTCCACCAGGCGGCCTCCTCGTCAGCTGCCACTTCGCGCCACCCACCCAGGGCGAACGCCTGTCGCATCTGGGCCTGCTCTTCGACCAGGAGCCCGCTGAGTATCGCGACACCGCCGGGCGGCAGCGCCGCGGCAATCGCGGGAAGCAACGGGACGAGCACGCTCGAGATGATGTTCGCGAGCACGAGATCGACGGGTGCCAGGAGCGGAAGCAATGCGTACGCGTCGCCCTCGATCACCCGCACGTGGTCCGCCACACCGTTCGTGATCGTGTTCTCGACCGCGTTCTCGATCGCATCGTGATCGAGTTCCACGGCGGCCACGCGCGTGGCGCCGAGCTTGGCGGCCGCGATGGCCAGGGCGGCACTGCCCGCGCCGAGGTCGGCCACGCTCATGCCGGGCCGCACGAAGCGCGCGAGCAACCGCAGCACGCCGCGCGTCGTGGGATGATCACCGGTTCCGAACGCCATGCCGGGATCGATGACGATGGTCGTGGCCGGATCGCGACCTTGAGCGAGCCACGGGGGCGAGATCGTCAGCCCGCCAACGTGATGCGCCACGAGCCGTGCCTTCCACGCCTCGCTCCAGTCGATGTCGGGCAGGTCGCCCGAAGCCACCATGGCCGTGGGATCGGCTTCACGCACGGCCGCGCGTACGGCCGCTACATCCACCGTCTCGGGAAAGCTCGTGATGATCGCGGCTCCCTCCTCCTGCACGGCCTGCGCACCCGCAGAAAACAGTGCCGCGATCACCGCGTCACGGCCGATTCCCGGCACGATGCGAAACGTTGTCCAGGTCACGCGCCGAGTGCGTCCTTCATCTTGCTCCAGAGGCTCTTGTTCTTCGGCTGCTGCACATTGGGACGCAGCACGTTGAGCTGCTCGATCAACCGCTTCTCGTCGTTCGACAGCTCGGTCGGTGTCCAGAGCTGCACGCGCACGTGCATGTCGCCGACGCCGCTCGCGTTGACGCGCGGCAGGCCACGTCCGCGCAGGGTGAAGAGCTGCCCGCTCTGCGTACCGGCCGGCACGCGCAGGGTCAGCGTACCGCTGACCGCCGGTGCCTCGACATCGGCGCCGAGCGCCATCTGCGGATAGGTGCAGAGAATCTCGGTGTAGAGGTCCTCCCCTTCCCGCTCGAAGCGCTGGTCGTCCTCGACCTCGAAGAGCACGAGCACATCGCCCCGAGGGCCGCTACGCGCACCGACGTTCCCCTGGCCCCGCAGCGTCATGTACTGCCCAGTGGCCACACCGGGCGGAATCTTGACCGTCACCTGACGCTCACCGCGCACGCGGCCCTCGCCCTTGCACTTCTTGCACGGCGACGCGATCGACACGCCTTCTCCACCGCAGGTCGGGCACGGCGCGACGCTCACGAACTGCCCGAAGAACGAGCGCTGCGCGCGCCGCACTTCACCCGTGCCCGCGCACGTCTGGCACTTGCTCGGCTTGGTGCCCGGCTCGGCGCCGTTGCCACCGCACTTGTCGCATCCTTCGAGCAACTTCATCGTGATCGTCTTCTCGACGCCACTGGCGACCTGCGCGAGCGTGAGCGGGATCGTCACCTTCACGTCGCCGCCTGGACGCGGGCCCGACTGCCCGGCCGCGCCTGCGGCGTTGCCGAAGACGTCGCCGAAACCGGCGAAGTCGCGCATGAAGATGTTGAGCGCCTCGGACAGGTCCACGTGGTGGAAGCCACCGTCGCCGGCACCGCGCCGCAACCCTTCCTCGCCGTAGCGATCGTAGGCCGCGCGCTTCTGCGGGTCACGGAGGACGTCGTACGCCTCGGTGATGTCCTTGAACCGCTCCTCCGCCTCCTTGCTCCCGTTGTTCTTGTCGGGATGGAATTGCATCGCCAAGCGGCGGTAGTTCTTCTTGATCTCGTCGTCGGTCGCAGTGCGCTCGACGTTCAATGTCAGGTAGTAGTCGGCCATCGGTCCGAAGTGCGCTTAGTGGAGAAGGTCCGACACGAGCCGGCTCGTGTGCGTGACGAGAGAAATCACCTTGTCGTACGGCATCCGTGTCGGCCCGATGACGCCGATCACGCCGCTGATCGAACCCGCATGGTACTCGGCCGTGACGAGCGTGAAGCGCTCGAGCAGCCCCTCGCCATGTTCACCGCCGATCGTGATCTGGAGGCCCGGGCCGGGGTGACGCTGGCGCAGCACCTCGGCAATCCGGTGGCGCGTCTCGGTCAGCTCCATCACGCGCCGCATGCCATCCAGATCGCTGAACTCGGGATGTTCGGCCAGCAGCGATGGCTGTCCCAGCACGACGTCGGAGACGACACCGGTGACCGGGAGGTCGAACATCTGCTCGCCCTCTTCGATGAAGATGTTGAGCAACTCGCTGACGTGGCCCGGGGTGACGGCGTCGCGAAGGCGAGAGCCGAGTGTGGACCGGATGTCGCGCAGGGACAACCCGGCGAGGCGCTCGTTGAGAACGCGCTGGACCTCGTGTACGGCGGCGTCGGCGATTTCGCCCGGCACGTCAACGAACAGGGTGCGCGCCAGGCCACCGGTGAGTGTGAGGGCCAGGATGAGGCGATCGTTCGAGACACGGAGCAGCGCCAGTCGCTCGAGAACCGTCTGGTCCAAGCGGGGCCCGAGTGCGACGCCCAGTTCCTGCGTCAGCACGCCAAGCGTCTGGGCAGCCCGGCGCAGGATGGCCTCGATCGTGTTGTCGCCATCGCGGAGAGCGCGCTCGAGCTCGCGCGCCTCAGGGGGAGCGGGCGGCACCACGTCAGTCAGCGATTCGACGTACGCGCGGTACGCCAGGTCGGTGGGCACGCGTCCGGCCGAGGTGTGCGGATGGAAGAGGAAGCCCTTCTCTTCCAGGTCGCTCATGGTGTTGCGGATCGTCGCCGGCGAGACCCCCAGCCCGAACTTGCGCGCGATGGCGCGCGAGCCCGCCGGCTCGGCGGTCTCGACGTAGCTCTGGATAACCGCCGCGAGGACCCGGCGTTCCCGTTCGTTGAGCTCGGCGAATGACATAAGTTGAATCCTACAAACGACTTCCGATGAGCGTCAAGGCAATGCCGTCCATGCGTAGCCACCCCTGTGGGGAAAGTATCAGACGGCTCCCTCGGCGCTCTGCCCACCCGGCAGCGATCCAGGGTTCTGCGGTCACCCACTCACGGGTTGCAAGTTCGAGACCCGCGTCGGTGCGCAGTCCAAGGTACACCCCTTCGGTGACCGTTTCAGACGAATTGAGAAGTTCGTTGTCTTCCATCGGGTCCCGGCCGGCTGCGAGTTCGCGCTGCCATTCGGCATACGGGGCCACGTTCCAGCGCCGGGTGGCGCCGTCGAACTCGTGTGCGGACGGCCCGAGGCCCGCGTACGGCACCGCTCGCCAGTAGGCCGAGTTGTGGCGGCCGCGAAAGCCGCCCCGGCCGAAGTTCGAGACCTCGTAGTGCGCGAACCCGGCCGCACTGGCTTCGCGGTGCGCACGCATGAACTCATCGGCGTAGCGCTCTTCCGGGGCCTCGGTGACTTCGCGACGCTCCGCCCAGCGAGCGAGTGGCGTGTGCGGCTCGATCGTGAGGCCGTAGAGCGAGAGGTGTTCGGGCGCGAGCGCGAGCGCGGCGTCGAGGTCGCGCGACCAGTCGCGTTCGAGCGCTTCGGGCACCGAGAAGATGAGGTCCAGCGAGAGGTCGCCGAATCCGGCCTCGCGCAGCGCGTGAAATGCGGCCGTGGTGGTCGCGGCGTCGTGGTTGCGATGCATCCACGCGAGCACGCGATCGTCGAACGACTGCGCACCGAGCGAGACGCGCGAGATGCCTGCGCGGCGCCAAGCGCGCGCCGCGTCGAGCGTGACGTCCTCGGGGTTGGCCTCGAGCGTCACTTCAGCGCCCTCGTCGAGCGCGACGCGCGCGCGCATCACGTCCATGAGGCGCTCCACGCCGGCCGCGCCCAGGTGCGAGGGCGTGCCCCCGCCGAAGTAGAGCGTCTCGGCGCGCCAGGGAATGGTGCTTGGCGGAAAGCGGAGGTCGAGTTCGGATGCGACCGCGGCAGCGAACGTCGCGGCTGGCACCGTGCGACGCACCGCGATGGAGAAGTCGCAGTAGGAGCAGCGCCGCGCGCAGAACGGGACGTGTACGTAGAGATGGCGCGGGTGCATGGTGCATTGTAGTCGTCCTGAGCGCAGCGAAGGACCTGCTCGTTACGATCGAAAGGCAAGAGTGGGTTCGTCGCTTCGCTCGGAACGACTACCGGCGCCGGACCTCGCCCGTGAAGCCGCACTCGACGAGTCCCGCCAACTCGAGCTCCGTGATCGCCGTCAGGCACGTGCGAGCGGGCAGCCGGCTCACCGCGGCGAGCGCGTCGGCATCGAGCGGCCCTTGCGCGAGCGCGTTCCAGACGGCGCGCGCCGGACCGACGAGCTTGCTCCCTCGCTCGGGCGCCACAGCCACGGTGAGCCCAGCCGCGTGCAACACGTCGGCGATCTCGGTCACGATGTACGCGCCGTCGCGGATGAGCTGATTGCACCCGATGCTCTGCGGTGCCTCCACGGGACCGGGCACGGCCATGACTTCTCGACCAATGGCCGCGGCGCAATTGGCCGTGATCAGCGCGCCGCTCGAGCGGCCAGCCTCGACCACGATCGTGACCCGGGCAAGCGCCGCGATGATCCGGTTGCGATTGGGGAACGCGCCTGGCGTGCCGCGTGCGCCAGGCGGCAGTTCGCTCATTGCCAGCCCGTGCTTCACCACTTCGTCGAGGAGCGCGCGGTGTCCGGTTGGATACGGCACGTCCACGCCGGTGCCGAGCACGGCAATGGTCGCACCGCCGGCCTCGAGGGCGGCCCGATGCGCCACCGCATCGATGCCACGGGCGAGACCACTCACGACCACGCCGCCTGCGCGCACGACCGTCGCTCCGATCTCGCGGGCGATTCGCGTACCGTACGGCGAGGCCTCGCGCGTTCCCACGATCGCGACGCCAACGGCGGCCAGATGCTCGCAGTCGCCGCGTGTGGTGACCCAAAGCGGTGGATGCTCGAGCGCGAGGAGCTTCTCGGGATATGCCGCCTCCCCGCGCACGAACAACGCCGCACCGATGCGCCCGGCGTCCGCCTCGAAGTGGGTCGCGGCCTCGCGCAAGTGCGCCGCGTCGGCGCGGGCATGCAACGCTTGCGACGCCGATCCAAATCGCGCGATCAACTCCCGAAGCGTCGCACTCCCGATCCCGTTGACCAAGGAGAGGGCGAGCGCCGCATGGCGCTCGTCGGACTCAGCCCGGCTCGGCGCCACCTTCGGCGGTATTCGCCGCTGCCTGCTGCTTCTTCATGCCCAGCAGCTGCGTCCACCAGGCGTCCTTGAGCTCGTCGAGCCCGCTGCGGGCGGGCGCGGAGATCGCGAACATCCCGAAGGCGCCCGCTGCCTCGATGGGCGGAATGTACGATTCACCCATCAGGTCCATCTTCGAGAAGATGACGCAGTGCGGCTTGTCCGCGAGCTCCGCGGAGTACTCGCGGATTTCCTTTCGCAGTTGATCGTACTCGAGCTGCCAGTCCATCGCGTCGATGGGAATGACGAACGCGAGCACGCGCGTGCGCTCGATGTGGCGCAGGAACTGGAGGCCGAGGCCCTTTCCCTCGTGGGCGCCTTCGATGATGCCCGGAATGTCGGCGACCACGAAGGTACGATGTCCCGAGAGGGCGACGACGCCCAGGTTCGGTTGCAGCGTCGTGAACGGATAGTCGGCGATCTTGGGGCGTGCCGCGCTGATGACCGAGAGCAGCGTCGACTTGCCCGCGTTCGGCTGGCCCACGAGGCCCACGTCGGCGATGAGCTTGAGCTCGAGCTCGATGTTGCGCGCTTCGCCGGCCTCGCCGGGCTGCCACTCGCGCGGCGACTGGTGCGTGGGCGTGGCGAAGAAGTTGTTGCCCTTGCCGCCCCGCCCGCCTTTCGCGATGACGCGCCGCTCGCCGTTCGTGAGGATCTCGAAGAGGATCACGCCGCTATCCGCGTCCTTGAGCACGGTGCCAAGCGGCACGGGCATGACGATGTCGTCGCCGGAGCGCCCCGACTTGTTGTTGCCGCTGCCATTGTCGCCATGCTCGGCCGCCCACTGATCGCGGTAGGTGTAGTCGAGGAGCGTCGCGAGGTTGTCGTCGCCGAGCACGATGACGTCGCCGCCACGGCCGCCGTCGCCGCCGTCGGGACCGCCCATCGGCACGCGGTACTCGCGCCGGAACGACATGCATCCCGCTCCACCGGTCCCGGCCGCCACCTTCACCACCACGCGATCAATGAACACGAAGCTCTCCGTTTAATCCGCCGTTTGCGGCACGGCCATGGCACGCACGCGCGCCCACAGCATGGTATAGCGCTGCACGTCGTCCGCCGACAGGAAATCGGCGATCGTGTGCAGCGTGCCCTCGACATCAGCGGGCGAGGCTCCGGCATGGAGCGCGCCGTGCAGGTGCGAGTGCAATTGCCGGTCCTGCCGCTGCGCGGCGCATGAGGCCACCACGCAGAGTTCGCGCCGGCCGAGGTCGAGCCCCGGCCGTCCCAACACCTTGCCGTACCCTTCCACGATCATCCAGCTGTCGAGCGCCGGATGCAGTGCCCGGATGTTCTGCCGCAACTTGGCGTAGAACGGACCGTACACCACACCGCAGGTCGCTTCGCCCCGCTCGCGCCAGCTCGCGGGCGACGCGTGCGCCGCATCCGGATCCTCCGCAGGCGCCGCCCGCCCCGAGATGCGGCGCCACTCCCGCGCGGCGTTGAGACCACGCGGAAAACCGGCGAACAGGTACGACTGCAAGATCACCTCTTCGACCCACACCGGATTCACGGCGGCCGCGTGGATCGCCGAGAGTACGGAGCGCAGCTGAGCCTCGCTTCCGGCACACGATGCCGCGGCCAGCCGCACGAGGAGGCGAGTCGCGTCGTCGAGCAACAGGCTAGCGGGAGTGGTCGCCGTCTGCGTCATCATTCGCGCGCGGGGGATACGAAAGCGTTGCGCATCAGGCGAGCGGCGCGACGTCGCCCACGGCCTCGCCGCGGGTGTTGCGCACCGGGCGCACGAGGAATTCCGCGAGGCGAGGTGGCAGTGTTGCGGGAAGCGCCCCCAGCTGCTGCAGAGCGCGCAGCACGGCGGGATACTGGGCACGGGTGGCGCCATCCTCCACCTTGACCGCGAGCCCCAAGCCATGGTCGAGCAACGCCACCGTGTGCACCCCCTCTGCGCCCACCTTGGCGAAGATGCGTCCGCCCGTTTCCTCGAGCAACACGGTGTCGAAGCGGTCCGTGCCGCCCAGCAACATCGGATGGGCCTGGATCGCAGCCATGATGCGGCTCGGCACCTCGTGTCCGCGCCGGACGGCGTCGACGAGGCGCGCGAAGGAGAGCGCCATGCGCGTGAGCGAAAGCCCGAACACGGGCACGCCACAGCCGTCGGTGCCCATCACGAATTCGTCGACCGGCACGCCGGTCCAGATGGACACGGCCCTCGCGCAGGCCTGCTGCACCGCGTGTGCCGGCCGCTCGTAGCCTTGCGTCGGTACGCCGTGCATGCGCGCAGCCGCGAGCATCGCGGCGTGCTTGCCCGAACAGTTGTTGTGGAGGCGCGTGACGCGCTCCTTCGTTTCGTGCACGATGCGCATGCCACGCGCCGACAGCGGTTCGTGTGGCCCGCAGGCGAGGTCACCCTCCTCGAGCCCCAGCGCCTCGAGCATCGCCTCGGCCAGGTCCACGTGCTCGGGCTCGCCGCCATGCGAGGCGCAGGCGAGCGCCAGTTCACGCTCACCCCACGGCAGTCCATCGAAACCGCCGCCTTCGAGGAGCGGCATGACCTGAAACGGCTTCGCGCAGGACCGCCACATCGTCACGATGTCGGCGTCGCGTACGCTCGCCACGACACGACCGTCCGGTGCGACGACGACGCCGTGCACCAGGTGCCGCGATTCGATGACGCCGCCGCGCGTGACTGCGATGTCGAGCGCGAGCGCGTTCATGGCCGCAGGATTGGTCGCAAAGGAAGTGACGGACGCCAGCGCGGCGTCGAAAACGTCACGACGAAAAGCTAATGGCCCACTCGCGCCGGGCGGGTGAAGTGCGTTGCGTGATCACGAGGGCGCCCACTCGCCTCTGGCCGCCGATGTGCGTCGCGCGGTGACGAGCACGCCCACCAGCACCAGCACGCCCCCCGCAAGCGTGGAGAACGTGGGGACTTCACGGATCCACGGCAGCACCAACGCGAGCAGCGTCGCACCAACGGGCTCGCCGAGCACCGTGAGGTTGACGACGTATGCCGGCATGTGCTTGAGCGCCCAGTTCATGCCAGTATGTCCCACCAGCATCGGACCGGCCGCGAGCGCGGCGAAGATCGCGAGTTCGCGGGGCGGCTGCGGCGTGAGCGGTATCCCCGCGGCGAACGCGAACGCCACGAGCGTGACGAAACACGCGCCGTAGACGAGTCCGACGTACGGCCAGAGATCGAGCTTCTGCCGAAGCCGTCGTCCCGCCAAGTAGTAGAGCGCTGCCATGACGCCGCCCAACAGCGCGAGTCCGTCGCCGTAGAGTGCGCCGGAATCGAGCGAGATGCCGCCGGCCGCACCCCCGGCATCGGCAAGCGCCACCACCAATGCGCCCACCAGTGCGATGCCCACGCCCACCCACTGGCGCCTTTCGAGCGATTCACCGAGCCACGGCCCCGAGAGCGCGGCCACGAGCACGGGCTGAATGTTCACGAGGACCACGCTGGCGGCGACGCTCGTGTAGCGCAGGCTCGCGTTCCACGACCAGAAGTGGATCGCGAGCGCAACCCCCGCCGCGAGTGCGACGCCCAGCTCGCGCACCGTGAGCCGCTGCCATTGGCGCCATCCACCCGTGACGGCCAGCGCGAGCGCGATGATGACCATCGAGAGGCCGAGGCGCCACGTCGCGATTGCGAGCGGCGCCGCCGCCGAGAGCCGGATGAGTGGCGCGGCGAACGAGATGCCGATGACGGCAACAGCGAGGACAAGTGGGCCGCGGCGATCCAACGACGTCATGGCGGACAAAGATGTCGCCCTCGCGTCGTTCCGGTGGCCGGGTAGCTTTCGCCCATGCCAGAGCCGCTCGCGCGCACGCGCCTCGCGTCCCTGGTGGCCCGCGCCGCGGGACACCGGAGGGCACCCATCGGCGACGCGACGCTCCCTCGCGTGGCATGATCGACGTCACGTTCGTTCAGCGCCATCCGCAGCGCGGCAACTTCAGCCTCGAACGACTCTTCCCCGACATCATCCGGGCGCTTCCGAGCGACATCCGGCCGACGGTGTGGCAATGTCCGGCGCCCAGCCGCGGCATCGTGCCGCGGGTCCGGAACACGCTGGCGGCGGCGCGCCATCAAGGCACGGTCACGCACGTAACGGGTGACGTGAACTATGCCGTGTTGCTCATGCGGCCCGCACGGACGGTCCTGACGATTCCTGACGTGGTGATGCTCCACCGCTTCAGCGGCTGGCGCCGGGCCGTGGCAAAGTCCCTCTGGTTCGACCTGCCCTCGAGACGTGT
>JANYHJ010000017.1 GCA_025359135.1 Gemmatimonadota bacterium | reverse complement strand
CAGCCGCGCTCGCGGACATCGTGCGCTGCTTCTGGGTGATGCGCGCGCCACCGACTGCGCTCAAGGACGCGGCGCCGGCCATTCCCGATGGATCGCCGGAGGTGATCCTCTCGCTGGGCGCGCCGACGCGCGCCCGCATGCTCGGCGGCCGTCTCGTGCAGCAGCCGCGGGCGATGCTGGTCGGCCAGATCACGCGACCATTTGCAGTGCAGGCCAGCGGGGACGTGCGGCTCGTGGCCGCACGGCTGCATCCGTTCGGCGGCGCCTGGTTCACGCCGCGCATGGATTCGCTCACCGACCGCTGGATGGCACTCGGCGGCGCGTTCGAGGTGGCGCGTGACCGCGCGACTCACGCGCGTACCGTGCGCGCGCGCGTGGCCGCGCTCGGCGATGCGCTCATGGCGGCGCGACGCGCGCGTCCGGGACCCGACGCGCGTGTGGTGCGCGCGGTGGCGCGTGTCGTGACCACGGATGGCAGCGTGTCGATGGCCGAGCTGGCCGACGAGGTGGCGGTGACGACGCGTCACCTGCAGCGAATGTTCGCGCGCGATGTGGGGATCTCGCCCAAGCTCCTTGCGCGCATCCGGCGCGTGCAGCGGGTCTTCGCGGCATGGCACGAGGAACCGCGCCGATGGACACAGGTGGCGCTTCAGTGCGGCTACTTCGATCAGGCGCACCTGGTGCGCGACGTACGCGAGATCGCGGGGGGCGCACCGGCGGGGCTGGTGGAGTCGATGGCGCTCTTCACGCGGCAGTTCACGCCGCTCGGCGACGCAAAGCGGCGCTCGTGACCGCGCCACGACCAAGTCGCTCGCATGCCGCTGCGGTCCTTCACTGCATACAGGGCGACTACCGGGACGACTAGTCCAGCGCCTCGAGCATCGCCCCCTTGATGTAGCCAGTCTCGGGGATGCCGAGCACTTCGGGATGGTCCACGGGCTGTCCGTAGATCGCGCGAAGTGCGAGGCGCCGCCCCGAGTCCGCCGCGGCGTCCTGCAGCATGTCGAGGAACTGCGCCTTGCCCAGATGGAACGAGCAGCTCGCGGTGAAGAGGTGTCCGCCGCTCGCGAGGATGCGCATCGCGCGCAGGTTCACTTCCTTGTAGCCGCGGATCGCGGCGGGGAGCGACGCCTTGCTCTTGGCGAACGCCGGCGGGTCGAGCGCGATCGTGTCGAACTTCTCCTTGTTGCGCTCGGCTTCGCGCAACCACTCGAAGGCATCGGCCACCACGGGCACGACGTGCGCGAAGCCGTTGAGCGTCGCGTTCTCCTGCGCGCGCTCGAGCGCGGGCGCCGACGAATCGAGTGCGATGACTTCGCGTGCGCCGCGCGCGAGGTGGATCGCGAATGAGCCGTGATAGGCGAAGCAGTCGAGCGCGCGGCCGCAGCTCACGTGGCCGATGGCGGCGCGGTTCTCGCGCTGGTCGAGGAAGGCGCCCGTCTTCTGCCCGTCCCACGGCGCCGCGAGGTAGCGTACGCCGTGCTCCTCGACCTCGATCGTGCGCGGCACCTCGCCACGCAGCAGTTCGACGGTCTCGCTCAACCCCTCGCGCCGGCGCAGCGCGACATCGTTGCGCGCGAGGATCCCCGTGGGCGCGTGGACGCGCTCGAGCGCATCGACGATGTCGCCGCGACACGCCTCGAGGCCCGCACTCATGAACTGGACCACGAGCGAACGCGCGTAGCGATCGACCACGAGCGAGGGCAGGCCATCGCCTTCACCGTGCACGAGCCGGTACGCGGTGGCGTGGCGGTCCACGCCGTCGCGCCGATCGAGCGCGACGCGCAGCTTGCGCTCCCACCAGGCGGCGTCGATGCGCACGTCCGGGTTGCGATCGAGCAGGCGCAGCGCGATTTCCGAGAGTGGGCTCCAGAGCGCCTGGCCGAGCACGCGCCCGTTGCGCTCGCGCACGGTGACGATGCCCGGCACCGGAGCCGGCGCGTCGATGAGGTCGGACTTGAAGATCCACGGGTGGCCGCGCTGCCAGCGACCGGCGCCGCGTCCCGAGACCACCGCCACCTCGCTCATCGCGCCGTCTCCGAGGTGTCGCCCATGGCTTGCCGCAGGGCGCGTGCGGCACCCTCGGGGTCCGGCGCGCCGATCACGGATCGGATCACCGCGATGCCCGCCGCCCCGCACTCAATCACGGCCCTGACGGAATCGGGCGCAATTCCGCCAATCCCGACGGCGGGTCGCCCGCAGAGCGACATGAGCCGCTGGAAGCGCGCGACGCCGATCACCGGTCCTGCGTCGCCCTTGCTGTCGGTGGGATAGACCGGGCCGATGCCGACGTAGTCGGCCGCGCGCGCGTCGGCGACCTCGGACTCGTCTCCCACCGACGCGCCGATGATGAACCCCGCCGGCACGATGCCTCGCGCAACGGCCGGCGCGAGATCCTCGGCGCCCAGGTGCACCCCCGCTGCACCTGCGGCGAGCGCCACGTCGACGCGATCGTTGACGATGACCGGCACCGTCAGCCCCTGCACGAGCACGCGCGCGACTTCCACGAGGCCGCGAGGTTCGACAGCTTTGAGGCGCACCTGCACCATGGTGGCGCCACCCCGTACAGCCGCCTGCGACCGCGCGAGCAGTCCGAACGGTCCATCG
>JANYHJ010000197.1 GCA_025359135.1 Gemmatimonadota bacterium | reverse complement strand
CGACAACGAGGGGAATCGGCCGGTGTTCGTGCCGGCCGCGACGATCACCGCTGCGGGGAAGACCACCGCCAAGAACGCCTTCGTGAACCCGGCCTTCACGCACGTACTCGATCTCGTGGCCACCGGGCGCGCGAGCAGTCGCGCCGCGGTGGTGGAGGCGGCGTGGGCGCTGCCACGCAACGCGAGCGTGCGCGCGTCGTACTCGTGGAGCAAGGCCCAAGACAATTCGACCTTCAACTGCTGCATCGCCCGCACGAGCTCCCTCTTCACGCCGGTCACGGGTGATCCGCGCGACCTCACCGGCTCATGGGGTCCGTCCGACTATTCGGCGCCGCACAAGGTGGTGGTGGCCGCGGAGCTACCCGAGTGGTTCGGCGTCGTGCTTGGCGCGCGTTACGTGGGGAGCTCGGGGCGGCCCTTCTCGCTGGTGGTCAACGGCGACATCAACGGCGACGACTACAGCGGCAACGACCTCGCGTTCATCCCCGACCCCAACGATCCCGCCACGTCGGCACCGGTCGCGGCCTCGATGCGGCGGCTGCTCGCGTCGAACAGCGTGGCGCGCGACTACCTCGCCTCACACCTCGGGCAGATGGCAACGCGCAATGGCGCGCGCGCACCGTGGACCGGGCGCGTCGACCTGCGCCTCTCGCGTGCGTTCACCACGATCGCCGGTCAGCAGGCGACCCTTTTCGTCGACGTGCTCAACGTCGCCAACCTGCTCAACGCCGACTGGGGCGGACAGAACCTGCTGCCGCAGGGGATCTCGGCGAGCAACCCGATCTCGCAGCAGCTCGCCCTGCTCAACGTGGTTGGATTCAACCAGCTCACCCGGCGCTACACCTACACGGTGAACGAGAGCGTTGGCGTGCTGGCGACGCGCGGCGATCCGTACCAGATCCAGCTGGGCGTGCGGCTCGAGCGCTGAGGTCGTCGTCCTGAGCGCGTTGTAGTCCTGAGCGAAGCGAAGGACCTGCTTGTCGGGGACGGCGCAAGCAGGTCCTTCGCTCCGCTCAGGGCGACAGTCGCACCGTCGTCTGCCGTTCGCGATTGACCACCAGGTGCAGCACGTCCGGCCGCGCGTAGTGACCCGCGGCGTCGAAGTTCTGCCGCTCTTCGCGCACGCGCCGATGTTCGATCGTGGCCGTCACCAGCTGCTCGCCACCGCGCACGGGCTCCACGACCCACTCGCCGTCGGGGCCGGCAACGCACGTGCCGCCATCACCCATCACAGCTGGCAACCGCTCGCGCAGCAGCGCCGCGTGTGGCATCGCATCCTGGATGTCGCCCTTGGTGAGCACGCCGCCCACGCTCAGCACGTACGAGCGCCCCTCGCGCGCGATCGTGCGCGTGATGTGCTCGGTGTTGCGCACGCTGCCCGGCCAGATGGCGACGTGCAGGTCCTCGCCCATGCCGTAGAGCGCCGCGCGCGCGAGCGGCATCCAGTTCTCCCAGCAGTTGAGCGCGCCAACGGTGAAGTCGCCGAGTGGAAAGGTGCGGAGCCCGTGTCCATCGCCGGGCGACCAGGAGAGTCGCTCCTCGTACGTGGGCATCAGCTTGCGATGCACGTTGCGCACGGCGCCGGTGGCGTCGATGTAGACGAGGCTCGCGAAGACGCTGTGCCCGCCGCGGTCCGACGGCCGCTCGATGACGCCGACGATCACCGTCACGTCGCGTGCCTTGGCCGCGGCGCACACCGGATCCAGGTGACCCGCTTCGATCTGCACCGCCTGCTCGAGGTAGCGCGCGTGCAGCGCCTTCTGCACCGGATCGTTGAAGCGCGCGCCGTCAGTGAACTCGATCCAGTACGGATAGCCCGGCGCGAGCGCTTCGCCGAAGGCCACGAGAGTGGCGCCCGCATCCGCCGCGCGATGCACCCACGCCGCGATCTTCGCGACGGTGGCCGAGCGGTCGAGCCAGACTGGCGCGATCTGCGCGCCGGCGATCATGAGGGTGTCGGAGGCCATGTGCAAAGTATAACGTTGTCGCCATGAGACTCTCCGCCGCACTGCTCGCCCTCGCGATCGCCGCACCCGCGCACGCGCAGGGCCTCCTCCCCTTCGAGATCCACGAGGTCCACTCGGCCACGCTCAACACGAACCGCTCCGTGTTCGTGTCGCTGCCGCGCGACTACGGGTGGAGTACCAAGCGCCACGCGGTGCTCGTGCTGCTCGACGCCAACGACACCGCGCAGTACGCGGCCGACGTCGCCAACATCCGCTTTCTCGAGAGCCGCGGCACGATCCCGAGCCTCATCATCCTCGGCCTCGCCAACGGGATCGACCGCACGCGTGAGCTCACCCCCGCGGCGCGCGACACCACCGCGAAGCAATTCCCCACGGCAGGCGGCGCCGACAAGTCGACCGCATTCATCACCGACGAGCTGATTCCGTGGGCCGACGACCGCTGGCGCACGGTGCCGATGCGCATCCTTGCCGGACATTCGTTCGGCGGACTGTTCGCCCTGCATGCCCTCGCACGGAAGCCCGACTACTTCCGCGTCGTCATCGCGATGAGCCCGTCGATCTGGTGGAACGACACCACCGCCGTGGACGACTACGCGCAGGCGATTGCGCGCGAGACCCGCTCACCGCGCACCCTCTTCGTCACGAGCGGCGGCCTCGAGGGCGCCATCGATCGGCCGACGCAGAAGTTCGTGCGACAGATGGAAGCGAAGATGCCGTCGTCGCTGACGATGAAGTACGCGCGCTACCCGAATGACACCCACGGCCTCACGCCGTTGCCGAGCCTCCTCGAGGGAATTCGCTGGTCCTTCGCGCCCATCAGCATGCTCGCCGATTCCGCGATGAACGCGCAGATCGAAGCGAAGCGCAAGGACTCGACGAGCTGGTTCGGCTTGCTGCGCACCCTCGATGCGCGCTACGCGGCGGGAGCGCGCTCACTCGGCATGCCGACGGAACTGCCCGAGTCCAACCTCGATACCTTCGCCGCCATCATGGGCTTCCTCGGCGGCCCCAAGGACGCGCTGCCGATGCGCCGC